>NZ_CAXBOD010000017.1:0-75523 GCF_963977235.1 uncultured Albimonas sp.
GGGGGGGGGGGGGGGGGGCGCGTAGGGAAAGGCGATGACCGCTTCCGCCGCGCCCCCGCCCGCCGCCGACCCCTCCGACGCGCCCAACCCGTTCACCGGCATCCTGCTGAAGGTGATCTCGGTGGCGGTGCTGATGGGGCTGACCGGCTCGGTCAAGGCGCTGGACGGGTCGATCCCCACCGTCGAGGTGCTGTTCTTCCGCTCCTTCTTCGCGCTGCCGCCGATCGTGATCTGGCTGGCCCTGCGCCGCGACCTGCCCGGAGGGCTGCGCACCCCCAACCCGATGGGGCATGTCTGGCGCTCGCTGGCCGGCGCCGGCGCGATGAGCTGCATGTTCCTCGCGCTCACCCTGCTGCCGCTGACCGAGGTGGTGGCGATCACCTACGCGGCCCCCCTGTTCATCACCCTCTTCGCCGCCCTGTTTCTGGGCGAGCGGCTGCGCCTCTACCGCATGGCCGCGGTGGGCGTGGGCTTTCTCGGCGTGCTGCTGGTCATGGCCCCGCGCCTGCTGGGCGACGAAAGCGGGGCGCTCTCGACCTCGGGGATCGAGCCGGGGGAGGAGGGCGCGCGCTGGGGCTCGCCTGCGCTGGGGGTGCTGATCGCGCTGGTCGCGGCGGTGATGATGGGGCTTGCGCAGACCTTCGTGCGGGGCCTCTCGAAGACCGAGACCACCGCGGCCATCGTGTTCTGGTTCACCGCCGCCTGCACCGTGATGGCCGGCGTCCTGCTGCCGTTCGTCTGGCAGACCCCCGACGCCACGCAGTGGCTGCTGTTGCTGACCGCCGGCACGGCGGGGGGCGTGGGGCAGATCCTGCTGACCTCCTCCTACCGCTACGCCGAGGCGGGGGTGATTGCGCCCTTCGAATACGTCTCGATGGTCCTTGCCGTCGCGGTGGGCTGGTTCATCTTCGGCGAGGCGCCGACGCTGGTGGTGCTGGGGGGCGCGGGCCTGGTGACCGTCTCGGGCATCCTGATCATCTGGCGCGAGCGTCGCCTGGGGATCGAGCGGCGCGCCTCCCGCTCCGCCCGCCAGACCCCGCTGGGCTGACCCCGCGCGGCGCCGGACCGGGGGGTTGGAACGCAGCGTCATCCCCCGTAGGAGTCCCCTCGCCCCCCCTTACGCGCAGGAGACCCCGCCATGCTGACCAACGACCTGCTGTCGCAGTGGGACCGCGAGAGCTTCCTGCACCCCTCGACCGCCTCCGGCGCCCATGCCCGCGGCGAGTCCCCCTCGCGGATCATCGAGGGCGGCCAGGGCGTGCGCATCCGCGACCGCGACGGGCGCGAGAGCCTCGACGGCTTCGCCGGCCTCTACTGCGTGAACGTCGGCTACGGCCGGATGGAGATCGCCGAGGCCATCGCCGAGCAGGCCCGCAAGCTCGCCTACTACCACGCCTACGCCGGCCACGGCTCGGAGGCCGCGATCGAGCTGGCGCACATGGTGCTCGAGCGCGCGCCCGAGCACATGTCGAAGGTGTATTTCGGGCTCTCGGGCTCGGATGCGAACGAGACCAACATCAAGCTGATCTGGTACGCGATGAACGTCACCGGTCGGCCCGAGAAGAAGAAGATCATCTCGCGCTGGCGGGGCTATCACGGCTCGGGGCTGATGACCGGCTCGCTGACCGGGCTCGAGCTCTTTCACAATGCCTTCGACCTGCCGCTGAACCCGATCCTGCACACCGAGGCGCCCTACTACTACCGCCGCCCCGACCCGGCGATGTCGGAGGAGGCGTTCTCGACCTGGTGCGCCGAGCAACTCGACGCGATGATCCGCGCCGAGGGACCCGACACGGTCGCCGCCTTCATCGGCGAGCCGATCCTCGGAACCGGGGGCATCGTGCCCCCGCCGGCCGGCTACTGGGAGAAGATCCAGGCGGTGCTGGCCGAGCATGACGTGATGCTGATCGCCGACGAGGTGGTCACCGGCTTCGGGCGCCTCGGCTCGATGTTCGGCTCGGAGCACTACGGGATGAAGCCGGACCTGATCACCATCGCCAAGGGGCTGACCTCGGCCTACGCGCCGCTGTCGGGCTCGATCCTCTCGCAACGGCTGTTCGAGATGGTGGCCAGGGGGACCGACGATCTGGGGCCGCTGGGACACGGGTGGACCTACTCGGCCCATCCGCTGTGCGCGGCCGCGGGGGTGGCGAACCTGAAGCTGATCGACGAGATGAAGATCGTGGACAACGCCCGCGACACCGGCGCGATCTTCCAGAAGCTGTTGCACGACGCCTTCGACGGCCATCCCATCGTGGGCGAGGTCCGCGGCGAGGGCCTGATGGCCGCGGTCGAGTTCGTGCGGGACCCCGGCGCCCGCAGGTTCTTCGACCCCTCCGAGAAGGTCGGCGCCCGCATCGCCGCCGCCGCGCTCGAGCGGGGACTGATCGTACGCGCCATGCCCCAGGGCGACATCCTCGGCATGGCCCCGCCCCTGTGCCTGACGCCCGCCGAGGCCGAGGAGCTGGTGGGCATCGCCCGCGACGCCGCCGACGCCGTGGCCGGGGAGCTGGGCGCCGCCTGAGGCCGCGTCCCGCGCAGAACCCCGAGCGCCCGTCGCCCTCCCGGCGGCGGGCGGTCTCGCGCGCGGCGCGAGGCTGCGCGCGCACGGGCGCCCTCGAGGCGGCAGGGTCGCAATGCTGGGAAGACTGGTGACCCCGACAGGACGCCGGGAGCGCCGCAAGACGAAGGCGCTAGCGCCAAAAGTTCCAACACTGGTCGGTGTGGAAAATCAGGGCCTTGGCCGTGCGGCTTCCAAGCCCGAAACGGCCCCCCTGAAAAGCAAAACCGCCGCGGAGGCTGGCACCTCGCGCGACGGCAATGGAAGCTTGACGGCAGAATCCTACGGCCTTGCGCGGCCGTCCGCAACCATCATTCCCTTTCCCCAGCACCGCGTTCGGCCGACCGTCGACCTGCCGGCCGAGGCGTGGGAAGTCGGCCTCCTGTTCGCGTGCAGCCGCCCCGAGCAGCTGCACGGTCGTGACCTGGAGTTCATCGGCACGCTGGCGCGGCTCTACACGGCCGGCCGCCTGCACTCCCTGTCGCCGAAGCAAGAAGACTGGCTCATGGACGTGTGCTGCCGCCTGACGGATGGAGGCGACCATGCGTGATTGGCGCCGGGATCGCTTCATGTGGGGCCGCTGCATCCGCAAGGATCAGGCCCGCACGCTGTCGGCGAAGATGCTCGCATGGGCTCTGGCCGAGGAGTTCGCCGACAACGACACGGGGGCATGCCACCCTTGCGTGGAGACGCTGGCCGAGGCGCTGGCCCTGTCCACGCGCCAGGTGCGCCGGGCAGTGCGGGAGCTGGAGGAAGCCGGCTGGCTGGCCGTGGATCGCGCTTCCGGGCGGGGCCGATCCTCGACCTATCAGCTGACCTTCCCCGGCGAGATCGCGGCCGAGAAAGCCCCGGGAAAAGGTGACAGGGTTGTCACCCTTCGACCCGCGAAAAGGGTGACACACGCGACCGGAAAAGGTGACAGGGATGTCACCCCCTATATAAGAGAACCCACTAAGAACCCACTCCGCGCGCGAACGGCCAAGCCGTCGAAGCCGAGCCATGAGGCTCCGCCGGGCCGCGGCCGAGCGATCCCCGAGGAATTCGTCGCCTGTCCCAAGCGCCTCGCCGCCTGGTCGGACTGGCTCGCCCGGAAGGGCTGGCCTTCGCTCGACGTGATGGGCCTGAGAGGGCTGAGAAGGGGCGAACCAGGGGCGTCGCTCCCCTTCGGCTGGCCGCCGAGTGACCGCGAGGCCGAGGACGTGGTGACGGCCGAGGCGTTCTTCGCCCTCAAAGCCGGCCAGGACCGAGCGCCGAGGGCCGACGAGGCACGGCGAAGGGCGTGACCGACCCTTCGCCCCCCGAACGGGTCCTTCCCCCCACCCCCATGCTGCGGGTAATTCGAACCCCGGTGGTTTACTAGCGTGAAGCCCCTGAAATAGCTTAACTATCGAGCCATGACCGCCCTGTTCCACAACCTTGAAGCGACCCACCCGCCGCCCCCAGAGGTGACGAAATCGGCCTTCGCCGAGGAGCTTGGCTTGTCCAAGGCCCGCGTCTCGCAGCTGGTGGAACAGGGCCTGCCGCTCACCGCGGACGGCAAGCGCGTCAAGCGGCTCGACGCCCTCGACTGGTATCGCGAGAACATCGCTCCGCACCGCCGCAAGGCCCTCGCGGACAAGCCCAGCGTCGACCCCCGGCGCGAGCTGGACCGGGTGAAGCTGGAGGCCGCCCGGATCGAGCTGGAGCGCGCCCGCGGGAACCTGGTCGACCGGGCCGAGGCCGAGAAGGCGGTGTTCGAGCGCGCGCGCCTGGAGCGGGACGCGCATCTGGCATGGGTCAGCCGCGTGACGCCCCGGCTGGCGGTAGAGCTGGGGGTCGACGCCGCCGCCCTGTTCTCCGCCCTCGACCGCGAGATGCGGGCGCACCTGGTCGACCTCGCAGAAACCCCGCTGGACGCCCTGACCGATGACGACTGACGCCGCCCTGATCGACGCCGCATGGCGCGCCGGCATGATGCCGGAACGCCAGCTGACCGTCTCCGAATGGGCCGACGCCCACCGGATGCTGCCGGCGACCTCGGCCGAGCCCGGCCGCTGGCGCACCGATCGCGCCCCCTACCTGCGCGGGATCATGGACGCCCTGTCGGTGGGCTCGCCGCTGGAGCGGGTCGTCTTCGTGAAGGGCGCGCAGCTGGGCGGGACCGAAGCCGGCCTCAACTGGCTGGGCTACATCGTCCACAACGCGCCCGGCCTCGCCCTCCTGGTCATGCCGAGCCTCGACATGGTGAGGCGCAACACCCGGACCCGCATCGATCCGATGATCGAGGCGACGCCCGAGCTGCGCAAGCGCATCGCCCCCGCCAGGTCGCGAGACAGCACCAACACCGCCTTCGCCAAGGCCTTCCCCGGCGGGCAGATCGTCATGACCGGCGCCAACTCGGCCGCCGGCCTGCGCTCGACCCCCGCCCGGTTCCTGTTCATGGACGAGGTGGACGCCTTCCCCGCCGACGCGGACGGCGAGGGCGATCCGGTCGACCTCGCCATGAAGCGGACCGCCACCTATCGCGGCCGGCGCAAGATCCTCCTGGTCAGCACGCCCACCATCAAGGGCGAGTCGCGGATCGAGGCCGCCTTCCTCGAGTCCGATCAACGCCGGTTCTTCATCCCGTGCCCGGCTTGCGGCGAGTTCCACACGCTGGAGTGGGGGAACATCCATTGGCCCGAGGGCCGCCGCGGCGAAGCCTACGCCGCCTGCCCGAGCTGCGGAGGCGTGATCGAGGACGAACGCAAGCCCGAGCTGCTGGCCCGCGGCGAGTGGCGCGCCACGGCCGAGGGCGACGGCCGCACCGCCGGCTTCCACCTGTCCAGCCTCTACAGCGTGTTCGAAAGCTTCGGCGAGATCGCCGAGGCGCACGGCAAGGTCCGCAAGGATCCGGCCCGGTTGCAGGTTTGGGTCAACACCTGCCTGGGCGAGACCTGGGAGGACCGGGGCGGCGACATGATCGACCCCGGCGGGCTGCTGGCCCGGCGGGAGACCTTCGGCGATGAGCTGCCCGCGGACGTGGTTCTGCTGACCGCCGGCGTGGACGTGCAGGCCGACCGGATCGAGGCGCAGGTCGTGGGCTGGGGCGCCGGCGAGCAGTCCTTCGTCCTGGAGCATCACGTCATCTGGGGCGACCCCTCCGGCCCCGCCATCTGGGAGGACCTGGACGCCTTCCTGCTGGAGCGCCGCCCCCACGCCCGCGCCGTCCCGGACATGGGCCTGCGCGCCGTCGCGGTGGACACCGGCGGCAGCAACACCGCCATGGCCTACGAGTTCACCCGCACCCGCCTGCGCCGACGCGTCTGGGGGATCAAGGGGCGGGGCGGTCAGGGCGTGCAGGCGTGGCCCCGCACCGCGTCCAAGGGCAAGGGCGGGGCGCCCGTCTTCATCGTCGGGGTGGACGCCCTCAAGGACAAGATCGCCGCCCGCCTGCCCATCGCCGAGCCCGGCCCCGGCGCGATCCGCTTCGCCGCCGGCCTCGGCCCGGAGTGGTTCGACCAGCTGACCGCCGAGAAGGTCCGCACCCGCTACGTGAACGGACGCCCGGTGCGGTCGTGGGAGCCGAAGCGATCCGGCATCCGCAACGAGGCGCTGGACTGCCTGGTCTACGCCTCGGCCGCGCTGCACGGGCTGCGGGTGCAGGGGCTGGACCTGGAGCGCGAGGCGCAGGAGCTGGCGAACGTGGCGCTGAAGGCGGCGGGGCGGGTGGCGCTCGCGCCGGCGGCGAGGCCGACGCGGATCAAGTCGAAGTGGATGGAGCGGTAGCTTTAGGCGATCTTCTCGATCATCTTCTTTGCCACCCCACGGAACTCCGAAACCAGAAGCGCTGGATCGTCATCCAAGTTGACCTCGCCCGAAACAATGTAATCATGCTCTGCGCGCTTCAGCATAAAATTGCCTTTCCCGTCGACAAAATCCGCGGAGATACTGGCAACTCCTCGATGGGTGGAGCTCTCAACAGAGATGCTCAGCTTTATTTCACTCGACGGGGCGCGGGGCATGCGATCAATGGTCCGCTCAGTTATTTCGGGCGTAGCATCGAATCCGTTCCTGTTTAGGGCGATGCCAAGCGCCTTGATCTCGGGAAGAATCGCGTCTCGAAACTTTGACAAGTATTCCTTGTGATGCCTTACACCCAGATCCTCGGCTTCCCTCCTACTTGCTGCCTCAATTTCCCGCTTGCGCTCGTTCTCAGCCTTCGCAGCCTTAAACATATCTTCGTAATCACTCATGACTCACCTTTCTTAGCCTGACGCCTGCGCCTCCGCCGTTCTCCGCGATAAAGACCACTCCAGCGGTCTCAAGCGTTCTGCGGATCGCCGCGAGTGTCTCCGCATCGCCCCGATATTTGCCAGTCTCAAAGTTACTGATCGTGTTGCGATGGACGCCGGCAGCCTCGGCGAGCTGCCGAACCGACCAGCCAAGAAGGCCCCGCGCTCCCCGAACCTGTGCGCTTGTCACAAGTCACTTCCTGTGCGATTGTCACATGTGCAGCTAGCATAGCGCAAAGGATGGAAATGCACCATGACCCTCACCCGCCGCACTGCCCTCGCCGCCCCCGCACTGCTGGCGCTCCCCTCCGCCGCCCTCGCCCGCCAGGTCGAACCTGACCCCTTCGTCTCTGCCTTCCTCGAATGGCGCAAGGCATACAAGGCGCTGAATACTTACAGCTATGCAGCCGAGCGCGAGGACGACGACCCCGAGTATTGTCGTCTTCTAAATGAGGCCATCGCGGCTGAAAAGGACCTCGCGGTCATTGTTCCCACGACTCCCGCCGGCCTCGCCTTGATGACTCGCGCCGCGCTTCAGATCCTCGACCCAATATCGCCGGCATGGGGGATTCCTGCGGACGTCTTCGATTGGAGCCCCGAGCATTTCCTGCTGGACAACGAGTTCGAGCGACGCGTCGCCACGTTCGCGTTCAATATGATCGCGGCGGCGGAGGCGATGGCGGGGCGGGCGTGAATTCGTGTTGATTTGATCCGCACTTTATGTCAGTGATGAATAAGACATCACATTGGAGACGATCATGGCGAAGAACCCCGATGCGATCAGGCTCGGCGAGTTCGTGGCGATCCTGGGCATGAACCGCGAAACGTTCCGTTCCATGCTCGCCCGCGAAGACACCCCCCTTTCGCGCTTCGAAACCGACGGCCGCGGGCGTCAGCGGACCTATGACGGCGCGGACCTGTTCGCGCAGGAGATCTTCATGAGCCTGGTCGCCAGCGTCGGCCGCCAGGACGCGAGCGAAGCCATCGCCTTCTCGGGCATCGTCGAGCGGTATCTCGACCAACTGGACGCCGAAGCGCCCGAAGACCTGTGGCTGGTCGACATGGTGCTGACCACCGGCAACCGCCGCAGCTATGCGGCGCTGCGCTCCGAAGTGACCGACGACGACTTCGCCGCCGCCGCTTCCGTCGTGATGCTGCGCGCCGCCCCGATCTACGCCGCCGCGCAGGCGCGCGCCGCCGCCGCCGGCTACCGGCTGGATGGCAAGGCGCTGGTGAAGGACGAAGTCGCGCCCGCCTGACCAGCGACGCAACGAGATTCCGGCGCGTTTTCCGTCCGCGCCGGATAGCGGAGGCCGACTTCCTGGTTGCCACCTTCGCTTGCGCCGCCCGCGTCCGGAGAATTCCGCGGGCGGCGCACCCCGCACCCCTGACTAGGAGGCCTGATCGGTGAAGAACTACATTCAGCCCGGCGCCATGATGAGCGTGACCGCGCCCGCGACCGTCGGCAGCGGCGCCGGCGTCCTGGTCGGGATGCTGTTCGGCGTCGCCGCCACCGACGCCGCCAGCGGCGCGTCCGTCGAGATCGCCACGGCCGGCGTCTTCGACCTGCCGAAGACCTCGGCGCAGGCCTGGACCGCCGGCGCACCGATCTACTGGGACCCGGCCGAGGCCGAGGCGACCTCGGCCGCCGACGCGGGCAACGTCCTGATCGGCTGCGCCGCCGCCGCGGCCGCCAACCCTTCCGCCACGGGGCGCGTCCGCCTCAACGGCGCGGTGCCCGCCGCCGCCGTCCCCGCCTGATCGGAGCCGATCATGCTCGACCGCATCCGCCGCCTGCTTCAGCGTCCCCGGCCCGCCTCCGCGGCCCGGTCCTATGACGCCGCCGGCGGCGGGCGGCGCTGGGGCGCCGGCCAGGCGATGGCCGCGCCGAACACGGCCGCGCTCGCCGCCCGCGGCCCCATCCTCGCCCGCGCCCGCTATCAGGTCGCGAACAACGGCTACGCCGCCGCGGGCGTCGAGAGCATCGCCAGCGCCCTCACCGGCGCGACCGGCATCCGCCCGCAGTCGGCCCACCCCGACCCCGCGGCGCGCAGCGCGATCAACGCGAGCTTCGCCGCCTGGGCCGAGGACGTGACCGGCGACGACCGCACCAACCTCGCCGCCTTTCAGGCCGCCGTCGCCCGCGCCCTGCCGCGCGACGGCGAGGCCTTCATCCTGCTGCGCGCCCGGCAGGGCGAGGGGCTGCGGCTCCAGCTGCTGGAGCCCGATCAGGTGGACCCGACCCTGCATCGCGACCTCGGCGGCGGCGCCCGCATCGTCGCCGGGATCGAGTTCGACGGCGAGGGGCGGCGGGTGGCCTACCACGTCTTCGAAGACCCCCTCGACCAGCCGTTCGCCGCGCAGCTGACGCCCCGCCGCCTGCCGGCCGCCGACGTGCTGCACGTCTTCCGCCCGGTCTTCCCCGGCCAGGTGCGCGGCCTGAGCTGGCTCGCCCCGATCCTGCTGCGCCTCTCCGAGCACGACGCGGCCGAGGACGCGCTCCTGGTGCGCCTGAAGACCGAAGCCATGTTCGCCGGCTTCATCTTCGAGCAGGGGCCGGGCGCGGGGAGCTTCGACGGGACCGAGACGGACGGCATCATGGACACCGGCCTGGAGCCGGGGACCTTGCAGGTCCTGCGCCCTGGTCAGGACATCAAGTTCCCGACCCCGCCCGCGGGCTCCGGCACGGCCGGCGAGTTCCTGAAGGCGCAGTTGCGCGGCATCGCCGCCGGCCTCGGCGTCACCTATGAGGGCCTGACGGCCGACCTGTCGAGCGTGAACTATTCGAGCATCCGCGCCGGCCTGATCGACTTCCGCCGCCGCATGGAGGCGGTGCAGGACCAAATCCTCATCCCGCAGCTGCTGCGCCCCATCTGGCGGCGCTGGCTGACGCTGGAGGTCCTGGAGGGCCGCGAGCCCGCGCCCGGCTTCGAGGCTGATCCGCGCCCGTGGCTGGCCGCCGCCTTCATCCGCCCCGGCTGGCCCTGGGTGGACCCCGAGAAGGAAATCCGGGCCGAGGCCGCCGCCGTGGAGGCGGGCTTCAAGTCCCGCCGCGAAGTCGTCGCCGGCCGAGGCCGCGACCTCGACCAGCTGGACGCCGAGATTTCGGCCGATGGCCCCTCGCCCGTCGCCAAGCCGCAGGAGGCCGCCGCATGAACGCCCCCGCCGTCCCCGCCCTGGTCGTTCGGGCCGCCTCCCTGAGCCCGCGGAGCCTCGACCGCGAGGCTCGCACCGTCGAAGCCGTCGCCTCGACCGGCGCCGACGTCGAGCGCTTCGGCTTCACCGAGCGCCTTCCCGTCGCCGCCGCCGACCTGCGCGCCCTGGACGGCGCGCCGGTTCTCGACTCGCATCGGCGCATGAGCGTGCGCGACGTGCTGGGCGTGGTCGAAGCCTCGCGGATCGAGGGCGGCAACCTGATCGTGCGCATCAAGTTCTCACGTCGCGCCGAGGTGGACCCGATCCTGGACGACATCGAGGACGGCGCCCTGCGCGGGATTTCCCTCGGCTATCAGGTCAACGCCTGGAAGGACGAGCGCGCCGCCGCCGGGCGCGTCATCCGCACCGCAACCCGCTGGACGCCCAAGGAAGTGTCCATCGTGTCCGTCCCCGCCGACGAGGGCGCCACCATCAGGAGCAGTCACATGCCTGACGATCAGATCACTCAGGACCGCCCGGCGACGACCGCGGCCCCGAACCCCGCCCCCGTGACGCGGGCGCAGGTCAACGCGGAGATCCGCAGCATCGGGCGGCTTGCCGGCCTGGAAGCCGGCTGGGCCGATGGGCAGATCGACGCCGAGGCGACCGTCGAGGCCGCCCGCGCCGCCGCCTTCGACGCGATGGCCACGCGCAGCGCCGCCCCGATCCGCACGCAGCGGGCGACGATCCTGCACGACAACGACGCGCCCGAGCTGCGCGGCGAGCGGATGGGCGAAGCCCTCTACGCGCGCATGAACCCCTCGCACCAGCTGTCCGAGCCCGCGCGGGCCTTCTACGGCATGTCGACGGTCGACATGGCCCGCGACATGCTCCAGCGCGCCGGCGTCTCGACCACCGGCCTCGCCCCCGCCGCCCTGGTGACGCGGGCGCTGCACACCACGTCCGATTTCTCGATCATCCTGGGCGACACCGTGGGCCGCACGCTGCGCGCCGCCTACTCGGCCGCCCCGGCGGGTGTGAAGATGGCGGGCGCGCAGACCACCGCCCGCGACTTCCGCGCCCGGCAGCGGATCATGCTCGGCGAGGCGCCCTCGCTGGAGAAGGTCAACGAGGCGGGCGAGTTCACCTCGGGGACGATGGCCGAGGCCGCCGAGAGCTACAAGGTCGACACCTACGGCCGGATCATCGGCATCAGCCGGCAGGCCATCGTCAACGACGACCTCGGGGCCTTCGCCAACCTCGCCGCCCGCTTCGGCCAGGCCTCCGCGCAGTTCGAAGCGCAGTTCCTGGTGGACCTGCTGCTGGCCAACCCGGCCATGTCGGACGGCACGGCGCTGTTCCACGCGGATCACGGCAACCTCGCCGGCTCCGGCGCGGCGCCCGACGACACCACCCTCGCAGCCGCCCGCACCGCCATGCGCCGCCAGACCGGCGTCTCGGCCGAGCGGATCGCCGTGACGCCGAAATACTTCATCGTCCCGCCCGAGCTGGAGGAAACCGCCCTGAAGCTGGTGGCGGCGATCACCCCGGCGAAGACGGACGACGTGAACACCCACACCAACCTGTCGGTGATCGTGGAGCCCCGCTTCACCAGCGCGGCGGCCTGGTATCTGGTCGCCGCGCCGTCCGAGATCGACGGCCTCGAATTCGCCTACCTCGAGGGCGCGCCCGGCCCGCAGATCGAGTCCCGGAACGGCTTCGAGGTGGACGGCGTGCAGATCAAGGTGCGCCTCGACTTCGGCGCCGGCTTCGTCGACTGGCGCGGCTGGTATCGCAACGCGGGGGCCTGATCGCATGGCCTACTCCGCGTCCGACCTGGAAGGCTTCCGCGACGCGCTCCTGAAGGCGCGGTTCAACGGCCTGCGGACGGTCGAATACGATGGGCAGTCCGTCACCTATCGGTCGGACGCGGAGCTGGAGCGCGCCCTTGGCGACGTCGAAAGACGCCTCGCCAAGGCGCAGGGGACCGGGCCGACGCGCCAGGTTCGGGTTTCGACGTCCAAGGGGCTGTGAGCGGAGGGCCATAGGCCATGCAGGAGCGTGATGCGGGTTATCTGCCCACCGGGCTCCGCCGGCTTCAGGCCGCGCGCCACTGCGGCGTGAGCGCGTCGACCTTTGACGACATGGTGCGGTCGGGCATCCTGCCCCCGGCGCGGGTGCTGCGGGGAACCCTGAAGGTCTGGCTGCGCCACGAGCTGGACGACGCGCTGTTCGCGCTCCCGCCCGATGGCGATGAAGGCGACAACGCATGCGACGCCCTGTTCGGAACGTAAAGCTGAAGCACCTGAGCCGGTCGGGGACGTGGCCGAGCGGGAATCCTCGCTGGTATTTCAAGCCGTGGTTCTACCGGAAGACCGGGCAGAAGGCGGTCGCGATGCCGGACGCCCCGATGGACGATCCGAAGTTCCTCGCAGCCTATGCCGAGGCCGCCGGAGCCACGCCCCGCGCCCCGGTCCGTGACGGCACGATCGCGGAGGCCGTCATCCGCTACCGCGCTTCCGACGACTTCACGCGCGGGCTCAAGGCCTCGACGCGCTCGCGGCGTCAGACGACGCTGGACGACATTCGGTCCCGCTATGGCTCTGGACCCATCGCGCAGCTGCGCCTGAAGCACATTCAGAAGGATCTTGACCGCTTCGCGGGCCACGCGGCGAACAACCGGCTTCGGGTGTGGCGCGGTCTCTGCGCCTGGGCGAAGTCGGCCTATGACCTGTCAACGGACCCCTCGGACGGTCTCACGCGCAAGAAGGTCGCGAAGTCTGACGGCCATGTGCCCTGGGAGGCGGGGGATGTCGAGAAGTTCCGGGCGCGCTGGCCCATCGGCACGGCCGAGCGGTTGGCGTTCGAACTGATCTTCTGGACCGGCGCTCGCGTCTCGGATGCGGTGCGCATGGGTGAGGGGAACGTCGACCGCGACGGCTGGCTGAGCTTCCGGCAGGAGAAGACGGGCGGCGAGGTGGCGGTCCCATTCGACCGCGAGCTGCCCGACTTCGCCGAGGACATGGCCTCTGACCTCGCCCTGCTGCGCCAGGCGGTCGATAGTCGCCCCGAGCGGCACATGACCTTCCTGACCACGCGGGACGGCCACGCCCGCTCCCAGAAGGCTGTCTCGCAGTGGTTCGCGGAGAAGGCCCGCGCCGCCGGGGTGAAGGGGAAGACCGCGCACGGCTTGCGCAAGGCCCGCGCCATCGCGCTGGTGGAGGCCGAGGCTACGCACCATCAGGTGGGCGCCTGGACCGGCCACGAGTCGCTGAAGGAGATCGAGCGCTACGCCAAGAAGTTCAACCGCCGGCGCGTGCTCACAAGATCGAAGCAAGAACGGGAAAGTTCCAACTCGGCCCGAAAAGTTCCAAATCAGGCCGAAAAATGAAGGTGGATCAGATGGATAGGGAAGCGATGGTGACCCCGACAGGATTCGAACCTGTAACCTGCCCCTTAGGAGGGGGCTGCTCTATCCAGTTGAGCCACGGGGCCGCCAGGTCGCGGTCTAGACCGCCGCGCCGCGCCGGTCAACGCGCGGCGGGCGCTGGGGGGCGGCGGCGCGGCCCCGCGGCGGCGCGGCGGGTGGCGAATCGGATCCGGCGGCCCCATGTTTCCCGTGAACCCGAAGGAGACCGCCATGCAGACCCGCAGCCCGTTTTTCGACGACCTCAGCCGCCTGATGACCTCGGCCGCCGGCGTGGCCCAGGGCGCGCGCACCGAAGCCGAAACCGCCTTCCGCGGCTTCATCGAGCGCTGGATGGCCGAGAACAACTTCGTCACCCGCGAGGAATTCGAGGCCGTGCGCGAGATGGCCGTGAAGGCCCGCGAGGAGAACGAGACCCTCAAGGCCCGCCTCGACGCGCTCGAGGCCAGGTCCGCGGCCGAGTGACCTCCCACTGAGACGCCTGCAAGAAGACCCCGGCGCGCCCTCGCCGGGGTCTTTCGCCGAGCGCCGGCGGCGGCCCTGACCATCCCGCCCGGGGATGCGCCTGCGGGTCCGCGTCCGGCACACGCCTCGCCCGCCCCGGCGCCCCCGGTCGCCGCTCCGTCGGGCGAGACGCGGGGCATCCCGGCGGGACCGGCGCGGGGACCGCGCGGGCCGGAAGATCCGCCGAGCGGCGCCCGGCGCGGACCGATCGCTCCGCCTCCCGGATCGCGCGTCGGCCCCCTCCCGGGTCGGCCCCGTATCCCGCGCCTTGCGCCCGCCCGCCGGCCCGCTAGGCTGCGCCGGCCGAACGAGAGGAACCCGATGACCGACCCCGCCCCCCTTCCGCGCGCCGACCGCCTCGTCCTCGGCGAGGCCCCCGACGCCCGCCCCCTGCGCCTGGTCGAGCCCGACGGGCTGGAGCCGGCGCTCGGCGCGCTCGAGCCTGCGCAGCGCGCCTGGGTCGAGGCCTCGGGTTTTCGCGCGCGGCTGGGCCAGCTGTGCCTGGTTCCGGGCCGGGACGGCGCCCCGGCGCTGGCCCTGTTCGGCCACGGCGACGCGGCGGCGCGCGCCCGCTCGCGTTTCGATCTGGGCAAGGCGGCCGAGGCGCTGCCCGAGGGCACCTGGGCGCTCGACGCGCCCGAGGAGCACCAGGCCGAGGCGGCGCTGGGCTGGCTGCTCTCGCGCACCCGCTTCGACCGCTATCGCAAGGGCGCCGAGCCCAGGGACGTGCGCCTCGCCGTGCCCGGCGCGCTGGACGCCGAGCGGCTGCACGCCATCGCCGACGGCGTGGCGCTCACCCGCTGGCTGATCGACACGCCCGCCAACGACATGGGCCCCGCCGAGATCGAGGCCGCCGCCCGGGCGCTCGCGGCCGAGTTCGGGGCCGAGGTCGCCTCGACCGTCGGCGAGGACCTGCTGGCGGCGAACTTCCCGCTCGTCCATGCCGTCGGCCGCGCCGCCGCGCCGGGCCGCGAGCCGCGGATGATCGACCTGATCTGGGGCGAGCCCGACGCGCCGAAGATCACCCTGGTCGGCAAGGGCATCGCCTTCGACACCGGCGGGCTGAACCTGAAGCCCGGCGCCTCGATGGGGCTGATGAAGAAGGACATGGGGGGGGCGGCCAACGTCCTGGGGCTGGCGCGGATGATCATGGCGCAGGGCCTGCCGGTCCGGCTGCGGATCCTCGTGCCCTCGGCCGAGAACGCGGTCGCCTCGGCCTCGTTCCGCCCGGGCGACATTCTCGCCTCGCGCAAGGGCCTGACGGTCGAGATCAACAACACCGACGCCGAGGGCCGCCTGGTCCTGGCCGACGCCCTGGCGCTGGCCGACGAGGAGAGCCCCGAGGTCCTGCTCTGCTGGGCCACGCTGACCGGCGCCGCCCGCGTGGCGCTGGGCCCGGAGCTGCCGCCCTTCTTCACCGACGACCAGATAATGGCCATGGAGCTGACCGATGCCGCCACCCGGGTAAAGGACCCGCTGTGGCGGCTGCCGTTCTGGCCCGGCTACGAGGAGAAGATCGAGCCGGGGATCGCCGATCTCGACAACGCGCCCTCGGGCGGCATGGCCGGCGCGATCACCGCGGCCCTGTTCCTGCGCCGCTTTGTCGAGAATGCGGGCGCCTTCGCCCATTTCGACATCTACGGCTGGAACCAGACAACCCGCCCCGGCCGGCCCAAGGGCGGCGAGGCGATGGGAACCCGCGCCGCCTTCGCCGTGCTCTGCGACCGCCACCCGGCCTGACGCCGCCCCCCCGGGGCGGCCCCCGCGGGGCGCCCCTCACCCCACGCCGCGGGGCCAGACCCCGACCGACTGCGAGAGGCCCATGGCCGCCCACGATCCCCGGCTGACCCCCGCCCGCCCCGACCTCGCCGCCCTGTCCCTGCGCGGCCAGGTCGAGGCCGCCCGCTTCGCCGCCCCCACGCCGATGCAGGTGTCGAGGGCCACGGCGCCGCTGTTCTCGCGTCCCGGCGCGAAGGGCTACGCAGCCGAGCTGCTGATGGGCGCGGCCTTCGACGTCTACGAGACCGCCGGGGGCCTCGCCTGGGGTCAGGCCGCGCGCGACGGCTACGTGGGCTATGTGCCGGCCGAGGCGCTGGCCCCGGCGGGCGCCGCGCCGACCCACCGGATCGCTTCCGTCCGCTCGACCCTCTATCCCGCGGCGGACATCAAGACCCGGCCCCTCGCGGCGCTGTCGCTGAACGCCCGCCTGCGCGGGCGGATCGAGGGCGAGTTCCTGGCCTGCGCCGAGGGCTGGGTTCCGGCCGTCCACGTCGCCCCGATCGAGACCCCCGCAGCGGACTGGGTTGCGGCGGCCGAGAGCTTCGTGGGGACCCCCTACCTGTGGGGCGGCGGCTCGGGCGCCGGGATCGACTGCTCTGGCCTGGTGCAGGCGGCGCGCTGGGCGGCGGGGTTCGACTGCCCGCGCGATTCCGACATGCAGGCGGGCCTCGGCCAGCCGGTCGAGCCGCAGCGCCTCGCCCGCGGCGACCTGGTGTTCTGGAAGGGCCACGTCGGCGTCATGCTTGACTCCGAGAGGCTTCTGCATGCCAACGCCCACCACATGGCCTGCGCGGTGGAGCCGCTCGCCCAGGCCGTCTCCCGGATCGGGGCGGGCGACGCGGGCCCTCCCACCGGCTTCCGGCGGCTGGACTGAGAGCGATGTTCGAGACCCTGCCCAAGGCCGAGCCCGACGCCATCCTGGCCCTGATGGCCCGCTACCGCGAGGATCCGCGGCCCGACAAGATCGACCTCGGGGTCGGCGTCTACCGCGACGAGACCGGGGCCACCCCGGTGTTCCGCGCCGTGCAGGCGGCCGAAGAACGCCTGGTCGCCGCCCAGACCACCAAGACCTACGTCGGCCTGCCCGGCGACCTCGAGTTCTGCCGCCTGCTGGGCGAGGAGCTTCTGGGCGCCCCGCTCGCCTCCGAAAGCGCCATGGTCCAGGCGGCCGGCGGCTCGGGCGCGCTGTGGATCCTGGCGATGCTGATCCGGCGCGCGGCGCCCGGGACCAGGATCTGGCTGCCCGCGCCGACCTGGCCGAACCACCCCAACCTGTTCGCCGGCGCAGGGCTGGCGCTTGGCGAATACCCCTGGCTCGACCGCGCCGGCCGGGCGCTGGACTTCGCAGCGATGGCCGAGGCGCTGGAGGCGCTCGGCCCCGGCGACGCGGTGCTGCTGCACGGCTGCTGCCACAACCCCACCGGCGTCGATCCGACGCCCGCGCAATGGGCCGAGATCGGCGCCATCGCCGCGCGGCGCGGCTGGCTGCCGGTCTTCGACATGGCCTATGCGGGGTTTGGCGACGACTGGGAACGGGACTGCGCGGGCATGCGCACCGTGATCTCCATGGTCCCCGAGGCGCTGATGGGCGCGTCCTGCTCGAAGAACTTCGGCCTCTACCGGGAGCGGGCGGGGGCGGTCTACGCCCACGCCGCCGACCCCGCGCGCAGGCGCGCGGCGCAGGACGGGCTCGAGGCGGTGACGCGCATGGTCTACTCGATGCCCCCCGACCACGGCGGCGCGCTGGTGCGCGCGGTGCTCGAGGACGCGGCGCTGGCCGCCGACTGGCGGGCCGAGCTCGCCGCGATGCGCGATCGGATCAACGGCAACCGAAGGGCGCTGGCCGAGGCGCTGGCGGCGCTGCCGGGCGGGCAGGGCTGGGGGTTCGTGGCCGAGCAGCGGGGGATCTTCTCGCTGCTGGGCCTCGACCGCGCCCAGGTCGAACGGCTGCGCTCGGTCCACGGCATCTATGCGGTGGCCGGCGGGCGGGTGAACGTGGCCGGCATGCGGGTCGAGGATGCGGACCGCGTGGCCGCCGCGCTGCTCGACGTCGCCGGCGCGCCGGCCGGCTGATCGACGTCGCCGGCGCGCCGGCCGGCTGATCGGGGAGGCGCCGCGTCGGGCCTCGCGCCGGTTGGCGGCCTCCCGCCCGCGGCGCGTTGCAGGAGAGGCGCCCGGGCGCGCCGTTTCCCGTGGCGGGGTCGGGAGGGGGGCCTCGGCAGGAGCGCCGGCGACCCGGGGCGAAGCGCGCCCCCGGACGCGCTCCGGCGCAGCCTGAGCCCACAGCGGCGGGCCGGGGGGCGCGCCGTCCTCGCCCCCCGCCCCGATCCGATCACATGAAGCGCAGCCATTCCTCGGCGGGCGCGCGCGCCGAGCGGAGCTTGTTCACCGGGTGCTGCGCGTCGATCTTGCCGATCGCCATGCCGCAGAACAGCATCGTCTGGGGATCCGCGCCCACGAACGCGTCGACGGTCGAGTAGAACCGCCCCCAGGCCTCCTGCGCGCAGGTGTCGTAGCCTTCCTCCTGGAACAGCAGCATCACTGTCTGCAGGTACATGCCCAGGTCCGACCACTGCGGGGCGCCCATCTTGCGGTCGACATGCACGAACAGCCCCGCCGGCGCGCCGAACATGCGGTAGTTGTTGGCAAACCAGCGCAGCCGGCCGGCCTTGTCAGCGCGCTCGATGTCCAGCAGCTCGTACATCGCCTCGCCGACGCCGAAGCGGCGCGAGCGGTAGGGCTCGTGCAGGTTGGGGGGGTAGACCTCGTACTCCATGGTCTCGCCGCCGGTGGCCTCGAGCTTCACGGCCACCTCGGCCAGCAGCTCCTCCAGCTTCTCGTCCTGCACCACCGTGATGAGCCAGGGCTGAAGGTTGCCGCCGGAGGGCGCGCGCGCGGCGCGCAGCAGCACCCGCTCGATCACCTCGCGCGGGACCGGGTCCTTCAGGAAGGCCCGCGCCGAGATCCGGCGGTCCACCGCTTCGCTGACTTTCATGTGCGTCTCCTCCAATCGCTGCGCGCCACCCCGATTCCGCTGGGCGGTCGCGCGCTTGGGGGCACACTCGCCTTTTTTCGGCCCCGGGCTCAAGATACCCTGCGCCCAAACTCGAGCAGACGCGCGGTCCCCCCGGCAGGCGGAGGGCGAACACGCGCGCGCAGGCGGAGGCACGATGTCCCGAACCCGAACCCCGCGAATCCTCACGGGCGCCATTCTTGCGGCCGCAGTCGGCGGCTGCGCCTCGGCCGAAGGGCCGCGCAGCGTGGAGAGCTCTCCGCCCTCGCGCCCCGCGGCGCAGGCGAGCGCCCCGGCGCCGGCCGCCCAGCCGGCCGATTTCGAAAGCTGGAAGCGCGGCTTCCGCAGCAAGGCGCTGGCCCAGGGCATCCGCGGCGACGTCTTCGACAACGCCTTCCGGGGCGTGAGCGTGAACGCGAAGGTGCTGGAGCTCGACGCCTACCAGCCCGAGTTCTCGCGCCCGATCTGGGAATATCTCGACAGCGCCGTCTCCGACACCCGCGTGGCCACCGGCCGCCAGAAGCTGGCCGAGAAGCGCGCAATGCTCGACGGGATCGAGAGCCGCTATTCGGTCGACCGCGAGTACGTGCTGGCGATCTGGGGGCTCGAGAGCGCGTTCGGCGCCAACTACGGCTCGATCCCGGTGGTCGAGTCGCTGGCCACGCTCGCCTACGAGGGCCGCCGCCGCGACTTCGCCGAGGAGCAGCTGATCTCCGCCCTGCGCATCCTGCAGGCGGGGGACATCACGCCCCAGCGTATGGTCGGCTCCTGGGCCGGCGCGATGGGCCACACCCAGTTCATCCCCACCAGCTTCGAGGCCTATGCCGTCGACCATGGCGGCGACGGCCGCCGCGACCTGTGGAGCGAGGACGCCGAGGACGCGCTCGCCTCGACCGCCAACTACCTCGCCCGGTTCGGCTGGGTGATGGGCCAGCCCTGGGGGATGGAGGTGCGCCTGCCCTCGGGCTTCGACTACGCCACGACCGGCTCCTCGCGCGCCACGTCGGCCTGGGCGGCGATGGGCGTGGCCCCCTACGGCGGCGGCGCGCTGCCCGACCACGGCGAGGCGGTGATCGAGGCGCCGGCCGGCGCCAGGGGCCCGGCCTTCATCACCTGGAAGAACTTCAAGGTGATCAAGCGCTACAACAACTCGACCTCCTATGCGCTGGCCGTCGGCCTGCTGGGCGACCGGATCACCGGCGGGCCGGGCGTGCAGGCGCCCTGGCCCCGCGGAGACAAGCCCCTCTCCCGCAGCCAGAAGATCGAGATGCAGGAGCGTCTGACCGCGATGGGCTACGACACCAAGGGCGTCGACGGCATCATCGGCCCCGACAGCCGCGACGCGATCCGCGCCTTCCAGCGCTCCCGCGGGATGACGCCCGACGGCTACGAGAACGCGGCCCTCCTCGAGGCCCTGCGCTCCGGCGGCTGAGCGGCCCCGCGAGGCGTCGCGCGCCCCCGGAATCGGGCGCGCGACCGGCGACCGGGGCGCGCCCCGGGCTCGACCCGGGGCCTCCTGCGCGAGGCTCGAAACCGGAGCGACGCGGCGGAGATGCCTGCCGCCCGCGCCCATCCTCACGCCCGTGCCCGCGCGGATCCCGATCTTCACCCCGGCATGGCCCGCGCCCTCCCCCCGAACGCGCCTGCCGCAAGGGCCCCGGTCCCGCCCGGGGATCGCCCTCGACTTGCGGCCCAAGCCGCTTGCGGACAGCCTGCGCCCGTGTCTTTGCTGGCCCCGACAGAGCAGGAGGACGCGCGATGGATCTCGGGATGTGGCTGGCCTTTGCGGCGGCGAGCGCGGTGCTGGTGGCGATCCCCGGTCCGACGGTGCTGCTGGTGGTGGGCTTCGCGCTGGGCGAGGGGCGCCGCTCGGTCCCCGCCGCGGCGGCGGGGGTGACGCTGGGCGACCTGATCGCGACCTCGGTCTCGCTGGCCGGCATGGGAGCGGTGCTGGCGGCCTCGGCGATGCTCTACACGGGCGTGAAATGGGCCGGCGCGGCCTATCTCGTCTGGCTGGGCGTGAAGATGTGGCGCGGAGCGCGCGAGGCCGAGGCCGGGCGCGCGCTCGCCCGCCGCGCCGCCTCGCGCGGGCGCATGTTCCGCCAGGCTTTCCTGGTGACGCTGCTCAACCCCAAGGGCCTGGTGTTCTTCGTGGCCTTCGCCCCGCAGTTCATCGACCCCGCCCGCGGCTATGCCCAGCAGGCCGCGATCCTGGTGGCCACCTTCACCGTGATCGGGGCTGCGAACGCCGTGCTCTGGGGCCTCGCGGCCGGCGAGATGCGGGCCCGCGTGGCGCGTCCGGGCGTGATGACCTGGATGGGCCGCATCGGCGGCGGCGGGCTGATCGGCGCCGGCGCCCTGACCGCGCTGAGCCAGCGGGCCTGAGGCCCCTCGGCCCGGCGCGGCCCCGCCGCGGGCGACCTCACCCCGCCCCGAAGCGGTCCTCGAGGCTGCGGGTCACCTGGTCGGCGAAGCGGGCGGCGGCGACCGACAGGCTGCGCCCCTTCAGCTGCCCGAAATACAGCGCGCCGGCCTGCACGTCGCGGGCGGCGACGGCCAGGCTGACCACGCCCTCGCGCTCGCCCTCGCGCGGGGCGCCCACGTCGATCTGGAAGGCGACGGTGCGGCTGCGGGCGACGTGGGCCTTGAGGTATTCGAAACTGTTGCTCTCCAGCTCCGGCGTCGCGGCAAAGCCCCTGGCGGCCAGCGACCGCTCGATCAGCAGGCGGCCGCCGAAGGCGCGGGTGGGCAGGGCCAGCGGGTACTCCAGGCACTCGCGCAGGCGCAGCTCCCCGCGGGCGGCGAGCGGGTGGTCGGCGGCCATGATCGCGCGGATCGGCTGGGGGACCGCGATCAGGATCTCGAACGGCGGCGGGCCCGCGGCGTCGAAAACCAGCGCGAGATCCACCAGGTAGGCCTCCAGCGCCGCGGCGGCCGCGCCATGCTCCTGCACCATCACCTCGAAGCTCACCGCCGGGAAGGCGGCGCAGTAGCGGCCGATCTCCTCGGGCAGGAAATAGGGCGTCAGCGCCTGCGAACAGGCCACCGAGACATGCCCCCGCCGCACCCCCGTCAGATCCGCGAGGCGCGAGCGCAGCCGGTCCGTCTCGGCCAGCTGCTGGCGGATGTGGTGGATCGCCAGCTCTCCGGCCGCGTTCAGGCGCACCCCGTGGGGGAGGCGTTCGAAGATCGGCTCGCCCAGCTCCTCCTCGAAGGCGGTCAGGCGGCGCTGCACGGCCGAGGCGGTGATCGCCATCGCCTCCCCCGCCCGCCGGATCGAGCCCAGGCGCGCCACCGCGTCGATCAGGCGGAAGGTGGTCAGGTGCTTCATCGCGCCCCTCGTGTCGCGTTTTCGGCAACGTCCTCCCGCACAAGCAGCACAAGACGGCAACGCTGTGCAAGGGCAGACTGCGCCCCAGAAGACCGGAGCCCGCCGGTCCGCCTCGCAGCCCTTCCGACAGACGGAGACCCCGATGAGCCTCACCCGCCGGTCCCTCCTGCGCCGCACGGCCGCCCTTGGCGGCGCCGCCGCGGCCGCCTCGCTGTTCTCGCCCGCCCTCGTCCGCGCCCAGACGCCGGTGCGCATGGTGCTCAACTGGCGCTACCAGGGCCCGCAGTCCTGGTTCTTCCTCGCCCAGGATCGCGGCTACTTCGCCGACGCGGGCATCGAGATGATCATCGACCAGGGCAACGGCTCGGGCGCCGCGGTGGGCGCGGTCGCCTCGGGCTCCTACGACGTGGGCTTCGGCGACGTGAACGCGCTGATCCAGCTCGCCGCGCAGAAGCCCGACGAGGCCCCGATCTGCGTCTACCAGATGTACAACAAGCCCCCCTTCACCGTGGGCGTGATGGCCGACAGCGGCATCGAGACGGCCAAGGATCTCGAGGGCAAGAAGCTGGGCGGATCGGCCAACGACGGCGCGCTGAAGCTGTGGCCGGCCTTCGTGAAGATCGCGGGGCTGGATGACTCGGGCATCGAGATCACCAACTTCCAGCCCAACCTGCGCGAGCAGATGCTCAAGGGCGGGCAGGTCGACGGGGTCTTCGGCTACGTCAACACGATCCGCTTCTCGGCCAAGCTCTCGGGCATGGATCCCGACACGGACATCCGCTTCATCAACTACGGCGACTACGGCATGGACCTCTATTCCAACGGCCTGATCGTGCCCAAGGCGATGACGCAGGAGCAGCCCGAACTCGTCTCGGGCATGGTCGAGGCGATCAACAGGGGCGTGGCCGACACGCTCGCCGACATGGACGCGGCCGTGGACTCGGTGGCCGAGCGCGAGCCCCTGATCAACAAGGCGATCGAGAAGGAGCGCCTGATCGCCACCCTGCAGGACGAGATGAACCACCCTGAGCTCGCCGAATACGGCCTCGGCGCCGTCGACCCCGAGCGCTTCGCCAAGGCCATCGACATCGTGGTCGAGGCGAACGGCCTGCCGCGCACGCCGGAGGTGTCGGAGATCTACACCGACGCCTTCCTGCCGCCGATGTCCGAGCGCATCACCAAGCTGCTCTGATGGACCTGATGCTGAGAGGCCTCCGGGTCGCGATCACCGGCCCCGCCAAGGGCATGGGCGCCGCGATCACGCTGGCCTTCGCGGAGGAGGGGGCGGACCTCGCCCTCTTCGCCCGCGACGTCGCCGCCGTGGCGCCCATCGCCGACGCCGCCCGCACAAAAGGGGTCCGCGCCGAGATCCTGCCCTGCGACGTCACCGACGCCGCCCGGGTCGAGGCCGCGGTGGCCGAGGCCGAGACCGCGCTGGGCGGCGCCTTCGACGTGCTGGTCAACGTGGCCGGCGGCTCGGGCCCCATCGGCAAGACGGGGGTCGAGACCACAGCCTCCGAGTTCGACGAGATCGTGCACCTCAACATGCGCGGGCCGTTCAACATGATCCACGCCGTGGCGCCGGGGATGATCGCCCGTGGCGCTGGCCGGATCGTCAACGTGGGCGGCACGTTCGGGATGCGCGGCCGGGCGATGCGGCTGGCCTATTCCTCGTCCAAGTGGGGGCTGCGCGGGATCACCAAGTCCTTCGCGCTGGAGCTCGGGCCCCATGGCATCGCGGTGAACACGGTCGCGCCCGGCATGGTCGACGGCCCCCGCTTTCGCGACAAGGTCGTGCCCGACGTCGCCGCCCGGCACGGCATTACCGAGGACGAGGCGCTGGCGCTGCACGCCTCCGACTACGCCCTGCGCCGGATCTCGACCGACCGAGACGTGGCCGACGCCGTCCTGTTCCTCGCCTCCGACCGGGCGCGCCAGATCACCGGCGCGGACCTCGCGGTCGACGGCGGCTGGGCCGCCCTGTGAGAGACCCGATGACCGCAGACCTGATCCTGAGCGGAGGCCTCGTCGTCTCCGAGACCGCCGTCGACCGCGCCGACGTCGCCATCAAGGACGGCGAGATCCTCGCCGTCGGCGCGCCCGAAGCGATGCCCCCGGCCGCCGAGAGGGTGGACGTGAGCGGCCTCCACCTCCTGCCGGGCGCCATCGACGTTCACGTCCACTTCCGCGACCCCGGCTACACCCACAAGGAGGACTGGGAGAGCGGCGGCGCCGCCGCCGCCATGGGGGGCGTCACGACCGTCTTCGAGATGCCCAACACCGTCCCCCCCACAGCCACGCCCGAGGCGCTGGCCGACAAGGCCGCCATCGCGGGCGCCAAGAGCTGCGTCGACTTCGGCCTCTACGCCCTGCTGGGCGAGGAGACGCTGGACCGCGTCCAGGCGCTGGCCGACGCCGGCGCCAACGCCTTCAAGCTCTACATGGGCAACACGTTTGGGAATCTCCCCAGTCCCTCCACCGGGGCGATGCTGGAGTGCTTCGAGAAGGCGGCGCTGACCGGCCTGCGCGTCTCGCTGCACGCCGAGACCGCCTCGATCATGGCCCGCCGCGAGGCCGCCCTGAAGGCCGCCGGTCGGACCGCGCCGCTCGACCACATCCTCGCCCGCCCCGAGGTCGTCGCCATCGAGGCCGTCGCCCGCGCCGCGATCCTCGCCGAGTGGACCGGCGCCCGCATCCATATCCTGCACATCTCCTCGGCGGGCGAGCTTCGCCCGCTCACCGAGGCCAAGGCCCGCGGCGTCGACGTCACCGGCGAGACCTGCCCCTGCTACCTGTTCCTCGACTCGTCGGACTACGCCCGCTGCGGCGGCGTGATCCGGGTGAACCCGCCGGTGCGGGAGAAGAAGGACGCCGAGGGCATCCTCGCCGCGCTGAAATCCGGAGTGGTGGACATGATCGCCACCGACCACGCCCCCCACACGCCGGAGGAAAAACTGCGGCCGAACATCTGGGACGTCGACTGCGGCTTCCCGGGCGTCGAGACCCAGATGCCGCTGATGCTGACCCGAGTGGCGGCGGGCGACGTCTCGATCATGGACTACGTGCGCATGTCCGCCGGGGCCCCCGCGCGCAGCTTCGGTCTGTGGCCGGCGAAGGGCCGCATCGCCCCCGGCGCCCATGCCGACATCGCCTGCGTCGACCTCGCCCGGCGCGAGACGATCCGGGCCGAAAACCTCCACTCCCGCTCCCGCATCACGCCGTTCGAGGGCGTCGAGACCGTCGGCGCCCCCGTCCACACCCTCGTCCGCGGCGCCTTCGTCCAGCGCGACCGCAAGCTGGTCCCCGGCATGCAGGGCCACGGCCGGCAGGTCACCGACATCCAGCGCATGCCCGCGCCTGCGCCGCGCAACGTGGCGCTGTCGCTGGCCAAACTCACCGGAGGCGCCCGATGACCCGGGCCGACGGCGCCTCGCCCCCCCGGCCCTGCGCCACGACCGCCCTCCGCGGCGCCCCGGGCCTGACCCGGGGCCTCTCGCCCGCCCGCCGCAGGAGGCCCCGGGTCGAGCCCGGGGCCCCCGCCCGACCCGAAGGGAGCGCCGAATGACCGCGCAGGTGAAATTCGAGAACGTCTCCTTCGCCTACGACGTGGGCGAGGAACAGACGCTGGCCCTGCAGCCGACCTCGCTCGAGGCGCCCAAGGGCGACTTCATCGCGCTGGTCGGCCCCTCGGGCTGCGGCAAGTCCACGATCCTCAAGCTGGTGTCCGAGCTGCTGGCCCCCACCTCCGGCCACATCCTCTTCGCAGGCCGCGAGCTGGGGGCCGAGCCGGTGCGCGTGGGCATGGCCTTCCAGTCCGCCAGCCTGCTGCCGTGGCTGACGATCCGCGACAACGTCATGCTGCCCCTCAAGATCGTGCCGCCGTTCCGCGCCCACTACCGCGCCAGGCGCCGGGGCGAGTATCGCGACCGGGTCGACGCGCTGCTGGCCCAGGTCGGGCTGCTGGACTTCGCCGACAAGCACCCCTGGCAGCTCTCGGGGGGCATGCAGCAGCGCGCCAACCTCTGCCGCGCGCTGGTCCACGACCCCGACCTGCTGCTGCTGGACGAGCCCTTCGGCGCGCTCGACCAGTTCACCCGCGAGGAGCTGTGGTCGACCCTCCAGGACCTGTGGATGGCCCGCGGCTCGACGGTCCTTCTGGTCACTCACGACCTGCGCGAGGCGGCGTTCCTCGCCAACCGCATCTGCGTGATGTCCGCCCGCCCGGGCCGGATCATCGAGGACCGCACGGTCGACACGCCGCGCCCGCGCGAGATCGCCCAGACCTTCCGGCCCGAGTTCGTCTCGATCGTCGAGCAGCTGCGCGAGCTGATCGTGCATCCCCCCGCCGCCGCCAGCCTGAAGGAGGCCGCGCAATGACGCCGATGCAGAGGAAATTCGCCTCCGCCGGGCTGATCGTGGCGGTGTTCGTGTTCTGGGAGCTGGTCTGCCTGGTCTTCGGCATCTCCGACCTGGTGCTGCCGCGGCCCACGCAGGTGGTCGCGACCTTCGTCGAATACGCCCCCGCAATCTGGCCCCACGCCTGGCAGACCCTCTACACCACGCTTGTGGGCTTTGCGGGCGGGGTGGTGATCGGGCTGGCGCTGGGGGTGCTGATCGGCTCCTCGAAACTGGCCTTCGACACCGCCTATCCGCTGCTGGTGGGGATCTCGTCCATCCCCAAGGTCGCGGTGGTGCCGATCTTCGTCCTCTGGTTCGGCGCGGGCACGGCGCCCGCGATCCTCACCGCGATGATCATCTGCATCTTCCCGATCGTGGTGAACGTGGCGACCGGCATCGCCACCGTCGAGCCCGAGCTCGAGGACGTGATGAAGGCGATGAAGGCCTCGCGCCGCGACATCCTGTGGAACGTGGGGCTGCCGCGCTCGATGCCCTATTTCTTCGCCTCGCTGAAGGTGGCGATCACGCTCAGCTTCGTGGGCTCGGTCATCGCCGAGACGGTGGCCTCCAACAAGGGGATCGGGAACATGATGATGATCGCCTCCTCAATGTTCAACGTGCCGATGGTCTTCGCGGGTCTGCTTGTGCTCTCGGTGATGGGGGTGACGCTTTATGCGATCTTCTCGCTGATCGAGCGGCGGGTGGCCGGCTGGGCGATGCGGAAGGAGCTGTGATGGGCCGCGAGACCCGGGTTCGCCGCCTGCCGATGTCGGGACCCGACGACGTCTCGGCAATCCTGGCGGCCGTGGGGCGGGGCGAGATCGCGCCGAGCGCGATCCGCGCCATCCTCGGCAAGACCGAGGGCAACGGCTGCGTGAACGACTTCACCCGCGGCTATGCGGTGGCCAGCCTGAAGGCGGCGCTGGCGCCGCTGCTGCCGCCGGGACGGCTGGAGACGATCTCGATGGTGATGTCGGGGGGGACCGAGGGCGGCCTCTCCCCCCACTGGCTGGTCTTCGAGGAGATCGAGAGCGAGGCCCCCGCCGGCCCGCCCGCGCTCGCCATCGGGGTGGCGCGCACCCGGGCGCTGGCGCCGGGCGAGATCGGCCGGGCCGCGCAGGCCGACGCGGTGCGCGAGGCGGCCCTCGCCGCAATGGCCGAGGCGGGGATCGAGGACCCCGCCGATGTCCACTACGTGCAGGTGAAGTGCCCCCTGCTGACGGCCGAGCGGGCGGCCCGCGCCGGCGGTCCCGCGGCGGTGGCCACGACCTCGACGATCAGGAGCATGGGCCTCTCCCGCGGCGCCTCGGCGCTGGGGGTCGCGCTGGCGCTGGGCGAGGTCGCGCCCGGGGCCGTCACCGACGCCGCAATCTGCGGGGACTGGGGCTTGTGGAGCGGGAGGGCCAGCTGCTCGGCCGGGGTGGAACTGGAGGATTGCGAGGTCGCGGCGCTGGGCCTCTCCCCCGCCTGGAGCGGCCCGCTGCGCATCGCCCATGCGGTGATGGCGGACGCGATCGACGCGCCCGCGGCCGCGGGGCTGCTCTCGGCCTTCGATCCCGGCTTCCGCGCCCAGCTGACGGCCGAGGGCGGCGCCCGCTTCGTCGCCCTGCTGGCCAAGGCCGAGGCCTCCGCCTCCGGCGCCATCCGCGGCGCGCGCCACACGATGCTGGACGATTCCGACATCGCTTCCACCCGCCACGCGCGCGGCTTCGTGGGCGGGATGCTGGCGGGACTGACCGGGACGACCGAGCTGTTCGTCTCCGGCGGCGCCGAGCACCAGGGCCCCGACGGCGGGGGCCCCTGCGCGGTGATCTGGCGGGACGACTGAGCGCCGCCGGCCCGCGTCTTTCCACAAACGGTCTACAGGCGCCCTGCGGGCGGGCTTGGCTGCGTCGCGCCGGTGGCGGGCGTCTGGGCGCCCCTCGGAACACGGCCCGCGACGGCGCCGGCGGAAGACGCGCGTCCCCGGCGCCCCCGGCGGCCGCGCCGCGCAGCGCGACGCCGGGCCCGGGCGCGCGACCGCGTGCGGCGCCTGCGCCTCAGAGGCCCGCGCGCGGGTCGAGGGGGGTGATCGGGCCCAGCGCCAGGGCCCGCTCGAAGGCGGCGGCGGCGCGCAGGACGGCGTGCTCTCCACGGGGCGGGCCGATGATCTGCAGGCCGATGGGCAGTCCCTCTGAGGTGAAGCCGCAGGGGACCGAGATCGCCGGCAGCCCGACCATCGAGATCGCGAAGGTGATCGCGATCCAGTCGATGTAGCGCTCGAAGGCGTGGCCCTCGCAGGACTCGACCGTGGTCCACTCGACCGGGAAGGGCGGGACCACCGCGGTGGGGATCAGCAGCAGGTCGCGGGTCGCGAACCAGGCGGCGACGCGGGCGTGGACGGCGGCGCGGGTGCGCTCGCCCCGCGCGATGGTCTCGGGCGTCAGCGCGCGGGCGGTGTCGACCGACCAGGTGATCTCGGGCGTCAGGCGGTCGCGCGCGCGGTCCACCAGCGGGCCCATGCCGACCACGTGGCCGAAGCCGCGGACCTCGTAGAACGCGTCGACGATGCCGGCGAAGTCCGGGTGATCCTCGGCGACCTGCGCGCCCATGCCCTCGAACACCGCGCCGGCCGCGCGCACGGAGGCCGCGATCTCGGAGTGGCAGCGGGTGATGCCGAGGTCGACCGAGAGGCCCGCGCGCAAGGGGGGCAGGTCCCGCTCCAGCCCCTCGCGGAACAGGTCCGGCGGGGGCGGGAAGGACAGCGGGTCGGCGGGCGCGTGCCCGACCATCGCGTCCAGCATCAGCGCCACGTCGCCCACCGTGCGCGCCATCGGACCGGCGACGGAAAGGGTGTTGAACGGGCTCGACCCCGGTCCGCGCGGGACAAGGCCGGGACTGGGGCGCAGCCCGACCACCCCGCAGAATCCCGCCGGCGCCCGGATCGAGGCGCCCAGATCCGAGCCCGTCGCCAGCCACGCCATCCCCGTCGCCAGCGCCGCCGCCGAGCCGCCCGAGGACCCGGCCGTCGAGCGCGCGGTGTTCCAGGGATTGCGGGTGTACCCGAACAGCTCCGAGCAGGTGGTCGCGTTGAACCCGAACTCCGGCGAGGTCGCCTTGGCCACCGCCAGCGCGCCGTTCCCCTCCAGCCGCGCCACGTCATGGCTGGAGGCGGCGGCGACGTTGTCCGCAAACAGGCCCGAGCCGCCCATGGTGGTGCGCTGGCCCGCGACGTTGGAGAGGTCCTTGACCACGATCGGCAGCCCGCCGAGCCAGGCGCGCGAGGCGGCGGGGGCCTCGGGCAGGGCGGCGGCCTTCTCGCGGGCGGCCTCGAAGAAGCGGATCGGCAGGGCGTTGACCGCGCCGTCCACGGCCTCGGTCCGCCGCTCGGCCGCGTCGATCAGCTCGAGGGGCGTGATTTCCCGCCGGGAAAGGAGGGAGACGGCATCGCTGGCGGTCAGGCGGATCAGGTCGTCGGACATGGGCGGGATTCCGGAACGAGGGAGAGGCGCGCGGACGCCGGGATGGGCGGCGCCCCGGGCTCGGCTCGGGGCCTGCGCCGGGCCGGCGAACCGGCGCCGGGCCGGGACGGGGGCGCCGCGTCTGGCGTGGCGCCGGCGCCGCGGTTCCGCCCGCGGCGCGTGGCGGGCGCAGGCGCCTGGGACAAGGGGCGCCGGTTGCGGGCGCGGCGAGAGCGGACGCGAGCGGGCGCAGGGCGGCGGATCGGGGGCGGCTCGCCGGCCGGCGAACCGCCTGGGGGCCGAGGCCTCGGGTCAGGCCCGGGGCCGGTCGCGACGCAGGCCGCGCTCAGCGCTCGCGGGCGATGAAGACGGGCGGGTCGAAGACCTCGACGCGGGGCACGGGGCCTTCGAATGGCTCGACCTGGACCAGACAGGACTGGGCCGAGCAGCCCTGGCCGAGGCGCGAGGTGCCCTCGTCGCGGGTCAGCACGTTGGGGTTGCCGTGCCGCTCCAGCCCGTCGGGGCCCGGGTCGAACATCGCGCCGGTGGGCAGCCGCACCACGCCGGCCATGATCTCGTCGGAGACGCGCAAGCCCGCCAGGCACGCCCCGCGGGCGTTGAACACGCGGACCACCGAACCGTCCTCCAGCCCCCGCGCCGCGGCGTCGGCGGGGCTCATCAGCAGCTCCGCCCGGTCGTGGATCTTGGCCTTGCGGCTGACCGAGGAGCCGTCGAGCTGGCTGTGCAGCTTGTCCGCCGGCTGGTTCGACAGCAGGTGCAGCGGATAGTCGCCCGCCGCGCCCAGCCACTCCTTCGGCTCGATCCACACCGGGTGGCCGGGGCAGTCGTCGTAGCCGAAGCCGGCGATGGTTTCGGAGAACAGCTCGATCTTCCCCGAGGGGGTGCCCAGCTTGTTGGCCCGCGGGTTGTGGCGGTAGTCGGCGTAGAGGTCGAAGACGTCCGCCGGCTCGGGCACCTTGAAATAGCCGTGCTCGCGGAAGGTGTCCCAGTCGGGCGTGTTCACGCCCCGCGCGGCCAGCGCCGCCGCGGTCTGGCCCCACAGCTTCCGCAGCCAGCCGTCGACGTCGAGGTTCTGGTGGAACGCCTCGCCGCCGCCGAGCCGGTCGGCAAGCTCGGAGTAGATGGCGAAGTCGTCGCGGGCCTCGCCCACGGTGACCGCCTTGGCGACCGACAGGATCCAGGGATCGCGGGAGGATCCGGCGTAGTCGTCCCGCTCGAGCGGAGTGGTGGCGGGCAGCACGATGTCGGCGTGGCGCGCGGTGCCGGTCCACCAGGGCTCATGCACGATCACCGTCTCGGGGCGCTGGAAGGCCTGGCGCAGGCGGTTGAGGTCCTGGTGGTGGTGGAACGGGTTGCCGCCCGCCCAGTAGACGAGGCGGATGTCGGGGAAGGTCATCTCCTGCCCGTCGTACTCGAAGCTCCCGCCGGGTGTCAGCAGACAGTCGGCGACGCGGGCCACGGGGATCCCGAGGCTGTCGTCGCGCCGCGGCACCGGCATCCCGAACAGCGGCGTGGCGACCTTGGGCTGCCCGAAGCCGCCGGTGGAGCCGTAGCCGAAGAACACGCCGCCCCCCGGCAGGCCGACCTGACCCAGAACGCAGGCCAGCGCCACCAGCGCCCAGAACGGCTGCTCGCCATGGTCCTGACGCTGCAGGGACCAGGTGGCGGTCAGCATCACCCGCTTGCCGATCAGATCCTCGCCCATCGCCTGGATCTCGGCGGCGGGGATGCCGGTCTTCTCCGAAGCCCAGGCGGGGGTCTTCGCCTCGCCGTCGACCTCGCCGCGCACGTAGCCCAGCACCCGGTCGGCGCCGACGGTGTACTTGTCGAGGAACGCCCGGTCCTCGGCGCCCTTGTCCTGCACAACCCAGATCAGCGCCAAGATCAGCGCGCAGTCGGAGTTGGGGCGCACCGGCAGCCAGTCCGCCTCGATCGGCGCCACGTCCGAGCGCAGCGGCGAGACGTTGATCACCTTCGTCTTCGCCTGGCCGAGGATGCGCACCACGTTCTCGAACCCGTGCGCGCCAAAGCCGCCCGACTGCACCTTCCAGTTCTTGCGGCACAGCCCCCCGAAGGTCACCAGCCGGTCGCAGTTGGCCGCGATCGAGCGCCAGTCCGTCGCCGCGCCCCAGATCGCCTCGTTCGAGCCCAGCACATGGGGCAGCAGCGTCATGCCCGCCCCGTAGGAGTAGTTGGTCACCTGCGTCGTGCAGCCTCCGATCGACCACATGAAGCGGCGCGTGAGGTTCTGCGCGTTGTGCAGCCGCCCCCCCGAGGCCCAGCCGTAGGAGCCGCCGAACAGCGCCTGGTTCCCGTAGCTCGAGCGCACGCGCTCGAGCTCTGCGGCGACCATGTCCAGGGCCTCGTCCCAGGGGACCTCGTGGAACACGTCCTCGCCCCGCAGGCCTTCGCCGACCAGGCGGCCGCCGCTCTCCCTGCGCTTCAGCCAGCCGCGGCGGACCGAGGGGCGCATCACGCGGGAGCCGGCGTGGACCATCTCCGGCCAGGCGTGGATCGACTCGTCGGGGTGGGGGTCATGCTCGAACGGGGTCACCGAGACGAGCTTTCCGTCCTCCACATGCGCGGTGAAGGCGCCGGTGTGGAAGGCGGAACGGAAGCTCTGGCGGACGGTCATTGTTCGGCTCCATCGGGAAGGGCGGGGGGCGCGCCGGGGTGAGGACGGTCGTGGCGCGAGATGGACTCGCCGGCCTCGGCCAGCAGCCACTCGCGCACGGTGCGGATGCCGGGCTTGTCGCCCAGCTCCGGCGAGGACAGCACGTGGTAGCCCTCGTCCACCCGGATCGCGGTGGGGTGGGCGCGGGCGAGGCGGCCGGAGCGGATCTCCCGCTCGACCAGGAAATGCGAGGCCAGGCACAGGCCCTGGCCATGGGCCACCGCCTCGAGCATCAGGGCGGCGTCGTTGTAGAGCTGGCGCGGCCCGAGCCCGTCGGTCGGCAGGCCCGCGCTTTCCAGCCAGTAGGTCATCGGGATGAACTGGCGCACATGCAGGAAGGGCAGCGCCGCGAGCCGCTCGCGCGGGATCGCCTCGCGCCCCTCCAGAAGCTCCGGCGCGCAGACCAGATAGTGAGGTTCCGAGCCCAGCTGCTCGGCCCGCATGCCGGGGAAGTCGTGGCCCCAGCGGATCGCGACGTCGACGTCCTGGCGGGCGAAATCCACCGGCTCGTCGGAGGCGAGCAGGGTGATCTTCACCCGCTCCTCCCGCTCCATGAAGGCGCGCAGCCGCGGGGTCAGCCAGCGCATGGCGATGGCGGGCGTGGCCGAGATCGTCACCACCGCCGGCTTGTCGGGGTCCGAGACCTGGGCGCAGGCGGAGGTGAGAATAAACAGCGCCTCGCGCACCTGGCCGGCCAGCTCCGCGCCCTCGCGGGTCAGCTCCACGCGCCGGGTCAGGCGGCGGAACAGGCGGATTTCGAGGAACTCCTCCAGGTGGCGGATCTGCTGGGAGACGGCCGAGGGGGTCACGCACAGCTCCTCGGCCGCCAGCCGGAAGCTGGCGTGGCGGGCCGCGGCCTCGAACACCCGGAACAGGTTGAGCGGCGGCAGGCGGGCGCTCGGCGCGCCCCGCCCGGGGCCGCCGTCCTCGCCGGAGGGGTCGCCGGTCAGGACCGCCACGGGGCGAGCGCGGGCGCGGGGCCCGCGGCGCGGACGGAGGGAGCAGGGGCGTCCTCGCCGGCGTCGACCAGGGGCGCGAGCTGGGGCAGCACCTCGGTCCCGAAGCGCTCCAGCGAGGCGAGCGTCTCCTGCCGGCCGATCCCGGCCAGGCCCATCATGCAGCACAGGTGGCTCGGGCGGAGGGCGGCGAGCTCGGTCGCCAGCATCTCGGCGCAATGGTCGGCGGGGCCGATCACGGCTTTCTCCAGGAAGTCGTCCAGCGGCGGTTCGTCGTTCAGAGGCATGAGACGCACGAACGCCCCGTCCTTGTCCAGAGCCGCGCCCCCCAGCGTGACATAGGCGCGCGCGAAGTCGCGCACGCAGGCGGCCGCGAGCTCCGCCTGCGCCCGGTCCTCGGTCACGTAGACGAAGCGCTGCACCGCCAGCGGCATCTCCGCGGGATCGCCCCCGCCCTCGACCCACAGCGCCTCGAGCCCCGCGCGGGCGGCGCGCGCGGTCTCGAGCCCCCGGTGCCCGAAGCCGATGAAGGGGGTGTGCCCGCCGCGCGCGGCCCGGCGCACGATCTCGGGCTCGCGCGAGGCGACGAAGATCTCCGGCGGGGCGACGCCGAAGGGGCGCATGGAAAGCTCGGTCGGCTTGACCGCGTAATGCGCGCCGGAGTGTTCGACCCGCCCCGTCGTCAGCCCCTGTTCGAGGATGTCCCAGATCTCGCGCATTCGCGCGTGCTTGCTGGCGGGGTCGAGGCCGAAGCGGTCGAACTCATAGGGCTGGTAGCCCGCCCCCAGCCCCAGAACCAGCCGGCCGGAGGTCAGAAGCTCGGCCAGCGCCACCTCCTGCACCAGGCGCAGCGGGTCGTGGAAGGGCAGGGCCAGCACCGCGGGCCCCAGCCGGATGCGGGCGGTCTGCCCGGCGAGATGGGCGACCATCAGCAGCGCGTTGGGGCAGATCGAGTGATTGGTGAAGTGGTGCTCGGCGAACCAGGCGATGTCGAAGCCGAAGTCCTCGGCCATCTTGACCGTGTCCACGGTCGTGCGCAGCACCGCCACGGGGGCCGAGTTGCGGTCCCGCAGCCCCATCAGGTTGAACAGCCCCAGCTTCGCGCGTCGCATCCGCGGCCCTCCCGGCGCCGGGGGTCAGGCCGCGGGGGCCAGCCCCTCGGCCGTCAGCTCATCCAGCAATCCGTCGAGGGTCTTGCGGAACAGGCCCGCCATCTCCTCGATCTGGGGGCGGTCGATGATCAGGGGGGGCGTGAAGCAGATCCGGTCGCCCGAGGCGCGCACCAGCAGGCCGCCCTCCATCGCCAGCTCCTGCGCGCGGGTCCCCACCTTCGCCTCCGGGGCGAATTGCGTGCGGCGCGTCCGGTCGGCCATCAGCTCGACCCCCGCGATCAGCCCCACGCCGCGCACGTCGCCGACCAGCGGGTGATCGCTCAGGCCCGCGAGCGCGCCAAGGAAGTCGGGCGAGACCTCGGCGGCGTGCTCGAACACCCGGTCCTCGGCGTAGATCTCCAGCGTGCGTTTGGCCACCGCGCAGGCCACCGGGTGGGCCGCGAAGGTGAAGCCCATCGAGAAGTTGCCAAGCCGCGCCGACTGCTCCAGCAGCGCCTGGTGGATCTCCTCGGAGATCAGCAGCGCCGAGATCGGCTGGTAGCTCGCCGACAGCGCCTTGCCGCAGCTGACCATGTCGGGCCGGATCGCGTAGGTGTCGCTGCCCCACGGGTTCCCCGTGCGTCCGAAGCCGCAGATCACCTCGTCGGCGATGAACATCACGTCGTACTTGCGCAGAACCCCTTGGATCTTCTCGAAATACGTCCGCGGCGGGGTCAGCGCGCCGCCGCCGCCCTGCACGGGTTCGGCGAAGAAGGCGGCCACCGTCTCGGGCCCCTCGGCGAGGATCAGGTCCTCGAGATCCTGGGCCATGCGGGTCGCGAACTCCTCCTCGCTCTCGCCCTCCTCGTGGAAGCGATACCAGTGGGGGAAGGAGGTGTGCAGGAACCGGTCAGAGATCGGCAGGTCGAACTCGCGATGCATCCCCGGCATCCCGGTCAGCGAGGCCGCGGCGATGGTGCAGCCGTGGTAGCCCATCTGCCGGCCGATGATCTTCTTCTTCTCCGGCCGGCCGCGCAGGTTGTTCACGTACCACACCAGCTTGATCGCGGTGTCGTTGCACTCCGACCCCGAGCAGTGGAACAGCACCTTCGAGAGCGGATTGCCCGGCCGCCCCTCGGGCGCCATGGCGAGCAGCATCTCGGCGAGATCCACCGCGGCCAGATGCCCGCGCGAATGGAAGGTGTGGTAGTAGGGCAGCGCCTGCATCTGGGCGTAGGCCGCCTCGGCCAGACGCGTCTCGGAGAAGCCGAGCGAGGCCGACCACATGCCGGCCATCCCCTCCAGATAGCGCCTGCCGTCCTCGTCGAAGACATAGACGCCCTCGCCCCCGGTCATCAGCGTGGCGCCGGTCTCGCGCAGGCCGGCGATCTCGGTCTGCTGGTGGACGATGGCCGCGAGGTCGCGGGCGCGGTTCGAGTTGGGCAGCATGGGGGCCTCCGGCGGCGTCAGTCGGCCGGCAGCGCGTCCAGCGAGGGGACGGCCGCCAGCAGCGAACGGGTGTAGGGATGCTCGGGCGCGGTGAAGAGCTTCTCGGTGGGGGCCGCCTCGACGATGCGGCCGGACTTCATCACCAGCGTGTCGGCGCACATCATGCGCACCACGTTCAGGTCGTGGCTGACGAAGAGATAGGCCATGCCCAGCTCCCGCCGCAGGCGTTCGAGAAGGTGCAGCACCACCGCCTGCACCGAAACGTCGAGCGCGGCCGTCGGCTCGTCCAGCACCATCAGTTTCGGCCGCAGGCAGACCGCCCGCCCGATCCCCACGCGCGCCTTCTGCCCGCCCGAGAGCTGGTGGGGCAGACGGTCGAGCAGCGCCTGGGGGAAGCTGACGAGGTCCGCCGTCTCGCGGACCTTGGCCTCCAGCGCCCGGCCGCGCAGGCGCCCCAGGCGGCGCAGCGGATCGGCGATGCACTCGCGCGCGGTGAAGCGCGGGTTGAGGCTGTCGGTCGGGTCCTGGAACACCAGCTGGATGTCCGAGCGGCGGCGCGAGCGGTGGAAGTCCTTCTCCGCCGTCAGCGCCAGGTCCTGGCCGTCGAAGACGATGGCGCCCTCGTCCGCGTCCAGCAGCCGGCAGACCAGCCGCGAGGTCGTGGACTTGCCCGAGCCGCTTTCGCCCACCAGCCCCAGGCTCTGCCCGGCGTTGAGGGTGAACGAGACCCCGTCCACCGCCTTCGACCCGCCGCCGAAGTCCTTGTGCAGGCCGACCACCTCCAGCAGGTGCGGGCGCCCGATCGCGGGGGGCGGCGCGGCGGGCAGGGCGGGCAGCAGGCCCGGCGGGGTCAGGTCCTCGATCCCGGCGCCGCGGGTGGGCGAGGCCGCGACCAGCCGCTGGGTGTAGGGATGCCGGGGGGCGAGGAAGATCCGTCTCGGCCCCCCGCTCTCGACCAGCAGGCCCTGCTCCATCACCGCGACGCGGCCGCAGTACTGGGCGGCCATGGCGAGGTCGTGGGTGATCAGGACCATGGCCATGTCGCGCTCGGCGATCAGGCCGGCGAGCAGGTCCATCACCGATTTCTGGGTGGTGGGGTCGAGGCCGGTGGTCGGCTCGTCGGCGATCAGCAACTGCGGGTTGCAGGCCAGCGCCACGGCGATCATCGCCCGCTGGCACATGCCGCCCGAAAGCTCATGGGGATAGGCGCGGGCCTGGGCCTGCGGGCGGGGAAAGTTGACAGCTGTCAACAGCGCCACGGCGCGGGCGCGGGCCTCGGCCCTGCTCACGCGCTCATGGGCCAGGATCGCGTCGGCGATCTGGTCGCCCACCGCCCGGATCGGGTTCAGCGCCGCCCGCGGGTTCTGGAAGATCATCGAGATCACCGCCCCGCGGATCGGGCGCATCATCGCGCGCGAGGCGCGGGTGACGTCCTGGCCCGCGATGCGCACCCGCCCGCCGGCGATGCGGCCGTTGCGCTCGAGCAGGCCCGCGGCCGCCAGCATGGTCACGGTCTTGCCAGAGCCGCTCTCGCCCACCACCCCCAGCACCTCGCCGGGGGCGAGCGAGAGGGAGACGCCCTTGACCGCCTCGCTCTCGCCGCCGCGGCCGGCGAAGGCGACGCGCAGGTCCTCGATCTCGAGGATCGGGCGCAGGGCGGCGTCGGCCCGGACTTCGGGGGACATCTTCACGGGCGGGTCCTCGGGTCCAGAAGGTCGCGCAGGCCGTCGCCGGCAAGGTTGAAGCACAGCACCGAAAGGGTCAGCGCCAGCCCCGGGAAGGCCACCAGCCACCACTTGCCCGAGGTGATGTAGGTCGCGCCCTCGGCCACCATGATCCCCCACTCGGGCGTGGGCGGCTGCACGCCCAGACCGATGAAGCTGAGGCCGGCGGCGTTGATGATCGCCCAGCCGAGGTTCAGCGACAGCTGCACCGCCAGGATCGGCATGACGTTGGGCAGCAGGAACCGCAGCACCGCCTGGGGGTGGGAGGCGCCGGCGAGGCGCGCGGCCTCGACCCAGCCCGCGCCGCGGCGCGCGTTGACCTCGGCCCGGGTGACGCGGATGTAGAAGGGCAGGTTGATCACCGCCGTGGCGATGACGATGTTGACCGCCGAATTCCCCAGCGCCGCGACCAGCGCCATCGCCAGCACGAACAGCGGGAAGGCCATCATCACGTCGACGATGCGCCCCACCACCCGGTCGAGCCGCCCGCCCACATAGCCCGAGAACGCCCCGATCACCGCCCCCAGCGCCCCCGAGACCGCCACCGCCGACAGCGCGATGGAAAGGTCCAGCCGCGAGGCCCAGATCAGCCGCGAGAACACGTCCCGCCCGATCTGGTCGGTTCCCGCCCAGTTCTGGGCGGAGGGCGGCGACAGCGCCGGCCCGGCGCCCGAGGCGAGCGGATCGTAGGGCGCGATCCAGGGGGCGAAGATCGCCACGCACGCCAGCCCCAGCGCCCCTATCAGCGCGATCAGCGTCACCGGGTTCTGGCGCAGCACCCAGAAGGCGGCGCCCAGGCGCGAGGGGGCGCGGGGTTCGCTCGCGGCGCTCATGACAGGCTCACCCGCGGATCGATGAGCGCATAGGTCAGATCCACCACCAGGTTCACCCCCACGAAGATCGTCGCCATCAGCAGCACGAAGCCCTGCACCGGCGCGTAGTCCGAGGCCATCAGCGCATCGAGCGCGTAGCGCCCCACGCCGGGCCAGGAGAACACCTTCTCGACCAGCACGTTGGCGCCCAGCATGGTCGAGAAGATCGTGCCCGAGACGGTGACCACCGGGATCAGCGCGTTGCGCAGCGCATAGGTCACGACCACCTTCCAGCGCGGCAGGCCCACCGCCTCGGCCGTGCGCACGAAGTCGGAGGTCAGCACCGCCAGCATCGAGCCCCGCGTGATCCGCGCGAGCGGCGCGATGGTGAACAGCGCCATGGTGCAGGCCGGCAGCACCAGCCGCCCCAGCGAGGACCACCACGTCGCCCAGTCGCCCGCCAGCAGGCAGTCGATCAGGAGGAACCCGGTGACCGTCTCGGGCGGAAAGGCGAAGACGTCGAGCCGCCCCGTGGGGTCCGGCGCCCAGCCCAGCCAGTAGTAGAAGACGTAGATCAGCAGCAGCCCCGACACGAAGGTCGGCAGCGAGACCCCGGCCGAGCACACCACCCGCACCGCGTGATCGAAGGCCGAGCCCGGCCGCATCGCCGCCAGCACGCCGGCGGGCACCGCGATGACGACGGCCAGCAACAGCCCCGCCAGCGTCAGCTCCAGCGAGGCGGGCAGACGCTCGATCAGGTCGTCGGTCACCGGGCGGCCGGTGGTCATGGCGGTCCCGAGGTCGCCGGTCGCCAGGTCCTGCAGGTAATAGAGGAACTGCATCGGCAGCGGATGGTCGAGGCCCATCCGCTGCCGCACGATCTCCAGTTCCGCCTCGCCGGCGGTGGGGGAGGAGACGAAGAAGCTCGCCGGGTCGCCGGGCAGCACCCGCATCAGGATGAAGGTCAGCGCCAGCACCCCGAACAGCGCCGGCAGGGCCGAGAGCAGGCGCGCCCCGATCCCGACCGCCGCGGTCAGCGCGGGGGACCGGGGCCTCGCTCCGGCCTGCGCGGAAGATCTGCCCGGCGCCCCGCTCATGCGTTGTCCAGCGTCCGGAAGTCCGGCCCGAAGTGATACCACATGGTGTAGCCCTCGATCCCCTCGGCCATCGCCGCCTTGGTGGTGGGCTTCCACAGCATCACCATCGGCGTCTCTTCGTAGGCGAGCTGCACCAGGCGCCGGGTCATCGTGTCATAGGCCGCCTCGTCGGCCTCATACCGCGCCACGGGCAGGATCTCGGCCACTTCGGCGTTGTTCCAGCTCGAGAAGTTCCAGCGGCTGTCGCCATTGAGGAAGATGCGGAAGAAGTAGTCGGGCGAGGGCAGCAGCGCCAGCGACCGCTCGAGCAGCATCGGCGCGGTCTTGGCGGTGACGATCTCGGCATACTGCGCGTCGGGGGTCTTCTGGATCTCGACGGTGATGCCGATCTTGGCCAGCGCCTCCTGGATCAGGGCGGCGGCGGGGTCGAAGTCGCCGGCCTTGGCGACGGTGTAGTAGAGGGGCACGGTGATGCCGGCGTGGCCGGCCTCCTCGACCATCGCCTTGGCGGCCTCGATGTCCTGCGCGTAGGGCATCGGCTGGGGGAAGGCGCCGGTCTCGGGCTCCCCCTCCCAGGCGCCGTCATAGAGCTTCGCGCCCTGGCCGTTGGCCGCCGTCTCGAAGATCTTGTCGTAGGGCAGGGCCATCGAGATGGCCTTGCGCAGCTTCGGATCGTCGAAGGGCGCCATCTGGGTGTTGAAGATCAGCGCCGCGAAGCCCGAGGGCTGCGGGGTCTGGATCACCTTCACGCCGTCGGCGGCCTCGAGCACCTCGAGGTCGGTGGGCGAGAAGTCCAGGCACAGGTCCGCGTCGCCCTTCTGCAGCAGGGAGGCGCGGGTCGAGGCTTCGGGCACCGACTGCACGATCACGCGCTTGAAGCCGGGCAGGGGGCCGCCGGTCCAGTCCTCGTTGCGGGCGAGCACGACCTGGGCTCCGTCGGGGCTCATCCGCTCGACCTTGTAGGCGCCCGAGCCCGCGGCGTTGGTGCGCAGCCACTCGACCGCCCAGGGATCGGCCTCGGTCGCATGGCTCTTCGCCAGCTCCGAGTTGATCATCGGCGCGAGATACATGGCGAGGTTGGGCAGCGCCAGGCGGTCGGCCTCGGGCAGGGTGACGGTGACGGTGGTCTCGTCCACGATCTCGATCTGCTCGGGCGAGGAGATCGAGCCGGACGCGAGCTGGCTTTTCGACATGGTCTCGGCCGACACCGCGCGGTCGAGCGACCACTTCACGTCCTGCGCCGTCACCGGAGAGCCGTCGTGCCAGACCGCCGCGGGGTCCAGCTTGAAGGTGATCGTCAGCCCGTCCTCGGAGAGCGTGAAGCTCTCGCACAGCTCGGGCTCGAGGGTGGCGAAGTCGAACTCCCAGCCGCCGCCGGGCGCTTGCTTGCGGCCGTAGGAGACGAGGCGGTCGTAGACGTTGCAGCTCAGCGCCAGCGAGGCGCGCGAACCGGTGAGGTCGCCCGCCGTCAGCGCGGTCCAGACCGAGCCGTGGACAAAGCGCAGCGTCTCCTCGCGCGTCTGCGCGAGGGCCAGTTTCGGCAAGCTGGCGGCGGCGGTCGCCGCGGCCGCGGCCATCAGCACCTGGCGTCGGTTGAAATTGGTCATCGGGGCCCCCTTTTCGTGTGATCCCTGTCGGTGGCGGAGGTGGAGGTCGCGGGTCTCAGTCGCCCGCTTCATTAAGTTTCGCATAGGCTTGCGGGTAGTCCCTGGCGGCGGCCTCTGGCGTGACGTAACCCGCCGCGAGGTCGGCGCGCAGCGCCTGCGGGTCACGCTCGGAGGGGGGGCCGTAGCCGCCCGAGCCGGGGACCTGGAAGATCAGACGGCTGTCCTTCGGCGCGGCGAACCCGCCCTTGCCTTCCTTCTTGTGAACCGTGCCGTCGGGCAGGATCAGCGTGACCTCGGCGCAGGCCCCGTCGAGGCCGCCGTTCAGGCCGAAAGCGGGGGTCATGGTGCGCTCGACGCAGGTGGCGCAGTTGGCGTCCGAGCCCAGCACCCGCCAGATCCGCCGCACGCCCAAGCCCCCGCGATACTTGCCCGCGCCGCCGGTGTCGGCGGCGAGCGTGTATTCCTCGATCCGGACGGGGAACGACATCTCCATGATTTCCACGGGCGTGTTGAGCATGTTGCCGATGCAGGTCGAGACGCCGTTCATCCCGTCCTTCATCGGCCGCGCGCCGAAGCCGCCCTTGGTCACCTCGTAGGAGATGTAGGTGTTTCCGTTGCGGTAATCCTGGCCGCCGAAGATGGTCACCCCGCCGGTCCCCTGAGAGCCCGCGGGCGTGCGCCCGGGGCAGAGGTCGTGCAGGCAGCGGAACACGATGTCCGAGATCCGGGCCGACATCTCGTGGTTGGCGTAGGTCACCGGCGCAGGCTCCTGCGCATTCACCACGCAGCCCTTGGGGGCGGTGACCGTCACCGGGCGCCAGGCGCCGGAGTTCGGCGGGATCAGCGCCTTGGGGTCCAGCGCCCATTTCAGCGCCGCAAAGCATCCCGAAGCGGTCACCGTCAGCGGCGCGTTCATCGGCCCCTTCACCCGCGGGTCGGAGCCGTCGAAATCGAGCGTGATCTCGTCCCCCCGCTTGGTCAGCGTGAGGGCGACCTTGAAGGTCATGTCATGCGCCTCGCCCGGCTCGACGATGCCGTCGCCGTCGATGGTGTCGACGAAGGAGGCGACGCCGTCAGGCAGCTCGCGCAGGGCCGCGCGCATCATCACCTCGGAGTAGTCGAGGATCGCGTCCATGATCCGCAGCAGCTCGTCGGTCCCGTATTTGGCCGCCAGCGCGCCCATCCGGTCGACGGCGCGCTTGTTCGCGGCCACCTGGGCGCGCAGGTCGCCCTGACGCTCGGAGGGCGCGCGGACGTTGGCGAGGATGAACCGCTCGATGTTCTCGTCGGGCTTGCCGTCGACATAGATCCGGGTGGGGGGCATGCGCAGCCCCTCCCCGTAGATCTCGGTCACCGCGGAATAGGAGCCGGGCGCCCCGCCGCCGATGTCGGGCCAGTGGGCGCGCACGCAGCCGTAGCCGAGCAGGCGGCCCTCGAAGAACGCCGGCATCACCACGTTCACGTCGGGCAGATGCGAGCCGCCGTGGTAGGGGTCGTTGTGGATGTAGACCTCGCCCTCGACCGGCTCGGGGAAGGTCTGCACCACGGAGCGCACCGCGTCGGGCATCGAGCCGAGGTGGATCGGCAGGTCCGGGCCTTGCGCGACCATGTCGCCGGTCGCCGAGAAGATCCCGCAGGAATAGTCGCCCGCCATCTTCAGCAGCGGCGAATAGGCGGTCTTGGCGAGGACGATCTTCATCTCCTCGGCCGCCGAGATCAGGGCGTTCTTCACCACCTCGAAGCGGGCCGCGTCGATGCCGGCGGTGGGGTTGGCGGGGGGATTGGTGTCGAAACCGGCCATGGTTCAGGCCCTCCGGGCGTGCAGGAAACCGTCGGCGTCGACCTTCACGGTCCAGCCAGGCGGCACCACGGTGGTGGCGTCGAGGGATTCGACGATGGCCGGGCCGGGGAACTCGGCCTCGGCGGCGAGGCCGTCGCGCCAGATCACCGGGCAGTCGACCTCGCCCCCCTCGGGGAACCAGACGGGGCGCGTCTCGCGCCGGGCGGCGGCGGGGTCGATGTCCATCGACAGGCGCAGGCTGGGCAGGAGGCCGAGCGCCGAGAGGCGGATGTTGACCAGCTGCACCGGCTCGGCCTCGTTGGCGTGGCCGTAGGTCTGGCGGTGCTTCTCGTGGAAGGCGGTCGCGATCGCGGCCATCGCGGCGTCGTCCAGCGGGCCTTCGGGGACGTTGACGGTCAGCTCGTAGGCCTGGCGGCGATAGCGCACGTCCGCCTGGCGGACCAGCTTGCGGCGGGGTTCGGGGACGTTGGCGGCCTCGAGCATCTTCAGCCCGTCGGCCTCCATCACCGCGTATTCGGCCATCAGCGCGGCCGGCGTCAGGCCGGCGAGGTCGGCGTAGACGGTCTTGGACCAGTCGCGCTTGAGGTTGGTGGTCACCAGCCCCAGCGCCGAGAACACGCCCGGCGCGGGCGGCACCACCACCGAAGGCACGCCCAGCTCCTCGGCGAGGAAGATCGCGTGGATGGCGCCGGCGCCGCCGAAGGCCATCAGCGTGAACTCGGTGGGGTCGAGGCCCCGCTCGACCGAGACGATGCGCAGCGCCTGGGTCATGTTGGCGTTGACCACTTCGACGACCCGCTGGGCGGCCTCGTGGGCGCTCAGGCCCAGGGCGGCGCCGACCTCGGTCTCCATGGCGCGCAGGGCGCCGGCGCGGTCGATCTTCAGCTCGCCGTCGAGCAGCGACACCGGGTTCAGGTAGCCCAGGATCACGTTGGCGTCGGTGACGGTGGGTTTCGTGCCGCCCCGCCCGTAGGCGACCGGCCCGGGCAGCGAGCCCGCCGAGTGCGGCCCCACCTTCAGCGCGCCGCCGAGATCCACCCAGGCGATCGAGCCGCCGCCCGAGGAGACCTCGGCGAGGTCCACCACCGGCACCCGGATCGGGTGGCCCGAGCCGTTCAGCCAGCGCTTGGCGTTCGAGGTGCCGCCGACCTCGTATTCCGCGGTCACCTGGATCTCGCCGTCCACGATCACCGAGGCCTTGGCGGTGGTGCCTCCCATGTCGAAAGACAGCACCCGGTCGAGGCCAAGCTGCTCGCCCGCCAGCGCCGCGGCGATCACCCCGGCCGCGGGGCCGGATTCCACCGCCTGGGCGGGCATCCGCAGGCACTCGGCGATGTCCACGACGCCGCCCGAGGAGCCCATCACATGCAGCTCCGGCAGGCCGATGCCGCCGACCGCTTCGGACAGGCGCTTGAGGTAGGATTCGAGCAGCGGGCCGACATAGGCGCAGACGGCGGTGGTCGAGGCGCGCTCGAACTCGCGGATCTCGGGCAGGACGTCGGAGGACAGGAACACCTGCACGTCGGGCAGGGCGGCGCGCAGCAGCTCGCCCACGCGCTGCTCGTGCGCGGGGTTGAGGAACGAGAACAGGAAGCTGACGGCGACCGTCTGCGCGCCCGAGGCCCTGATCTGTTCGACCAGCGCGGGGACTTCGCTTTCGTCGAGCGGGGTGACCACGTCGCCCTGCGCATCCACCCGCTCGGTGATCTCGAAGCGGCTTTCGCGCGGGATGATGACCGGGGGGGCGTCCTGCTCGAGGTCGTAGAGGTCGATGCGCACCGAGCGGCGCAGCTCCAGCACGTCGCGGTGGCCGCGGGTCCCGACGAAGGCGCAGTTGGCGCCCTTCTTCTCGAGCAGGGCGTTGGTGACGATGGTGGTCGCGTGGCTGAGCAGCGTCACGGCGTCGGCGCCGATCCCCTGCCGCTCGAGCCCCTGGGCGAGGCCGGCCAGCACGCCTTCCGCGAAATCCAGCGGGGTCGTGGGCACCTTGGCGATGCCGATGCGTCCGGTCTCTTCCTCGACCATCGCGACGTCCGTGAAGGTGCCGCCGATGTCCACTCCGATGCGCCAGGCCACGTGTGTCTCCTTGTTCTTGTTATGGGTCAGCCGGCCCGGGCGATGGCGCGCGGGGCCTCGCCCGCGTCGCCGAGGTCGGAAAGCGGGCCCACTTCCTTCTCCACCAGCGGGATCACCTCGGCGCCGAAACGCTCGAGGGAGGCCGCGGCCATGCGGATCGGCATGTCGCCGAACTGGAAGAAGCAGTTGTAGTGGACCGGGCCGAGCGTGCGGATGTCGTCCACGATGCGCTCGGCGACCGAGTGGGCGTCGCCGATCACCATGTTGCGCGCGAGATCCTCGAGGCTGGGCTCGTCGGGCAGTTCCAGCGGCACGATCTCGCCCTTTGCGGTCAGGTCGAGCTTGGGCTGCCGCAGCGCCCAGACCATGCGGGCGTAGGAGCGGGCGCGCTCGGCCGCCTCCAGCGCCTCGGCGTGGGAGCGGACCACGGCGATGTACTGCTGCATGGCGATGCGCATGGTCGCCTCGGGCAGGCCGGAGGCGAGCCAGTTGGCGCGCAGCCCGTCCTTCGACTTGACCAGCGCGTCTGCCTTGCCCGACCAGGCGCCGGCGATGAAGGCGGTGGGCTCGTGCGGGCCGACGGCCTTGAGGACCTCGGGCGCCTGGGTGGTCAGGAACAGCGGCGGCAGCTTTCCGCTCGCGGGGCGCATCGCGAAGACGGTCGGGGGGGCCTGGAAGTGTTTCCCCTGGAAGTCGACATGGCCCTCCTCCATCGCCTGGCGGAGCACCTCGAAGTATTCGAGGAACACCTCGTTCTTGGCCTTGATGTCGATCTTGAAGCGGTCGAACTCATAGGGCTGGTAGCCGGAGCCCAGCCCCAGCAGCGCCCGGCCGCCCGACATCTGGTCGAGCAGCGCGATCTCCTGGGCCACGCGCAGCGGATTGTGCAGGGGCAGCACGACGACCGCCGGGCCGACCTTGATGGTCGAGGTGGCGGCGGCCATGTGGCTCGCCATCATCAGCGGGCTGACCGACAGCGAGTAGTTGGTGAAGTGATGCTCGGCGAACCAGGCGGCGTGGAAGCCCGCCTGCTCGGCTAGGCGGACCATGGTGCGGCTGTCCTCGATCACCCCGGCGATGCCGCCGGGATTGTCGCGATAGGTCAGCAGGTTGAACAGGCCGAACTGCATGGCTCTCCCCGAAAGTCTGGGCCTGGCGCGGCGGGCGCCGGTCTTTGGGACGACGAGGGCGTGGGCTCCGCGCAGGGGGGCGGGCGCTGTCGTCGTCCTGTCACGGAGCTTTCGCCGCATCGCAACAGATCGCAAACGAGAAATGCTGCGTTGCAAACAAGTTGACCTAATGTCTGGACAACAAGCAAGCCCAGCTAATCCAAAGCGACGATTTTCCCGGCCGCCCGGTCAGGCGATAAGGGGTATGGGCGGCGAAGGCCGGCATTCGCGGCCCGATGACGCGAAGCGGCAGCCTCCGGGCGCCCGATGGTCGCGGCTAATTTCGACGGGCGGAATAATATTTCGCACCTCCGTCGCTTTCGTTACGCTGCCGGTCAAAGAGGAACGCCGCGGCCGACTCGACCCGACACGGGCGAGCGCCGCCCCCAACCGGAAGGACGACGTCTTGAGCCTGCCCCCGATCCTGCAGAACCTGCGGCTGCCCGTGATGGCCTCGCCGCTGTTCATCATCTCCTACCCCGAGCTGGTCATCGCCCAGTGCAAGGCCGGCGTGGTCGGCTCCTTTCCCGCGCTGAACGCGCGCGAGAAGGCGGGCGAGCCCTCGATGCTCGAGGCCTGGCTGAAGCGGATCACCGAGGAGCTGGACCGCCACAACCAGGCCAACCCCGACGCGCCGGCGGCCCCGTTCGCGGTCAACCAGATCGTGCACAAGTCCAACGCCCGCCTCGACCGGGACGTGGAGCTGTGCGTCAAGTACAAGGTTCCGCTGTGGATCACCTCGCTGGGCGCGCGGACCGAGGTCTATGACGCGGCCCATTCCTGCGGCGGCTTCGTCGTGCACGACGTGATCAACAACCGCTTCGCCAAAAAGGCGATCGAGAAGGGCGCCGACGGCCTGGTCGCGGTCGCGGCGGGCGCCGGCGGTCACGCCGGCGCGCAGTCGCCGCTGGCCCTGATCTCCGAGATCCGGGAGTGGTTCGACGGCGCGCTGCTGCTCTCGGGCGCGATCGGCAACGGCGATTCCATCCTCGCGGCCCAGGCGATGGGCGCGGACATGGCCTACATCGGCTCGGCCTTCATCGCGACGCAGGAGGCCAACGCTGTCGACGGCTACAAGAAGATGATCACCGAGCATGGCGCCTCGGACATCGTCTACACGAACCTCTTCACCGGCGTGCACGGCAACTACCTCAAGCCGTCGATCGTCAACTCGGGCATGGACCCCGACAACCTCGAGACCTCCGATCCCTCGAAGATGTCGTTCCAGCTCAACGAGTCGGGCGAGCGCGAGAAGCCCAAGAAGTGGAAGGAGATCTGGGGCGCCGGTCAGGGCATCGGCATGGTCAAGGACGTGGTCCCGACCGCCGAGCTGGTGGCCCGGCTGGAGCGCGAGTATTTCGCCGCGCGCGCCCGTCTGGACGCCTCGGCGCCCAAGGCCGCCAACCCCGGCTACGCTCGCCTGAACGCGGCCGAGGCCGCCGCGGGCTGAACCCGGCGCGGAGGGGCCCCGGCGCCCCTCCGCCCCTGATCGGAGCCTCGATGCGCAAGCGCACGGCCATTCCCGAGCATTCCGACCTGGCGGTTGGCCAGAAGCCCTTCGAGGGCGACCGCCAGTTCGTCTCGGCCCTGCACCGGGGGCTCGAGGTGCTGCGCGTGTTCCGCCCCGGCGACGAGGGCCTGGGCAACCAGGAGATCTGCGCCCGCTCCGGTCTCGGCGCTTCGACCGTCTCGCGGATCACCTACACGCTGACCCGGCTGGGCTACCTGCGCTACGACGGGCGCGACGGGCGCTATCGGCTGGGGGTCTCGGTGCTGGGGCTGGGCTACGCGTGCCTCGCGGGGCTGAAGATCCGCGACACGGCCCAGGTCCACATGCAGGAGCTGGCCGAGCGGGTGGGCGGCGGCGTGGTGATCGCCCTGTCGGCGCGCGACAACCTGCGAATGACCTACATCGCCTGCGCGCGCTCGGAGGGGGTGATGTCCCTGCAGCTCGACGTCGGCTCTCGCATTTCGCTCGCCCGCTCGGCCGCCGGCCGCGCCTGGCTCGCCGCCGCCCCCGAGGAGGAGCGCGAGCGGCTGATCGAGGAGATGGCCCTGCAGGCCGACCCGACGACCTGGCCCGCGATCCTGACCGGGATCCGAGACGCGATCCGCATGGTCGAGGAGCGCGGCTGGTGCATGAGCCTGGGCAACTGGCGCGCCCAGGTGAACACCGCCGGCGTCCCCCTGCGCACCGAGGGCGACGGTCAGGTCTACGCCCTGACCTGCGGCGGGGCGAGCTACACCCTCCCCCGCCTGCGCCTCGAGAAGGAGGTGGCCCCGATGCTCCAGGAAATGGCCGCCCGCATCTCCCGCGGCTGACCGAGGCGCCGCGACCGCCGCCCCGCCTCTGGCCGCCCTCGCGCCCGCGGCGCGTCCCGGCCTGGCGCCGGTCGCCGCCGTCACCCCCTTGCGCGGGCTTGTCCTTGACCCCTGCGGGCGAGTCGCTCAGGCATCGCAAGCGAGAGACGGATCCGGAGAACAGGCGCGGGCGTCTTGTTCTCTGGTGAGTCAGGAGCCCGCCGGAGGCCCCCGCCCTGCAGCCTTCAGGCGCAGCCGCCCCCCACGGGCGCGAGGCAGCCAAGCCCGCCCGCAGGGCGCCTGTAGACCGTTGCGAAGAGGCCGAGCCGCCCCCCTCTCGCATCGCCCCCGCTCAGACGTCGAGCGTCCACTCCCGCTCCCAGGCGGTGAAGGCCGAGACGTAGCTCTGCCATTCCTGCCGCTTGAGCTTGAGGAACGCGGCCGAGACCTCGCCGCCCAGCGCCTCCTGCAGCGTCCGGTCGGCCTCGAAGGCCCGCAGCGCGTCGAGCAGGTTGAGCGGCAGCCGCTGCGCCCCCTCGGCCTTCTCCGGCGTCGCGTACATGTCGAAATCGCAGGGGGCGCCGGGGTCGGCCGCGGTCGCGATGCCCTCGAGCCCGGCCGCGATCACCGCGGCCTGAAGCAGGTAGGGGTTCGCCGCCCCGTCCGCGAGGCGTAGCTCGAACCGTCCGGGCCCGGGCACGCGCACCATGTGGGTGCGGTTGTTGCCCGACCAGGTGACCGTGTTCGGCGCCCAGGTGGCGCCCGAGTGGGTCACCGGCGCGTTGATCCGCTTGTAGGAGTTCACCGTGGGGTTGGTCAGCGCCGTCAGCGCCGGGGCGTGTTTCATGATTCCGCCCAGGAAGTGCAGACCCTGTCGCGACAGGCCGAACTCGGCCCCCGGATCGGCGAAGGCGTTCGTCGCCCCCTCGGAGTCCCACAGCGAGACGTGCACGTGGCAGCCGTTCCCGGTCAGTCCCGCGAAGGGCTTGGGCATGAAGGTGGCGCGCAGGCCGGCGGCCTCGGCCTGGGACTTGACCATGAACTTGAAGAACGAGTGGCGGTCGGCCGTCACCAGGGCGTCGTCGAAGTCCCAGTTCATCTCGAACTGGCCATTCGCGTCCTCGTGGTCGTTCTGGTAGGGGCCCCAGCCCAGCTCCAGCATCCCGTCGCAGATCGCCGAGATCACGTCGAAGCGCCGCATCAGCGCCTGCTGGTCGTAGCAGGGCTTGTCGGCCTTGTCCTGGCCGTCCGAGATCTCGGACCCGTCGGCCGAGACCAGGAAGAACTCCGGCTCGACCCCGGTCTTCACCCGCAGGCCCAGCGCGGCGGCCTTCTCGACCTGGGCCTTGAGCACGTTGCGCGGGGCCTGGGCCAGGGCTGCGTCGTTCAGGACCAGGTCGGCGGGGACCCAGGCGACCTCGGGCTTCCAGGGCAGCTGCACGACGGCCTCCGCGTCGGGCATCGCGAACAGGTCCGGGTCCGCCGGCGACAGATCCAGCCACGAGGCGAAACCGGCGAAGCCCGCGCCGTCCGCCTGCATCATGGCGATGGCCTGCAGGGGCACGAGCTTCGCCCGCTGCCCTCCGAACAGGTCGGTGTAGCCGATCATGAAGTAGCGCACCCCGCGCTCCTTCCCCCAGGCGGCCAGATCCTTGGTCATGGTGGTCCCTCGATCCCTGTCGGTGCGTTCGGCGCGGGGTTCCCCGTCGTTGAGGCTGTCTCGGGGCGGATCAGAACCCGCCGCCCCCCGGTATCCAGCTGGTCCCCGCGAGCGGCACGCGCGCCATGGCTGCGGCCTCCATGGTCAGGGCGCAGAGGTCCTCGGGCTCGAGGTTGCGCAGGTCGGACTTGCCGCAGGCCCGCGCGATGGTCTGCGCCTCGAGCGTCATCACCGCGAGGTAGTTGGCCAGCCGGCGCCCCGCCGCCGCCGGATCCAGCCGCGAGGCCAGCTCCGGGTCCTGCGTGGTGATCCCCGCGGGGTCCTGGCCCGCGTGCCAGTCGTCGTAAGCGCCGGCCGTGGTTCCCAGCGCCCGATACTCGGCTTCCCACCGCGGATCGTTGTCCCCCAGCGCGACCAGCGCCGCGGTCCCGATGGAAACCGCATCCGCCCCCAGCGCCATGGCCTTGGCCACGTCCGCCCCGTTGCGGATCCCGCCCGAGACGATGAGCTGCACCTTGCGGTGCATGCCGAGATCCTGCAGCGCCTGCACCGCCGGCCGGATGCAGGCGAGCGTCGGCAGGCCGACATGCTCGATGAACACCTCCTGCGTCGCCGCCGTGCCGCCCTGCATCCCGTCGAGCACCACCACGTCCGCCCCCGACTTCACCGCGAGCGCCACGTCGTAATAGGGCCGCGAGCCGCCGACCTTCACGTAGATCGGCTTCTCGCCGCCGGTGATCTCGCGCAGTTCGCCGATCTTGATCTCGAGGTCGTCGGGCCCGGTCCAGTCGGGATGGCGACAGGCCGAGCGCTGGTCGATCCCCTCGGGCAGGTCGCGCATCCCCGCGACCCGTTCCGAGATCTTCTGGCCGAGCAGCATGCCGCCCCCGCCGGGCTTGGCGCCCTGGCCGACCACCACCTCGATCGCGTCGGCGCGGCGCAGGTCGCGCGGGTTCATCCCGTAGCGCGACGGCAGGTATTGATAGACCAGCAGATCCGAGTGCCCCCGCTCCTCCTCCGTCATGCCGCCGTCGCCGGTGGTGGTCGATGTCCCCGCCGCGCTCGCCCCGCGCCCCAGCGCCTCCTTCGCCTGGCCGGAGAGGGAGCCGAAGGACATCCCCGCAATCGTGATCGGGATCTTGAGATGGATCGGCTTCGAGGCGAAGCGGTCGCCCAGCGTCACGGCCGTGTTGCAGGTCTCGCGATAGCCCTCGAGCGGGTAGCGCGAGATCGAGGCGCCGAGAAACAGCAGGTCGTCGAAATGCGGAACCTTGCGCTTCGCGCCGCCGCCGCGGATGTCGTAGATGCCGGTCGCCGCGGCCCGGCGGATCTCGGACAGGGTGTAGTCGTCGAAGGTCGCCGACTTGCGCGGATGGGTGGTCGGGGCGTCGTAGGACATCAGTAGTCCCCCGCGTGATCGACGTTGAAATGATAGAGCTTCCGGGCCGAGCCGTAGCGGCGGAAGGCGCTCGGATCCGCCTCGACGCCTGCGCGGGTCAGAATGTCGGAGAGCTGGGCGCGATGCTCGTCCCGCATCTCCTTCTCGATGCAGTCGGCGCCGAGCGACTTCACCGAGCCGCGCACGTAAAGACGAGCCTCATAGAGCGAATCCCCCAGCGCCTCGCCGGCGTCGCCCAGCACGGCCATGGCGCCCTTCTGGGCCATGAAGGCCGACATGTGCCCGATGGAGCCCTTCACCACGATCTCGATCCCCTTCATCGAGATGCCGCAGCGGGACGAGGCGTCGCCCTCGATCACCAGCAGCCCGCCGCGCCCGGTGGCGCCGGCGTACTGGCTGGCGTTGCCTTTCACGGTGACGCGGCCCGACATCATGTTCTCGGCCACCCCCGGTCCGGCGGAGCCGTGGACGGTGATCTCGGCCGCCTCGTTCATGCCCGCGCAGTAATAGCCGACCGAGCCGCGCACATCGACGTGGACCGGGGCCATCGCGCCCACGGCGACGGAATGGGCGCCGCGGGGGTTCAGCACCTCGAACCTCTCGTTTTCGCCCTCGCGAACGCTGTGCAGCGCGCGGTGGAACGCGCGCAGCGGGGTTTGGGCCAGGTCGAAGACGGGCATCAGCGTTCCCAGAAATAGACGGTGGCGGGCTCCGGCTCCCAGACCCTTGCAAGGTCTATGCCGGGCAGGCCGACGAGGGCGCGGTATTCCGAGCCGAAGGCGACGTAGCGGTCTGTCTCGGCCATCACCGCGGGCTTGCAGGCGACCGGGTCGCGCAGCACGCCGAAGCCGGACTTGGTCCCCACCACGAAGGTGTAGAAGCCGTCGAGGTCGGCCAGCGCGCCGTCGAGCGCCTCGCCCAGGTTGCGCCCCTCGGCGAGGCGGGCGGTGAGGTAGGCGGCGGCGACCTCGGAGTCGTTCTCGGTCTCGAAGCGGATCCCCTCGCGGATCAGCACCCGGCGCAGGTTGTTGTGGTTGGAGAGCGAGCCGTTGTGCACCAGGCACTGGTCGGCGCCGGTCGAGAACGGATGCGCGCCCAGCGTGGTCACCGCGCTTTCGGTCGCCATGCGGGTGTGGCCGATGCCGTGGCTGCCCGACATGGCGCGCAGCCCGAAGCGGGTCACCACGTCGGCGGGCAGGCCGGTCTCCTTGTAGACCTCCATCGCCTCGCCCGCGCTCATCACCCGCAGCGTCGGCGCGGCCTCGACCGCGCGGCGCAGGGCGGGCAGGTCGGCGGCGGCGAGCGTCAGCACCGCGTGGGTGTCCTTGACCGAGAGAGCCGCGTCATGCGCCTCGGCCAGCGCCTCGAGCGTGGCGCGATCCTTCGCGGGGGCGGCGGACTGCACGGTCAGGCGGGCGCGCCCCTCCTCGGCCGCGCCGTAGACCGCGATCCCTGCGCTGTCCGGGCCGCGGTCGGTCATCGTCACCAGCATGTCCGACAGCAGGCCGCCCAGCTCGGGCTCCAGCGTCCGGTCCTTCAGGAAGAGGCCGACGATTCCGCACATCGCTCACGCTCCCGCAAATCCGAGGGGCTCACGCGCCCGCAAAATTCGGGGGCAAGCTAGCGAGCCCCTTGCGACTCGGCAAGATTTCAGGAAAGAAATTTTCCTAAGAGGCAAACCTGTCGCATCACCCGCCCGCGCCGCGGTAGCAGATGATCGACAGGTAGCGCGCCGGCAGGGTCGTGAGGACCTCGGGCCCGTGCGGGGCGTCGGCCTCGAAATACAGGCTGTCGCCCGGCAGCATCTGGTAGAGGCGGTCGCGGTGACGGTATTCCAGCTCTCCCTCCAGCATGTAGAGGAACTCCATCCCCTCGTGCTGAAAGGTGGGGAACACGTCCGAGTCGTCGGTCAGCGTGATCAGATAGGGTTCCACCACCACCCCGGCGGAGGCGTGATCGAGATGCCCCAGCAACGTGTACTGATGGCCCGAGCGGGTGCCGCGCCGCTCGACGTCGACGCCCTCGCCGGCGCGGACGTGCACGGCGCCGCGGGCCTCCTCGTAGCGGCGGAAGAAGGCGGTCAGGGGCACGCCCAGGCCCTTCGACAGCGCCTGCAGGGTGGCGAGGCTGGGGGAGATGTTGCCGTTCTCGATCTTCGAGAGCATCCCCAGCGACATGCCGGTGGCCGCGGCGAGGTCGGCCACGGTCACGCCCATGTTCTTGCGATAGGCGCGGACCTCGTGGCCGATGGCCTGCTCGAGGCTGTTCTCCAGCGCGTCGCGGGTCGCGTGGGGATCCTGTTTCAGTCCGCCGCGTGGGGTCTCGGTCATGCTCGGGCCTCCGCTGCTGCTCCCCTCTGGGTAAGGTTTCTTTCGCGCGGGTTGAAGGGGGCGCGTCGGCGCGCCGCCGCGGAGGGGGCCGCATGAGCCGCTATTCCGCCCTTCGCCTGCTGCGCGAGGCCCTGCGCGGCAACGCCGGCTGGACGCCGGCCTGGCGCGAGCCCGAGCCCAAGCCCGCCTACGACGTGGTGATCGTGGGCGGCGGGGGGCATGGGCTCGCCACCGCCCACTACCTGGCGCGCGAGCACGGCATCGCCAACGTGGCGGTGCTGGAGAAGGGCTACGTCGGCTCGGGCAACGTGGGACGCAACACCACGATCGTGCGCTCCAACTACCTGCTCGAGGGGAACAATCCTTTCTACGAGCTGAGCATGAAGCTGTGGGAGGGGCTCGAGCGGGAGCTGAACTTCAACGCCATGGTCTCGCAGCGGGGCGTGATCAACCTGTTCCACACCGACGGCCAGCGCGACGCCTACCGGCGGCGGGGCAACGCCATGCGCCTGCACGGGGTGGACGCCGAGATCCTCGACGTGGCGACCCTGCGCAAGATGCTGCCGATGCTCGATTTCGACACGGCGCGGTTTCCGATCAAGGGCGGGCTGATGCAGCGTCGCGGCGGCACGGTGCGCCACGATGCTGTCGCCTGGGGGTTTGCGCGCGCCGCCTCGGCCCGCGGCGTCGACGTGATCCCCCATTGCGAGGTGACCGGCATCCGGCGCGAGGGCGAGCGCGCGGTGGAGCTTCAGACCACCCGCGGCACGATCCGCTGCGGGAAGCTGGCGCTGGCGACGGCCGGGCATTCCTCGGTCACCGCCGCGATGCTGGGGCTGAGGCTTCCGATCGAGAGCCACGTGCTGCAGGCCTTCGTCTCCGAGGGGCTGAAGCCCTTCGTCGACCACGTGGTGACCTTCGGGGCGGGGCATTTCTATGTCTCGCAGTCCGACAAGGGCGGGCTGGTCTTTGGCGGCGACATCGACGGCTGGAACTCCTACGCCCAGCGAGGCGGGCTGGCGGCGGTGGAGGACGTGGTCGAGGCCGGCGTCGCGATGATCCCGGCGCTGAGCCGCGCGAGGGCGCTGCGCAGCTGGGGGGGCGTGATGGACATGTCCATGGACGGCTCCCCGATCATCGACCGGGTGCTGGACAACGTCTACCTCAACGCCGGCTGGTGCTATGGCGGGTTCAAGGCGACCCCGGCCTCGGGCCTCGCTTTCGCCCGCCTGATCGCCACCGACGCGCCCCACCCCACCGCCCGCGCCTTCCGCCTGGACCGCTTCGCCTCCGGCGCGGTGCTGGACGAGAAGGGCGTGGGCGCCCAGCCGAACCTGCATTGAGGGCGCCATGGCCAGCCTGATCGACTGTCCCCACTGCGGCCTTCGCCCGCGCGAGGAATTCTCGGTGCGCGGCGACGCCTCCGTGACCCGCCCCGACCCCGAGGCGGGGGCGGAGGCCTGGCACGACTACCTGCACCTGCGGACCAACCCCCGCGGCCGCCATGCCGAGCACTGGCGCCACTCCGGCGGCTGCCGGCGCTGGCTGGTGGTCGAGCGGGACACGATCACGCACGCGGTCCTCGCCGTGCGCGACGCGCAGGAGGCCGCGGAATGAGCGGCCGCCGCCTGCCCGTCGCCGCCCGCATCGACCGCGGCCGCCCGATCCGCTTCCGCTTCGACGGGCGCGCGTATCAGGGCTTTGCGGGCGACACGCTCGCCTCGGCCCTGATCGCCTCGGGCGTCGAGATCTTCGGGCGCAGCTTCAAGTATCACCGCCCGCGCGGGGTGCTGGCGGCGGGCTCGGCCGAGCCCAATGCGCTGGTCACCGTGGGGACTGGCGGACGGCGGGAGCCCAACGTCCGCGCCACCATGCTGGAGATCCACGAGGGGCTGGAGGCGCGCAGCCAGAACGCCTGGCCCTCGCGCCGCCTGGACATCGGGGCGCTGAACGGTCTGCTCTCGCCGCTGATGGGGGCGGGGTTCTACTACAAGACCTTCATGTGGCCCCCCAAGGCGTGGGAGCGGGTCTACGAGCCGCTGATCCGCCGCGCCGCGGGGCTCGGCCGGGCGGCGACCGAGCCGGACCCCGACCGCTACGAGAAGACCTGGGCGCATTGCGACCTGCTGGTGATCGGGGCCGGGCCGGCGGGGCTCGCCGCAGCCCTCACCGCCGCGCGCGCCGGGGCTCGGGTGATCCTGGCCGACGAGGGCGCGGCGCCCGGCGGCTGGCTGCTGGACGACGGCGGCGACGCCTCCGCCGCGCTGCGCGAGGAGATGCTGGAGGAACTCGCCGCCGCCCCCGGGGTCCGCATCCTGCCCCGCACGACCGTGTTTGGCTGGTACGACGACAACGTCTTCGGCGCGCTGGAGCGGGTGGGAAAGCACCTCCCCCCCGACCCCGACCGCCCGGCCGAGCGTCTGTGGCGCATCGCGGCGCGCGCGGCGGTGCTCGCCTCGGGCGCCGAGGAGCGGCCGCTGGTCTTCGCGGGAAACGACCTGCCGGGGGTTGCGATGGCCTCGGGCGTCCGCCGCCGGCTGGTGGCGCAGGCCGTCGCGCCGGGCCGCCGGGTGGCGGTGGTGACCAATGGCGAGGCCGGCTACTCGCTGGCCGCCGCGCTGGAATCGCGCGAGGTGGAGGTCGCCGCCATCGTCGACTGCTCGGCCGCCGGGGCGGGCGGGACGGCGGACCGCTACGCGCCCACCCCCAACAACTGGCGCGGGGGCCGGGCGCAGGACTGGCGCGGAACCGCCCGGATCCTGCGCGGCCGGCCGGTGCGCGCCGTGGGCCTGCGCGGGGTCGAGGCGCTGGAGGTCGAGCGCCCGGACGGCAGCCTGCGCCGTCTGTCGGTCGACGCGGTGGCGATGTCGGGGGGCTGGAGCCCCAACGCCCAGCTCGCCTGCCATCGCGGCGCCCGGCCCGAGTGGTCCGAGGCGCGCCAGGCGTTCCTGCCGCCGCTCGATCAGCCGGGCCTGCGGGTGGCCGGCGGGGCGGCTGGCCTGCTCGGGCGCGGCGCCTGTCTGGGCGACGGCGCCCGGCAGGCGGCGGCGGCCCTGGCGGCGATCGGCCTCGACGCCCGACCCGCCTTCCCCCCCGCGCCCGAGGACGCGCCGCCCCCCCGCGCGCTGGGGGCCTTGGGCCCGGCCGCGGGCAGGCCGCGGGGCAAGCGCTTCGTCGACTTCCAGAACGACGTCGGCGTCGAGGACCTGGCCCTGGCGAGGCGCGAGGGCTACGCCCACCCCGAGCTTGCCAAGCGCTACACCACCTCTGGCATGGCGACCGACCAGGGGCGGATGGGCGCGGTGAACGCCGCCGTGATCCTGGCCGAGCAGCAGGGCCTGTCCCCCGGCGCCGTGCCGCTGACCACGCAGCGGCCGTTCGTCTCGCCGGTCTCCTTCGGGGCGCTGGCGGGCGCGGCGCGGGGGGCGGGGTTCCGGCCGGTGCGCCGCTCGCCCCTGCACGCCTGGTCCGCGGCCCGCGGCGCCGTCTTCGTCGAGACCGGCGCCTGGCTGCGCCCCGCCTGGTTTCCCCGACCCGGCGAGGCCGACTGGGCGACCGCCGTGGCGCGCGAGGCGCGCACGGTGCGCATGGCCGCGGGCCTGTGCGACGTCTCGTTCCTGGGCAAGATCGAGCTGACCGGGGCGGACGTCCCGGCCTTCCTCAACCGCGTCTACCTCAACGGCATGGCGAAGCTGCCGGTGGGGCGGGCCCGCTATGGGGTGATGCTGCGCGAGGACGGGTTCGTGATGGACGACGGGACCGTGGCGCGGCTGGCCGAGGACCGCTGGGTCCTGACCACCACCACCGCCAAGGCCGAGGAGGCGATGGCCCATCTGGAGTTCTGCGCTCAGGTGCTGTGGCCGGATCTCGACGTGCGCCTCGCCTCGGTCTCCGACGCCTGGGCGCAGATGGCGCTGGCCGGGCCCAAGGCGCGCGCGATCCTCGGCCGCGTGGTCGCGGGCGACCTCTGCGACGACGCCGTCCCATTCATGGCCGCGCGCGAGGTCGCGCTGCGCGGCGCCCCGGGGGTGACGGCGCGCCTGTTCCGGATCTCGTTCTCCGGCGAGCTCGCCTATGAGCTTGCGGTCCCCGCCGACCTCGGCCCTGCCGTCGCCGAGGCGATCGTGCAGGCCGGGCAGGGCGAGGGGATCTGCTGCTACGGCGCGGAGACGCTGGCGGTCCTGCGCATCGAGAAGGGCCATGTCACCCACGCCGAGATCGACGGGCGGGTGACCGCCGACGACCTCGGGATGGGGCGGATGGTTCCCGGGGCGAAGGCGGACTTCATCGGCCGCGCGATGATCGGCCGTCCGGCGCTGACCGCGCCGGGTCGCCTGCAGCTCTGCGGCCTCGTCGCGCAGGACCCCGCGCAGGCGTTCCGCGCCGGCGCCCAGGTGCTGGCCGAGGGCGCGGCGCCGAGCCTCGAGGGGGCGCAGGGCCATGTCTCCTCGACCGCCTGGTCCCCGCACCTCGGCCGGACGCTGGGGCTGGCGCTGATCCGCGACGCCCGCGCGCGCCATGGCGAGGCCGTGCAGGTCTGGGACGGGCTCCGCTCCGAGACCTGCGCCGCGCGCATCGTGCCGCCCGTGCATTTCGACCCCGAGAACCGGAGGCTGCATGGCTGAGCCCGCCCCCCTCCTCTCCCCCACGCCCGCGCTCGCGGGCGCGGCCTCGGGCCGCTTCGGCGCCGGCCGCGGCGCCCCCGCGGCGGTCACCATCGAGGCGCTGGCGGACCTGCCGATGACCGAGGTGATCGCGGCCCGGGGCGAGGACGTCGTGGCGCTGCTGGCCGGCCGGGTCCCGCCGGCGGCGCTTCGCACCCTCGGCCCGGGGCGGCGTCTGGCGCTGGGCGCGGCGCCCGCGGCGCTGGCCGACCTCGCGCCGCGCGCAAGCGCGGTCGACCAGTCGGGCGGTCGCGGGCGGATCGAGGTCCGGGGGCCGGAGGCCGAGACCCTGCTCGCCCGCGGCGTCGGCGCGGACCTGCATGGCGCGCGCTTCGCCCAGGGGACCTCTGCGCCGATGCTGTTCGGCCGCATCGGGATCGTGCTGACGCGCAGCGGCGCGCAGCGGTGGGAGATCCTGGTCCCGCGCAGCTACGCGCTGGCGCTGTGGGAGCATCTGGTCGAGGCCGGCCGCTCGCTGGGGATCGAGGCCCGCGGGCCGGGGGGCTGAGGGCGCGCCCGGGCGCCGGCGGGCCTGTGGCGGGCCGCGCGAGGCCCCGGGTCAGGCCCGGGGCGCGGCGCGCGAGCCCTCGCCCCGGAGGCCCTCGCCCCGGAGGCGCGGCGGCACGGGTCCGCCGGGCAGGCGCTCAGCTGAACAGGAAGTCCGAGGCCGACAGGTCGTCGAGGTCGGTGTCGACCAGCTTCACCCACCCCTCGTCGGTGTTGAGGATCACGTGGTCGCCCTTCTGGCGGGCGTCCTCCATCAGCGCGTCAAAGCCCGCGTAGTCGTCCGCGTCGAACACCGCCTTGTCCTTGCCGAGGGTGAAATCCTTCACGATCTCCTTGTCGTAGCCCTTGGAGGTGAAGTCGAAACGGTCCTTGCCCGGCCCGCCGACCAGCACGTCCTTGCCCGCGCCGCCCGACAGCCAGTCCGCGCCCTTGCCGCCGAAGAGCTTGTCGTTCCCCTGGCCGCCGTCGAGCGTGTCGGCGCCGCCGCCGCCCTTGAGCACGTCGTCGCCCTGGCCGCCAGACAGCTTGTCCTTGCCGCCGCCGCCCTTGAGGACGTCGTCGCCCTTGCCGCCCGAAAGCACGTCGGCGCCGCCGCCGCCCTTGAGCACGTCGTTCTTGTTCCCGCCGGCGAAGACGTCGCGCCCGCCGCCGCCGATGAACTTGATCTTCTGGCTCCAGATCTCGTCGCGCAGGGCCGAGGTCGCCTCGCCGTCGCCGTCCTCGTCAAAGCCCATCAGGTCCACGAGGATGGCGCGGGCGAGATCCTCGTCCTTGATGGTCTTGCCGAAGCTCACCTCGAAGTCGGTCCGCGACAGCGACAGCGCGCCCGAGTCCGCGTCCTGCGCGGCGCCGTAGCCGAAGCTGACCGCGTCCATCGTGCCGCCCAGCCGGTGGGTGGTGATGTCGTAGCTGAGGTCGCCCTCGACCATGAAGGCCTGGTCGCGGGCGTTGGCCTGGTCGGTGATCGCCGATTCGGCGCCGGCGTAGTCGCCCTCGGAGTCGTCCGAGAAGGTCCCGAAGCCCATCAGGGCGAAGTCCTTGTCGAAGGCGTCGAGATAGGTCTCGAAGTTCGTCTCGGAGTTGGTCCGCGAAGTGATCTTGACGGTCATGGAGCCTCCGGCGCCCGCGCGCGGCGGGCGGCGTTCAATCGAGGGCCGGACGGGGTTCGCCACGGACGCTCGGGGGGGAATCGGGAAGCTGGGGTGACCGGAGGAGGGGGCGCGCGTCCTGGCGGACGCGGCGGCCGTGTCCGGCGCCTGGCGATGCCCGGAACCTCGGATAACCGACGATTGAAGTCAAGAATGCGCAGGGCCCGGTTGAAACCCATGTGAAAGGGTCGGATAAGGGGGCCGCGAGCCGATGGACGGCTCGTCGATCCACCCATCCGGGGGCGACGCTGCGGGCCGGACCGGCGCCGCGGAGCCTTGCCGGAAAGGCAGACGCTGCGAGCCGGGTGGAGCGATGACCAGATTTCCTTGGACGGCCCCTGCCGTCGCCGTCTCGGCGTTGGCCCTGTCGGCCGGCCTCGCCGCCGCGCAGACGCCGGCGCCGGCCGTGACCGACCCCGTGCTGATCTCCGATGACCCCGTTCTGATCGGGGATGAGCCTGTGCTGATCGGGGACGCGCCGGCGGCGGACGCGGGCGGGGCCGATCCGGTGCTGCTGAACGCCATCGACGTCGAGACCCTCCGGCCGCCGCCCGCCCAGCCCTCCGCCGAGATCGACCGCGAGACGCTGACCCGCACGCCGATGCGTTCGGTCGGCGACGCGCTGACCGACACGCCCGGCGTCACCGCGGCGGACGACCGCCGCAATCCCGGCGTCGCCGTCGAGGTCCGCGGCCTGCGCGATCGCGGCCGGGTCACCACGACGATCGACGGGGCGCGGCAGAACTTCCAGCAGTCGGGGCACGGCTCCTCCTCGCTGACCTATGTCGATTCGAACCTGCTGAGGGCCATCGAGGTCGAGAAGTCGGTGACCGCCGGCGTGGGCGGTGCGGGGGCGCTGGCGGGCTCGGTCGGGTTCCGCACCATCGACCCCGACGACGTGATCCCGGCCGGCGAATCCTGGGGCGCGCAGGGCGCGATCGGGGCCGGCGACAATGCCTATCGCTTCGACGGCTACGCCGCCGGCGCCTGGCGGCCGAACGCGCGCTTTGCGGCCCTGCTGGCGATCTCGCGCAAGCGGCTGGGCGACTACGCCATCGGCGAGGCGGGGCGGGTCGAGACCTCGGAGACCTCCTTCGCGCCGACCACGGCGCCGGTGGCCCAGACCGGCTCGGACGAGGTCTCGGCGCTGGCCAAGGCGGTGATCTCGCTGGCGCCCACGGCGGACCTGACGCTGAGCTACCTCGACTACAACGCGCAGTTCCAGACCAGCGTGCTCGCTGCGGTGGACGACCAGGACACCGCCAACCGCACCGCCACGGCGCGGCTGGACTGGGCGCCGGCGAACTCGGTCCACGACCTGACCGCGACGGTCTACTGGAACGGCGTCGAGAACGACCAGGACCGCGATCCCCGCCCCAGCTACGGCGGCTTCGAGCTGGCCTATGCGCTCGACACGTTCGGGGGCTCGATCTCGGACACGATGGCGTTCGAAACCCGCCTCGGCGCGCTGGAGGTGACCGCAGGGGGCGAGGCGTTTTCCGACGAAACCTCGAGCGTCTCGCTCGCCGAGGATCCCACCGACGATCCCGACAACGTCTGGTTCTCGGGCAGCAACCCCGCGGGCGAGCGGCAGGTGGGGGGGCTGTTCGCGCGGGCCGCGCTGGCGCCCAGCGATTGGCTGCGGCTGCGGGGGGGGCTGCGGCTCGACGGCTACCGGCTGGAGGGGACGGCGAGCGTCTATGGCTGGCGCGGGGCGGCCGCGGGTTACAGCGATCTGCCGGTGCGCCAGTCGGACTGGGCGCTGGTGCCCTCGGCCGGGATCTCGGTGCTGCCGGCGCGCGGCTGGGAGATCTTCGCCGACTACACCGAGGGCTGGCGGCCGCCGACGCTGTCGGAATCGGTGTTGGGGGGCAGCCACATCGGCTTCCTGCAGCCCTTCGCGCCCAACCCCGGCCTGCGGCCCGAGAGCTCGCGGATGCTGGAGGCGGGCGTGGCCTTCGAGCAGCGCGCCCTGCTGGCCGCCGACGACAGGCTGCGTGTGCGCGCCAGCGTCTACGCGCGCGACGTGTCCGACTATGTCGCCTCCGAATACGTCTTTCGCCGCGGGCCCGACGGCACAGACACCCGCTACGTCGCCTATGTGAACATCGACGGGACCAGCCGGTTCCGCGGCGCCGAGCTGGAGGCGGCCTATTCCGTCGACCGCTTCGACTTCGGCGTGGGGCTCGAGACGCTGGACGTCAACGTCGACGGGACCTTCGACGAACGGCCCTACAACACCCGCCCCGACCCTGAGGAGATCACCAGGGCGCCGTCCTCGCTGCCCGCGTTCCAGGCGAGCTTCACCGCGCAGGCCCGCCTGCTGGGCGACCGGCTGGCCGTCGGCGGGCGGATGCGGCTGGTCGGCGATTCGACCGACAGTCTGTCGAGCTATCGGCTCGACGGGTTCATGACCTTCGACGCGTGGGCGAGGCTCGCGATCACCGATCGCGTGGCGGTGCGGGTTTCGGCCACCAACCTGACCGACCAGGCCTATGTCGATCCCAACGGCTCCACCGCCTATCCGGCCCCCGGACGGACCCTGGCGCTGTCGCTCGAGGCGCGGTTCTGATGCGCCTGCCCCTGCGTCTGCGGCGTCCGGCTCTTGACGGCGCCGGCGGAAACCGTGAATTCCTGAATGTCCCGTGCGACCCCAGCCTCCGCCAGGTCACCGCGCATCTCCCTCATCGCTCGACTGGACGCGCCCTTCGCGGCGCGCGGAGGCTGCCTTGACCGACCTGGCCGCGACGCCGCTCGACTTCGCCGCGATTCTCGCCGCGATCCCCCCCGCATCCGACGCCACGCCCCCGCCGCGGGCCCGCGACCTGGCCGAAAAGCTGGGCGTGCCCGAGGCGGCGCTCTCCGAAGCGCGGCGGGCCACCGGCGAGACCCGGCGCCTCGCGCGCGGCGATCACAAGGGCGCCTTCCGCGACCTGCTGATCGGCGTGGGCGGGGTGGGCGAGGTGATGGCGCTGACCCGCTCGGACCACTGCGTGCACGAGAAGCACGGGGAATATCTCTCGCCCGAGATCGAGGGGCCCGTCGGCCTGTTCCTGGGCGAGATCGACCTGCGCCTGTTCCTGTTCAACTGGAAATACGCCTATGCGGTGAACGAGGTCACCCGCTCGGGACCCCGCCGCTCGCTCCAGTTCTTCGACGCCGCCGGCGAGGCGATGCACAAGATCTACGAGACCAAGGCGACGGATGCCGACGCCTTCTCGGCCCTGATCGAGGCTCATGCCGAGGATGAGGCCCCCGCGGCCGAGTTCGCCCCGATCCCGCCCGCCAAGGCCCCGCGCGCGGACTCCGAGATCGACGTGGCGGCGCTCCGCGCCGACTGGGCCGGGATGACCGACACCCACCAGTTCTTCGGCATGCTGCGCACCCATGACGTGGCGCGCGAACAGGCGATGCGGCTGGTCGGCTCCGAGTGGGCCCGCCCGGTCCCCGTCGAGTCCTGCCGCCGGGCGTTCGAGCGGGCCTCGGCCTCCGAGCAGCCGATCATGGTCTTCGCCTTCAACCGCGGCTGCGTGCAGATCCACACCGGTCCGGTGACCACGATCAAGGTGATGGGGCCGTGGCTGAACGTGCTCGACCCCCGCTTCAACCTGCACCTGCGCGAGGACCGGATCGCCTCGGCCTGGATCGTGCGCAAGCCCGGCGACACCGGCGACGTGACCTCGCTGGAGCTGTTCGACAAGGACGGCTTCTGCTTCGTGCAGCTGTTCGGCGAGCGCAAACCCGGCATCCCCGAGCGGGACGACTGGCGCGCCCTGCTGGCCGAGCTGGAAGGCGAGCCGGCATGAGCGCCGCGCTCTCGCCCCGCACTCTCTCCCGGCGCGCCCTGCTGGCGCTCTCGGCCGGGGGGGCGCTGGTCGTCGCCTCGGGCGGGGGGCTGCGCGCGCAGGGCGGCGAGCGGCTGGTGATCGCGGGCGGCGACCTGACCGAGATCGCCTTCGCGCTGGGCGCGGGGGACCGGGTCGCGGCGGTGGACACCACCTCGATGTTCCCTCCCGCCGTCGGTCCGCTGCCCAAGGTCGGCTACCTGCGCCAGCTCGCCCCCGAGGGGATCCTGGCGCTGGCGCCCGACGTGGTGATCGGCTCGGCCGACGCGGGCCCCCCCGCGACGCTCGAGCGGCTGGCCGCCGCCGGCGTGAGGGTCGAGATCGCGCCCGAGGGCAAGGACGTCTCGGTGATCCCCGCCAAGATCGCCTTCATGGGACGGGCGCTGGGCCGCGAGGCGCAGGCCGAGGCCCTGGCCGCGCGCTTCACGGCGCAGATGGAGGCGCTCGAGGCGGCGCTGGCGCCGATCGAGGCGCGCCCCTCGGTGCTGTTCCTGCTGGCCGCGGGGCGCGGGGCGCCGATGGTCTCGGGGACCGGGACCGCGGCGCATGAGGTGATCGGGCTCGCCCGCGGGCGCAACGCGGTGACGGACTATGAGGGCTACAAGCCCCTTTCGGCCGAAGCCGCCATCGCCGCGGCGCCGGAGGTCCTGCTGGTGCCCGATCATGCGGTGGGGATGATGGGCGGCCCCGAGGCGATCCTCGCCCGTCCCGAGATCGCCGCCACCCCCGCCGGGCAGGCGGGGCGACTGCTGGTGATGGACGGGCTGAAGCTGCTGGGCCTGGGACCGCGCACGCCCCAGGCCGTCGCCGAGCTCGCCCGCGCCCTGCATCCTGACCTGGCCGAGACGATCCCCTCGCCCTCGGGGACCCCCGGTTGAGCCTCGCCGGCGCCCAGACCCTGCGTCCGGGCTCGCCCGCGCCGGCACCCGGCCTGCGCGCCGCCGGCGCGCCGGCGGCGGGCGCGGCCGAGGCGGAGCCGGTCGCCGCGCCGGCAGACCCGCGTCCGCGGTCCTCTGGCGCCGGCGAACACGCCGTGCGCGCGGCCTGGAGCGCCTCGCGCCCGGCGCTGGCCCTGTCCGCGCTGGCGGTCGCCGCCGTCGCAGCTCTGCTGGCCGAGCTGATCTACGGCCCCGTGCACATCCCGCTTTCGGACATCGTGGCGACCCTGCGCGGCGAGGCCGACCGCGCGACCGAGGCGATCCTCCTGCAGATCCGCGCCCCTCGCGCGGCGCTGGGCGTCGCGGTGGGCGCGGGGCTGGCGCTGGCCGGGACCGCGCTGCAGGGCGTGCTGCGCAACCCGCTGGCCGATCCGCAGCTGATCGGGGTGTCGGCCGGCGCCTCGGTGGGGGCGGTGGCGGTGATCGTCTTCGGCGCGGGGCTGGCCGCGGCGCTGCCCGCCGCGCTCTCGGTCTGGCTGCTGCCGGCGGCGGCCTTCCTGGGCGCGGCGGCCGTGACCGCCTTCGTCTTCGCCTTCTCGCGCCGCGCCGGCGAGACCTCGGTCGCAACCCTGATCCTGGCCGGGGTCGCGGCCAACGCCATCGCCATGGCGGGGGTGGGCGCGATGATCTTCGCCGCAGACGACCAGCAGCTGCGCGAGCTGACCTTCTGGACCATGGGCGGCCTTGGCGCCGCGGGCCCGGCCGCGGTGTCCATCGCCGGCGGCGCGGCGCTGGTGGCGGGCATCGGTCTCGCCCGCATGGGCCGGGCGCTGGACCTGCTGCAACTGGGCGAGCGCGCCGCCTTTCACGCGGGCCTCGATGTCGAGCGCGCCAAGCTCGCCGCCGCCGGCTGGTCGGCGCTGGCCGTGGGCGCGGTGACCGCCTTCGCCGGGCCGATCGGCTTCATCGGCCTGTGCGCGCCGCATCTCGCGCGCCTGCTGGTCGGCCCCAACCACCGCCTGGTGCTGCCTGCCGCGGCCCTGGCGGGAGTGGCCCTGACGCTCGCCGCCGATCTCGTGGCGCGCACCGCCGTGCCGCCCGCCGAGCCCCCCATCGGCATCGCCACCGCCCTGATCGGCGGGCCGTTCTTCCTGTGGCTGCTGATGTCGCGCCTGCGGAGGTCCCATGCTTGAGGCCGTCTCCCTCACCGTCCGCCGCGGCGGGCGCGAGACCCTCTCCGGCGTGTCCCTCGCCCTCGCCCCCGGCGAGGTGCTGGCCGTCTGCGGCCCCAACGGCGCGGGCAAGTCCACGCTTCTGGCGGCCCTCGCCGGCGACCTGCGCCCCGCCTCGGGCGAGGTCCGCCTCGACGGCGCCCCCGCCGCCGGCCTCTCCGCCCGGGCGCTTGCCGTGCGCCGGGCGGTGCTCGAGCAGGCGCCGGCTCTCGCCGCCCCCTTCACCGCGCGCGAGCTGGCGGCGCTGGGCCTCGTCTCCCGCCGCCCCCCCCCGATCGAGGCCGCGCGGATGGTCGCCGAGGCGCTGGCGGCGACGGGCCTCTCCCGCCTCGCCGACCGCCCCGCCACGGCGCTCTCGGGCGGGGAGCAGGCCCGCGCACATTTCGCCCGCGCCCTGGTGCAGATCGCCTGCGGCCGGGCCGAAGACCCCGCGCGCGGCGGCCGCTACCTGCTGCTGGACGAGCCGACGGCGAGCCTCGATCTCGCCCGCCAGGCCGGCGCCATGCAGGCCGCGCGGCGGGTGCGGGACGGGGGCGCGGGGGTGCTGGCGGTGCTCCACGACCTCAACCTCGCGGCCGCCTTCGCCGACCGGGTGGCGCTGCTGGCCTGTGGGCGACTGGTGGCGCTGGGCCCCCCGGCCGAGGTGCTGACGCCGGACCTGCTCGGCGAGGTCTATGGCCTGCCCATCGCCGTGGGCGTGGGCCCGCGCGGCGGCCCCGCCATTGCTCCCGACTTCTCCGCCATCGCCCAGGCCTGAGCCCCCGGCCTCCCGCCTCGGGCGCCCTTGCCACAGATCTCGAGGCTCCCGCCTCGACGGGGACGCAGGGCGGGGCGGTCGCGGCCGCGCAGCGGACGCGCCGGGGCGCCCGCGTCCCTGGACATCGGGCTCAGGCCAGCTCCGCCAGCGCCGCGTCCACCTCCGCCCGGGTCGGGGCCGAGGCCGCCGCCCCCGGTCGGGTGACCGAGATCCCCGCCGCCGCGTTGGCAAAGCGCACCGCCTCGCGGGGCGCGCGGCCCTCGGACAGCGCGGTGGCGTAGGCGCCGGCAAAGACGTCGCCCGCCCCGACCGTGTCCACCACCGGCCCGCGTCCCAGCGCCGGCAGACGGTGCTCGCCCGTCGCGTCGCACAGCAGCGCCCCGCGCCCGCCCAGTGTCAGCGCCACCGTTCCCACGCCCATCGCCCGCAACGCCTGCGCGGCCCGGCGGGCGTCCGCCTCGCTCTCGACCGACAGGCCGGTCAGCGCCTCGGCCTCCGGCTCGTTCGGCGTCAGGTGATCGCACAGCGCCAGAAGATCCGCGGGCAGCGGCGCGGCCGGGGCCGGGTTGAGGATCGTCGCCGTCCCCGCCGCCCGCGCGATCTCCAGCGCCCGGCGCGCGGCAGGCAGCGGCTGTTCGAGCTGGGTGAGGAACACCGCCGCCGTCTCGATCGCGCCGGCGCAGGCCTCCACGTCCGCGGGGCACAGCTCGCCCGCGGCGCCGGGATGCACGGCGATGGCGTTGCGGCCGGTCGCCGTCTCGACCAGGATCAGCGCCGAGCCGGTGGGCTGGGTCTGCGACACGATCACGAAGGGCTCGACCCCTGCCGCCTCCCAGGTCTCGCGCGCCAGCGCCGCGCCCGCGTCGCGCCCCAGCCGCGTGATCAGCCGCGCCCGCGCCCCCAGCCGTCCCGCCGCCACCGCCTGGTTCGAGCCCTTGCCCCCGGGCCCCTCGTAGACCCGGTCGGCGAGCAGCGTCTCGCCCATCCTGGGCTGGCGCGGGGCGAGGCAGGTGACGTCGCGGGCGAAGATGCCCAGAACGCAGACGGCGCCGGCGCGGGAAGAGGTCATCGGGCAGGCTCCTGAAATTGCGGCGGGGTCGACCCATGCGTCGGCCCATCGGTCGACCCCGCGTCGGGCGAGGCGGTCCACCCCTCGCCCTCGCGCGCCAGCAGGGGCGTGCGCAGGACGCCGTGGATGCGGGCGGGGGCGCCGGGGAACTCGGCCGCCAGCGGCGCGCGCCAGCGCTCGGTCTGCAGCATGGCGCAGCCGATGGCGACGGGCTCGACGCCGACGCCCTGCAGCAGCCGCAGCCCCGCGGCGATCGAGGACCCCGACGAGATCACGTCGTCGACCAGCGCCACCCGCCGCCCCGCCAGCAACGGCAGCAGCCGCGGGTCGACATAGAGGCGCTTGGACCCGCCGGGGCTGGTGATCGAGGACAGCGGCGTCGACAGCGCCTCATCGTACCAGAATTTCCGGGAGGTCCCGAAGGGCGCGTAGCGGGCATGCCCCAATCGCTCGGCGACGGCGCGGGCCAGCGGCAGGCCCAGGGTGGGGAGGCCCGCGACGATCTCGGGGGCGGAGGGGCGCAGGAGGTCCGCCAGCGCGTCGGCCAGCGCCGCCTCGACCGGGAAGCTCGCCTGGTTGAGGATCAGCGAGGCGATTGCGTTCGTCGTCCCTGCCAGCGGCCGGATCGGCAGGATCAGCACCCGCCCGTCGGGCAGGCGCGCGGGGAAACGGTCGGTCCAGGGGGGCGGGGCGGCGGCCTGCGGGGGCGCGATCTCCTGCCAGAAGTCGTGAGGCTGCATCGGGGGCCCTTGTGTGATCGGCCCGCAGGTTTAGCATCGCGGGCATGGACCAGCCACTCCCCCCCGCCCCCGCTCCCGCCCCCGAAGACCTCGTCGCGCTGCGCCGGGACCTGCACGCCCACCCCGAGCTCGGCTTCGAGGAGCATCGCACCGCCGCCATCGTGGCCGCGCGGCTGCGCGCCCTGGGGCTGGAGGTGGTCGAGGGCATTGCGGGGACCGGCGTGGTGGGCACGCTGCGCGGCCCCGGGGGCAATCGCGCGGTGGGCCTGCGCGCCGACATGGACGCGCTCGCGATGCCCGAGGCGGTGGGCGCCGAGGCCCGGCCCTGGACCTCGACCGTGCCCGGCAAGATGCACGCCTGCGGCCACGACGGGCACACGGTGATGCTGCTGGGCGCGGCCGAGCGGCTGGCCGCCGATCCGCCCTCCGGCACGGTGCATTTCATCTTCCAGCCCGCAGAGGAGGGCCGCGGCGGCGCCAGGAAGATGGTCGAGGAGGGCCTGTTCGAGCGGTTCCCCTGCGACATGGTCTTCGGCCTGCACAACATGCCCGGCCTCGCGCCCGACGAGATGGCGGTGGTCGAGGGGCCGCAGCTGGCCTCCTCCGATTCGTGGACGCTTGCGTTGCGGGGCGTGGGCACGCACGGAGCCAAGCCGCATCTCGGGCGCGATCCGGTGACGGCGCTGGGGGCTTTCCTCTCGGGCCTGCAGAGCATCGTGGGGCGGGTGGTGGACCCGCTGCAGCCGGCGGTGGTCTCGGCCTGCTCGGTGCAGGCCGGCGACCCGCGGGCGCTGAACGTGATCCCCGACGAGGTGCAGGTCGGCGGCACGGCGCGGGCCTACACGCCCGAGGTGCGCGACCAGCTCGAGGCAGAGATCGGGCGGCTCGCCCACGGGGTCGCCGCGGCCTACGGGATCGCGGCGGACTACGCCTTCATCCGGCGCATCCCGCCGGTGGTGAACGACGCGGGCGCGACCGAGGTGGCGGCGGCGGCGGCCCAGGTCGTGGGGACGGGGGGCGTGCGGCGGACGTTCCCGCCCTCGACCGCGGGCGACGACTTCGCCTTCTTCGGGCAGGCGGCGCCGGGGTGCTATGTGTGGCTCGGCAACGGGCCGGCGCGGGACGGGGCGCTGCACCACAACACCGGCTACGACTTCTGCGACGAGGCGATCCCCACGGGCGTCGCCTGGTGGACGGAGGTGGCGCGCCGGGCGCTGGCCTGAGCCGGGCCGGCAGGCCTCCCGCCCACCCACCCCGGCCCGCCGGCCCGGCTCAGGCCAGCGCCCGGCGGCGGACGCGTGCGGGCCGGCGGAGCGAGGGCTCGCGCCGTTGGGGTCCCTGCGGCCGGGCGAGGCGGCGGCGCATTGAAATGCGCCCTACGCGGGCAAGCCGTCTTCCAGGATCGGGGAGGTCAGCAGGCGCCCCGCGTGGCTGTCGGCGATCCCGAGGTCGGTCTGGTGGGGGCCGGCGTTGCAGGCGAGCGTGGCGCCGACCAGCGCCTTGAAGACCAGGTAGGGGGGCTGCCAGTCGACCACGGCGTCCATCGCCTCGCGGACGGCGCGGAAGGCCGCGGCGACATCCTCGAGCGGCGCGTCGGAGACGAGGCCGCCGACGGGCAGCGGCAGCAGCGCCGTGACCCGGCCGCCCTGCGCCACGGCCATGCCGCCGCCCTGCGCCGCGACCGCGTTGGCGGCGGCGGCGAGGTCCTCGGGCGCGTGGCCAAAGACCGTCAGGTTGTGGCTGTCGTGGCTGACGGTGGTGGCGAAGGCGCCGCGCCACGCGCCCCAGCCGGACAGGAAGCCGATGCGCGGGATCGCCGGCGCGCGGCCGTGGCGGTGGATGACGGCGATGCGGGTCAGGTCCGGCGGCAGGGCGAGACGGCCGTCGCGCACGCCGACCTGCCGCTCGCCCCATTGGGTGAAGCGGGGACGGTCGATCGTGGCGATGCGGGCCGTGGGGCCGGTTGCGGGCGTCTCGAAATCCGCGGGCGCGAAGCGGGGCGGGGCCGGGGCGCCGAAGTCGGGGCGGGCGGAGGCCGCGACCGGCAGGGCCGGGGGGCGGCCGTCGCGCAGGACGTGGGCGGGGGCGAAGCTCTCGAGGTCCCGGAACAGCGCCAGATCGGCGCGGCGGCCCGGCGCGACCAGGCCCAGGTCGGGCCGGCCCAGCCGCTGGGCGGCGTTGAAGGTGGCGGCCTGCAGGGCGCGCAGGGGCGGCAGGCCCTCGGCGACCAGCAGGCGGAGCAGGGCGTCGAGGCCCCCCGACTGCGCCAGATCGTCGGGGAACACATCGTCGGTGCACAGCGTCAGCGTCGGCGGGCAGGCGGGCAGGGCCGCCAGCGCCCGGGCGATCTCGGGCAGAAGATGGGGGTGGGAGCCGCGAAGCTCCACCCAAAGCCCGGCGCGCAGCTTCTCCAGCAGGTCCTCGGCCGAGGTCAGCTCGTGATCCGAGGTCACGCCGGCGGCGGCATAGGCCTGCAGGGCCGCCCCGGTCAGCCCGCGCGCGTGGCCGCAGACCGGCTTGCCCGAGGCCAGCCCCGCCTGGACGATCCCCCGCATCCGCGGCGCGCGGGAGGTGACGGCGCCCATGTCCATCACCTCGGCGAGACCGTGGATGCCGGGGCGGGCGAGCAGGGCCTCGATCTCGGCGGGACCGAAGTCGGCGCCGGCGGTCTCGTAGCCCGGGGCGGAGGGCACGCAGGAGGGCGCCAGCGTCAGGATCCGCAGGGGGGAGCGGGCGGCCTCGGCCAGCGCCCAGTCGACGCCGGCAAGGCCCGCGACATTGCCGAACTCGTGCGGGTCCCAGACGACGGTGGTGGTGCCGCGGGGCAGCACGGCGCCGGCATAGACCGCGGGCGTGACCATCGAGCTTTCGATGTGCATGTGCGCGTCGATCAGGCCGGGGGCGACGATCAGGCCCGTGGCGTCAAGCGTCCGGGCCGCGTCGGCGCGGGCGCCGGGCGCGTGGACCGAGGCGATCAGCGGACCGACGATGCCGACGTCGGCGGCGCGGATCTCCTGCATCGCCACGTCGGCGACCCGGCCGCCGCGGATCAGGAGGTCGAAGGGCGCGTCGCCGCGGGCGGCGGCGACGGCGTGGTCGCGCAGGGCCGCGTCGTTCAGGTCGGCGGGGTCGAGGTCATGAGGCCCGGTCATGCGGCCTCCGCGAGGGCGGCCAGGCACAGGGCCTTCACGGCGGGAGCGTCGAGATCCTCGGCGATCTCGGCGTTGTGGGTGTCGGGGTGGCGGGTCTCGACGACCGTGCGGCCGCGGGTGTGCAGGCCGGAGAGTTCGGCCTCGAGGCGGACGGAGCGGAAGCGGAACAGGTCGGGCCGCAGCAGGGCGGCGGCGGCGACGGGGTCGTAGAGGGCCATGGTCTGCCGCCCCCGCTCCAGCGCGATGTCGAGGTAGCCGCCCAGCAGGTCGGCCAGAAGGGCCGCATTGGGGCCGGGGGCGGCGCGCAGGGCGGTCACGTCGGCCTCATCGATCTGCACCCGGCGGCAGGCGTCGAGGTCGATCATCCGGATCGCCACGCCGCGGGCCAGCAGGATCGCCAGCGCCTCGGGGTCGGCGATGGCGTTGTATTCGGCCGAGGCCGTGTGGTTGCCCGAGGTCACGCCCCCGCCCATCCACACGATCCGCTCTATCCGCGCCAGCAGGTCCGGGCGGGCCAGCGCCAGCACCGCGAGGTTGGTCAGGGGGCCGAGCGCGAGGATCGTGGCGGCCTCGCGCGCCTCGAGCCAGGCCGCAAGCGCAGGCAGGGCGTCGGGGAGGGGCGGCGCCTCGACCTCGGGCAGGGTCAGGTTGCGGGAGCGGATGCCGGTCGCGCCCAGAATGCGGGCGGCGTGTTCCTGCCCGCCGAGGATGGCGCGGTCGGCGCCGGCGGACATGGGCAAGCGCCAGCCGAAGAGCGCCGCGGCGCCGGCGGCGTTGCGCCGGGCGCGGGGCAGGGGGGCGACGCCGAAACCGAGCGAGAGCCCGTCGATCTCGACGCGCCCGCGCAGCAGCAGGATCGCGAAGACGTCGTCCACGCTCATGTCCGTGTCGATCCACACGCCCATCACAGCGGCCCCGGCAGGCGGGCCGCGGCCGCGCGCGGCAGGTCGAAGGCGACCGCGGCGCCGGGGGCGAGCGGGGCCTCGGAGGCCGGCGCCTCGGCCTTCACCACGCCGAGCGGCGTGTCGAGCACGTATTCGCGCGAGGCGCCGGCGAAGGAGACGCCGCGCACCGTGCCCGAATGCGGGCCCTCGCCGAGCGCGACCGCGGCGGGGCGCCAGGCCAGCGCGCCTCCGGTCTCGGGGTCCGGCAGGATCGTCTCGAAGCCCACGAAATCGGCGACGAAGGCCGAGGCGGGGGCGGTCCAGATCTCCTCCGGCGCGCCCACCTGCTCGATGGCGCCGTCGCGCATCACCACGATGCGGTCGGCGAGCGCCAGGGCCTCGGACTGATCGTGGGTGACGAAGATCATCGTCACCCCGGTCTCGCGCTGCACGCGCTGGAGTTCCAGGCGCATCTCGAGGCGCAGGCGGGCGTCGAGGTTCGACAACGGCTCGTCCAGCAGCAGCACCTTGGGGTTCATCACCAGGCTTCGCGCCAGGGCCACCCGCTGCTGCTGCCCGCCCGAAAGGTCGGCCGGCGCGCGGGAGGCGAAGTCCGCGAGCCCCACCGTCGCCAGACCCGCCAGCACTTTTGCCGAGAGGTCGGGCTCGCGCTTCAGGCGCAGGCCGAAGGCCACGTTCTCGAACACGCTCAGGTGGGGGAACAGCGCGTAGCTCTGGAACACCAGCCCCACTTCGCGGCGCGAGGGCGCGACCCGGGTGATGTCGCGGCCGTCGAGGCGGATGGACCCCGATTTCGGGCTCAGCAGCCCGGCCACCGCGCGCATGGTGGTGGTCTTGCCGCAGCCCGAGGGGCCGAGCAGGGCGATCAGCTCGCCCTGACGAATATCGAGGTTCAGCCGATCGACCGCGACCGTGCCGCCGTAGGCCAGGGTCAGGTCCTCGAGCGTCAGGAACTCAGACATACTTGGAAAACCCCAGGAATTTCTCCGCCGCGAAGACGATGGCGACGGACATGAAGGCCAGCAGGGCCGAGAGGGCGGCGACCGAGGGATCGTAGTTGATCTCCATGTAGGCGATCATGTCGACGGGCAGGGTGCGCACGCCGGGCCCCGACAGGAACAGCGACACCGGCACCTGGTTGAACGAGGTCACGAAGCCCAGGATGAAGGCCGCCAGCACGCCCCCGCGGATGTTGGGCAGCACCACCTTGGCAAACGCCCCGAAGCGGGAGCAGCCGAGCAGGACGGCCGCCTCCTCGATGTCGGTGCGCAGGTTCTCGAGGCTCGCCGACACCACGCGCACGGCGTAGGGCAGGATCAGCGCGGTATGGGCCAGGAACAGGGCGGTGGCGATGCCGATGCCCGTGGGGATCACCAGATAGCGCAGCAGCCCCAGGCCCACGATGATGCCCGGCACGATGATCGGAGCCGAGACGATCAGCCGGACCGTCTCGGCCCCCGGCACCTTGTAGCGGCTCATCCCGTAGGCTGCCGGGATCCCGAGCGCGAGGGCCGCCAGCGTGCCGAACACCGCGAGAAACATCGACATCGCGAAGGAGGCCTGGAAGCTCTCGATCGTGAAGACCTTGATGTACCATTGCAGGGAGAGCCCCTGCGGCGGGAAGGCGAGGCTCTGCCCCGCCGACAGCCCCGCCAGCACGATGATCACGAAGGGCCCGATCAGGAAGGTCAGGACCACGGCCAGCACGGCCCAGGCGGCGGCGCGGGGGCTCATGACGCGGCCCTCGAGCGGCGGGCCGTGGCCATGCGTTTCAGCAGCAGGTTGGCCGAGAAGCTCATCACGATCAGGATCATGGCGATGACCGAGGCCGACACGAAGTCATTGGCCACCGTCACCCGCTGGTAGAGCAGGGTTTCGAGCATCAGCACCTTCGAGCCGCCCAGGATGGCGGGCGTGATGTAGGCGGTCAGCGAGCCGGTGAAGACCAGCGTGCCGCCGATCACCAGCCCCTCGCGCGTCAGCGGCAGGATCACCTTGAGGAACACCTGCACCCAGTTGGCGCCCAGCACGCGGGCGGCGGGGATCGCGTCGCGGGGCATGTTCTCCATCGCCGAAACGAGCGCGATGACCATCAGCGGCAGGAACAGCTGCAACAGGCCGATGAACACCGCGGTCTCGGTGAACAGGATCCGCAGCGGGCTGTCGACGATGCCGAGGCTGACCAGCGCCTCGTTCACGAAGCCGGTGCGCCCCAGGATCACCAGCCAGGCGTAGGTTCGCGCCACCGGCGAGATCATCAGCGGCAGGATCACCAGTCCGAACACCCGCCCGCGGGCGGTCTTGGGCAGGGTGACGATCGAATAGGCCGCGGCATAGCCGATCACGGCGGCGACGAGGGTGACCTCGGCCGCCAGCTTCAGCGAGCGCACGAAGACGGTCTGGTTGAGGGGGGAGGAGAAGAACTCCCAGTAGCCCATCAGGGTCCAGCCGCCCTCGGGGTCGCGGAACGCCTCCGACAGGAGGATGCCGACCGGCAGCAGGAACAGCGCCGCGGCGAACACCGCGGCGGGCAGGGTCAGGGCCAGGCCTTCGGCACGGCTGGAGAACATCGGAGGCCTTTCGAGCGTCGAGAGAGAGGATGGCGCATTGAAATGCGCC
>NZ_CAXBOD010000018.1:0-72857 GCF_963977235.1 uncultured Albimonas sp.
CCAGGCGCCACGCCGAACAGCCCCCGTCGAACCCGCCTCGCAAAGCGCCTGTTCTTTGGTGAGTCAGGAGCCCGCCAGAGGCTCCCGCCCTCCCCACCGAGGCGCACCCCTCACCCCACACGGGACGCAGCCAAGCCCGCCCGCAGGGCGCCTGCTTTCCGTTTGCTCAAACGAAGACTCCCCGGGCCCAACAAGGCGCCCAGGGTGTTCCTCTCATGCTCCGACAAGCAGACTGCGCGCCCGCCCTCAGTAGGCGATCCCCATCGAGCCGCTCAGCGCCAGCACCGCCAGCCCCAGGGCCAGGGTCGCCATCACCTCGATCGCGACCAGATAGGTGTGGTTGCCGTGCAGCATCGCGAGCGCGGCCTGGTGCGCCTCGGGGTCGCCGCGCAGGCCGGTGGCGTGAACCCGCTCTTCGCCGTCGGCGATCGAGCGGCGAACCGGCTCGGTCATGAACAGGTACATCCCGCCCACCAGCATCAGCAGCGCCAGCGGCGCCCCGTCGCCCGCCTGCGAGAGCTTGTAGAGCCCGGCGACCGCCAGCACGATTCCCGTCAGCATCACGACCAGGAACCGGGCCGAGTGGCGCCACAGCGCCTGTCGCCGCGCCTCGATCGCCTCGAGCGCGTCTTCGCTCACGCGCCTGTGGGACGAGGGGCAGCGCCGCCAGCAGATCAGCGACCAGCCGGTGCGCAGCGCCATGGCCAGAAGCAGCCAGCGGGTCAGCGGATCCTGACCGATCGCCTCGAGGATGTTCGCCAGGCCGTCCATCAAGCCGTCCTCCGCGTTCCGCCGCGCGGCCGGCGTCCTTCGCCGGCCCCTGCGGCCACAGCCCGCCCCACCCTCAGGCGGGGCCGGGCCAGTCGTTCTCCGCTCGGTCCCTTTCGGCGTCGTCGAGCTCGTCGGCGTCCTCGGCGGCATCCTCGGCCTGCACGGCCTCGATGCCGCGGATCTCCTCGATCACGCGCATCCACAGGTCGGGCTCCTGCGCCCCCTGGATCACGTACTTGCCGCCCACGAGGAAGGTCGGCACGCCGCCCACGCCGATCTCGCGCGCGGCCTCGTCCTCCTCGATCACCTCGACCCGGTCGGCGTCCGACTCGAGCAGGGCGGCCACCACCCCGCGGTCCAGCTCGGCCGCCTCGGCGATGTCGAGCAGCACCGAGCGGTCGGAGATGTCGAGCCCGTCCTCGAAATAGGCGTGGAACAGCGCGTCCACCACGCGGCCCTGCGCGCCCTCGGTCCGCGCCCAGCGGATCAGCCGGTGCGCGTCCACCGTCGAGGGGGTCCGGGCGATGCGGGAGAAATCGATGTCGAGCCCCGCGGCCTCTGCGGCCTGCGCGATCTGGTCGTAGACCTGCCGCGCCTTCTCCTTGCCGCCGAACTTGCCCTCGAGATAGCTGCGCCGGTCCATGCCCTCGGGGGGCATGTCGGGATTCAGGCGGAACGGCCGCCAGCGGATGTCGAACGGATGGTCCGGCATGCTCGCCAGCGCATCGTCGAGTTTCGCCTTGCCGATGTAGCACCACGGGCAGATCGGGTCGGAGATGATGTCGAGCGTGATCATGGCCGCAATGTGGGTAGCCGCGGGCCCAAGGTCAATTCCAGCTTTCACGGCGTCCTGACGCACGCGTCAGCGCGCGGTCGCCGGCTAAAGCCCGAAATGACGGTCCAGCAGCCCGCGATACCAGGCCTTCAGCGCCGGGTCGTGGCGGACGAAATCGGCGTCCTGCCGGGCGAGGCTCGCGGCGCCCGGCCGATGAAGATGGGCCCCGAGCTCGGCCTGCCAGGTGTCGAGGATCGGGCGCGTCACCTCCGGGTGGAACTGGGTGGCGAGCGCGGCGCCCACGCGGAACGCCTGGTTGGCCCAGGGCCCCTCGGCGGTCGCCAGCATCTCGGCCCCCGGCGGGCGCGAGAACCCCTGAAAATTGCCCGACAGCACCGTCAGCCCCTCGGGAATCGGGTTTTCGGGGATCTGGTCTTGGGGGGCGGGCAGGGGCCGCACCTCGTGAAAGCCCCAGGCGATGCGCCCGGCCGGATCGGGGGCGACCTGCGCGCCCAGCGCGTGGGCCAGCATCTGCGCGCCCAGGCACACGCACAGCATCGGCAGGCCGCGGTCGAGCGCCCCGCGCATCAACGCCATCTCCTGCTGCATCCAGGGCTGGCTCGCGAGGTCGGTGACCATCTGCGGCCCGCCCATCACCAGCAGCCCGTCGACCTTCTCGAGCCCCGGCAGCGCCTCGCCCTTCCAGGCGTGGACGACCCGCGCCTGCGCCCCCCGCGCGCGCAGATGCGACAGCCCCGCGTCGGGCGTCGCGTGGTCCATGTGCTCGAGGATCAGGATCCGGCGCGCCATCGCCTTCACCCCGCGTAGAGCGAGCGCAGGTCGACGCTGGCCTGCTTGCCCAGATCCGACCAATGCTCCTTGAGGAAGCTCTCGGCGGCCGTGCGCCCGAGGTCTTTGAGGTTGCGCACCAGCGTCCAGTCGGCGTTCATCTTTGTCGCCACCCCCAGCTTGCCCATGGTCTCGTCGTCCGAGATCGAGTGCACCAGCACGTCCTTCATCGCCCCCTCCGGGATCACCCCCTCGGCCAGCAGGCGGCGCACGAAGGTGATCGCGCGAAGCTCCCCCAGCAGGGCGGCGTTGAAGCTGATCTCGTTGGTGCGGTTGAGGATGTCGCGCGCGGTGCGGGGCAGCTCGTCGCGCACGATGGGGTTGATATGCACGATCAGCAGGTCGCGCGCCTTGGTGCCGTAGAACAGCGGCCACAGCGGCGGGTTGCCGGTGAAGCCGCCGTCCCAGTAGGCCTCGCGACGGCCGGTCTCGGGGTCGTCGATCTCGACCGCCTGGAACACCGAGGGCAGGCAGGTCGAGGCGAGGATCGCCTCGGTCCCGATCTCCTCGCCCTGGAACACCCGCGCCTTGCCGGTGCGCACGTTGGTGGCGCCGATGAACAGATGCGGCGGCTCGGCGTTGCAGATCGTGTCGAAATGCAGCTGCTCGATCAGCAGGTTGCGCAGCGGGTTGATGTTGAACGGGTTGAGGTCGTAGGGCGAGAACATGCGCGTCAGGCTGTCGCCGAACCCCCACGAGGACCCCGCCTCGATCGCGTCGGCAAGGTTCTCGGTGGTCGGGTCGAAGGCGCGCACCCACTCCAGCAGCGGGTTGGGCAGCCCCGAGGAATACCGCGCGATCGAGCCCCAGAACCGGTCGAGCGAGGCCCGCGCCGCCTCGCGCCCCCCGTTCAGCAGCCCGGTCTTCATCGCGGCCGCGTTCATTGCGCCGGCCGAGGTCGCGGTGATCCCCTCGAACTCCAGCGCCTCCTCCTCCAGCAGCCGGTCGAGCACGCCCCAGGTGAAGGCCCCGTGCGCGCCGCCGCCCTGCAGGGCGAGGTTGATGGTCTTGGTCTTGCGACGGGCCATGGCCGCCTCCGTTCGCTCGTCCGCGCCGGGCCCCGGGCGGGCGGGCGCCCGCCCGGGGATTCGCCGACGCTCCGGGGCGCCGAGGTAGGCCCGCCCGGGGCGCGAATTCAATAGGCGGACGCTGCGTCGCCCCGGACGAGGCGACGCGCCCTGACCATCGCGCCCCGGTCGGGGCGACGCGCTCTGGCTGTCGCGCCCCGGTCGGGGCGACGCCGGTGCGCGGTTACAGGGCCGTCCAGCCGCCGTCGACCGAGATCGTGGTGCCGGTGATCTGGGCCGCGTCCTCCGAGCACAGGAAGGCCACCGTGCCGCCCAGCTGCTCGACGGTCGCGAACTCCTTGGAGGGCTGACGCTCGAGCAGGACCTTCTCGATCACCTCCTCGCGGCCCATCCCGTACTGCTTCATCGTGTCGGGGATCTGCGCCTCGACCAGCGGGGTCAGCACATAGCCCGGACAGATGGCGTTGCAGGTGATCGGCTCGCGCGCGGTCTCGAGCGCGGTGACCTTGGTGAAGCCCACCACGCCGTGCTTGGCGGTCACGTAGGCGCCCTTGTAGGGCGAGGCGGTCAGCCCGTGGGCCGAGGCGATGTTGATCACTCGACCCCAGCCGCCCTTGCGCATGATCGGCAGGGCCGCGGCGGTGGTGTGGAAGGCCGAGGACATGTTGATGGCGATGATCGCGTCCCATTTCGCGACCGGGAAATCCTCGATCGGGGCCACGTGCTGGATGCCGGCGTTGTTCACGAGAATGTCGACGCCGCCGAACTTCGCCTCGGCCTTGGTCACCAGGGCCCGGCACTGGTCGCCCTTGCTCATGTCGGCCTGAATGTAGGCCACGTCCACGCCGTGTTCCTTCGCGATCTTCTCGGCGAGCGCATGGTCCTCGTCGGAATCGGAGAAGGAATTGATCACGACCCGGGCGCCGCGGGCGGCGAGGCATTCGGCGATGCCGAGCCCGATGCCCGAGTTGGACCCCGTCACCACGGCGGTTTTTCCGGTGAGAGACATGTCGCGTTTCGCTCCTGCGAGAATTAGGGTGCGCAGCGTCGCGGCCGGGTCGGGCAGGGGTCTTTCGGGGTCCCGCCCGCCGACCGGCCGCATCGCGCCGGCGCCAGGACACTATGTCTTCGCAGGTGCGAAATCGAGCGGCGCGCGCCGATGCGACGCAGGAATGCGGCGCGCAGGGGCGTTGTCGGAACCAGCAGTCTGGGGGGCGCAAAAAAAAGACGCCCTCCGAGGAGGGCGTCCAGTGTTGAGGCAGGTTTCATACAGGCAAGAAACCTATCGAGCAGTGGGGGGAGGATACGGAACAGCGACGCCGCTCGGCAAGCGAAAGTTTCGCGACCTCCGTCGTTTGACGCAATTCGCGGCGGTTTCGCGCGAACTCCGCCGGGGGGCGCGCGGTCTGGCGGTGGCGGCGCTGGCGGGGCTGCATCTGGCGCTCGGCGCCACATGCAGCGTGTCGGCGGCAGAGCCCACGCAGGGTCTTGCGATGCTCGGCGCGCCGGAACTGCCCGCGGACTTCGATCATCTGCCCTACGCCAATCCCGACGCGCCCCAGGGCGGGCGGATCGTGCTGGGCGAGATCGGGGGATTCGACTCGCTCAACCCCTACATCCTCAAGGGCCGCTCGGTCTGGGCGGTGCGCGGGCTGATGATCGAATCGCTGATGGTGCGCTCGATCGACGAGCCTTTCGCGCTCTACCCCTCGCTGGCCGAGTCCGTGACCGTGCCCGAGGACCGCGCCTGGGTGGAGTTCACGCTCGACCCCCGGGCCCGCTTCTCCGACGGCGCGCCGGTGACCGTCGAGGATGTGATCTGGTCGATGGAGGTGCTGGCCGAGAAGGGCCTGCCCGGCTTCCGCTCCACCTGGAACCGGGTCGCGGGGTGGCAGCGGACGGGCGAGCGCTCGGTCCGTTTCGACTTCGTCGAGCCCGACGCCGAGCTTGCGATGATCCTTGCCCTGCGCCCGATCCTGCAGGAGGCCCACTACGCCGGGCGCGACTTCGCCGACAGCTCGCTGGTCCCGCCGGTCGCCTCGGGCCCCTACACGGTCGAGGACGTCGAGCCCGGCCGCCGGGTGGTGTTCCGCAAGGACCCCGACTGGTGGGGCGCGGACCTTCCCGCCAACCGCGGCCGCTTCAACTTCGAGACCATCCGGCATGAGTGGTTCAAGGACGGCTCGGCCCTGTTCGAGGCGTTCCGCGCCGGCGAACTCGACCTGGTGCGCGAGGGCGATCCGGCGCGCTGGGCGGACGGCTACGCCTTCCCCGCCGCCCAGCGGGGCGAGATCGTGCAGGAGACGATCCCCTCGGGCCGCCCCTCGGGGATGATCGGCTTCGTGTTCAACACCCGCCGCGCCGTCTTCGAGGACATCCGCGTGCGCGAGGCGCTGGCGCTGGCCTTCGACTTCGAATGGGTGAACCAGACCCTCAACCGCGGCGCCTTCGCGCGGGTCCGCAGCCCCTTCGGCGGCTCGGTCCTGGGCTTCGAGGGCCCGGCCGAGGGGCGCGAGCGCGAGATCCTCGCCCCCTTCGCCGACACGCTCCCCCAGGGCGCGCTCGACGAGGGCTTCGCCTGGCCGCAGACCGATGGCGAGGGCCGCAACCGGCGCAACCTGCGCCAGGCCGCCAAGCTGCTGGCCGAGGCCGGCTGGTCGGTCGAGAACGGCGTCCTGGTCGACGCGCAGGGCGCGCCCTTCCGCTTCGAGATCCTGCTCGGCGGCTCTGCCTGGGAGACGGCGGCAGAGGTCTTTGCCCGCCAGCTCCGGCCGCTCGGCATCGAGGCCTCGGCGCGGCTGGTCGACGGGGCGCAGTACGAGGCGCGACGCTCGGAGTATGACTTCGACATGATCGTCAACACCTGGGCGATGAGCCTGAGCCCCGGCGCCGAGCAGCGCTTCTACTGGGGCCGGGCCGGCGCGACCCAGCCGGGCACGCGCAACTACCCCGGCATCGACAGCCCCGCGGTCGAGGCCGCCCTCGAGGCGATCCTGGCCGCGACGACGCCGCAGGACCACGCGGCGGCGGTGCGCGCGCTCGACCGGGTGCTGACCACCGGCTTCTGGTTCGTCCCGCTGTGGTACGCGCCCGAGAGCCGGATCGCCTACCGCGCCGACCTGCGTCACCCCGAGCGGCTGCCCCTCTACGGCGACTGGCCGGGCTGGCTGCCGGACGTGTGGTGGCGCGAGTGACCCCGGACGGCGCGCCCTGCTCCCGGGGCGCGCCGCCGACCCGACGAGCGTGACGGAGCGGACTGCAGGCGCCCTGCGGGCGGGCTTGGCTGCGTCGCGCCAGGGCCTGTGGGCGCGAGGGGCCGGCGAGCGGGCGGGCCAGGTTGCCGGCGATCGCCCAGGGGGCGAGCAAAGTTGACAGCTGTCAACTCTGCGTTCCAAGCCGCGAGGGCTGCGGGCGGGGGCGCGGGCCCGCCCTCGGCGCAGGGGCGATGGACGGGGGGCGGGCGGCTGCGCTAACCCTTGGCCCGATCGCCCCGACCCCGGCCCCAGGAAACGCCCGATGAGCTACGCCTACGACGACCAGAACATCTTCGCGAAGATCCTTCGCGGCGAGATCCCCTGCAAGAAGGTGCTGGAGACCGAGCACAGCCTCGCCTTCCACGACATCCACCCGCAGGCCGAGGTCCACGTGCTGGTCATCCCCAAGGGCCCCTACGTGACCTACGACCACTTCGCGGCCGCGGCTTCGGACACCGAGATCGTCGACTTTACCCGCGCGGTGGGCGAGGCGGCCAAGGCCGTGGGCGTGGCGCCGGCGCAGACCGAGGGCGGCAGCCGCATCCTTTCGAACGCCGGGCCCGACGCGCACCAGGAGGTGCCGCACCTGCACATCCACATCTTCGGCGGCGAGTTCCTGGGCCGGATGATCTCGGTCCCCTCCCGCCGCAAGTGACGCAAGGTCGGTCAGGGGCGCATGCCGCGCTCCTGCACGACCTGCAGCGGCGGCCCGGGGTCGCGGCCCGGAGGCGCCCCGGCCTAGAGCCGGGGCCTCGCGCGCGGGTTCGCTCCGGCGCATCGGCGGGGGAGCGGGCGCCATTCCCGGTCAGGCGCGCAGCCCCGCCCAGGGGCGCAAGCCGCGCGGCCCCCGGGGCCTCACATCTCGGGGTCGACGCCTTCAGGCAGGTCGGCCTCGAACACGTTCAGCGTCAGCGAGACCATCGCGTAGTAGCCGTTGATCCCCACCAGATCGACAAGCCCGTCGCGGCCCAGGATCGCCAGCGTCCGCTCATAAAGCTCGGGCGCAACGGTGCGGTCACGCTGGGCGGCGAGGCTGAATTCGTGGCAGATCGCCTCCTGTTCGTCGGCGAAGGGCGGGGGAGCGCCGTCGCGGATCGCGTCCAGAACCGCCTCGGAGACGCCCGCGTCGAGCGCCATGCGCTTGTGGGCGTACCACTCGAACTGGGCGCTCCAGACGCGGGCCACGGTGCAGATCGCGATCTCGGACAGGCGCGGGGGCAACGAGGAGCCGAAGCGGCAGTAGGCGCCCAGCTCCTGGGCCGGCGCGGCGAGGCCGGGGCGGTGCAGCCAGAAGCCCAGCGGGCCGATGATGGCGCCGCGAGGGCCCGAAAGGATGGTCTGCGCCACCTCTTTCTGAGCGTCGGACATCTGCGAGGGCTCGGGCGGGGCGAGGCGGGCCAAGGGCGGTCTCCCTGATCGTGTCTTGTGTGAGGACCCCGACCATGGCCCGCCGCGCGCCCCGCGTCCATCGCCAGCGAAGCGGGGATGGACCGGGGGCCGGAGGGGGAAGGCGAACCGTGCGCGCACCCTCGAAACATGGATCGGGCGGGCGCATCGGGGAGCGAACTGGCGGGGAGATCCGGGGTTTCGGAAGGGGCGCCGGACGCCGCGTCGACGCGGGGCGCCGGAGGCGGCGTCCGTCGGGGCGCCGGGCGGGGCGGCGGGGCAAGGGATCGCTGGCGGCTTCCGGTAGGGTAAGCTATCGTGAACCCGTCCGGGAGCGGTTGCCGCCCCTTGCGGACGCGTTTCAATCCCTTGGGGGGGTGTCATGTCTCATGCTCGTTTCGCCGTGGCCGCGCTTGTCGCGGGCCTCGGCTTCGCCGCGCCGGCCGCGGCCTACACCATCAATTCGGACGTCGGCTACGACGGGCTGCGGCTGGACGGATACGGCTCGTTCGGGCTCAATCTGCTCAACGACGATGCGACGGGGGCCTTCGCCTCGGGCGACGTCGACCTGTTCTCGGCGCTGACGGGCGCCGCCACCACGCTGTCCGGCCTGATCAGCGGCTACATCAACGAGTCCTTCGCCCACTACATCGAGAACTCGGCCTTCCCCGGCCTGCCCGCGCCCGGCTACGACATCGTCGTGCAGGTGCTCGAGCTCGACGGCGCCGGCAACACGCTGGCCCAGGCCGGCGGGCTGACGGCGGTCACCGACTTCGACTTCGTGATGCCGACCTACGGCGTCATGCAGATCGACGCGGCCGACCTGACGCTGATGAAGACCAACAACATCCTCGAGGACGTGATGCTTCACGAGATGATGCACGCGCTCGGCTTCGGCGGCTTCTACTGGAGCGCGAACGGGGTTCTGGCCTCGGCGGGGGAGTATATCGGGGCCTCGGGCCTCTCGGCCTACGAGATGGAATACGTTCCGGGCGCAAGCTTCATCCCGCTGGAGGACACGGGCGGGAGCGGCACCGCCGGCTCGCACTGGGATCAGGAGTTCTTCGGCGACAATGCGGGCGGGTCGACCTATGACGAGGAGCTGATGACCGGCTTCATCGGGACCTCGTCGTTCCTCTCGCAGACCTCGATCTTCAGCCTGCAGGACATCGGCTACGCGCTGGGCGACACGGTGGCGGCGCTCAACGCCGGGCCCCTCTACTATTACGAGCCGCCGGTGTCGGCGGTGCCGGTTCCCGCGGCGGGGGGGCTGTTGGCCTCGGCGCTGCTGGGGCTGGGGGTCGTCAGGCGGCGGCGGCGCGCGGCCTGATCGCGGGGTCCGTGCGCGGGGCCGAGCCCGCGCGCAAGCCGGAACGACGGACAGCGGCCGCCCCCGGGGGCGGCCGCTTCGCGTTCTGGGTCAAAGGGTGATGCGGTAGCGGGCGAACCCGTCCGCGCCCTCGCCGGCGGGCTCGATGCGCACGCCTTCGACTGCGCCGGCGTAGTCGCGTCCGCCGGGGCCGGTGTCGAAGACCACCGTGGTTCCCGCCATCGGCGCGAAGGACCAGTTGGCGTCGGCCGAGGGGTTGATCGTGCCCTGATCGACGATGTAGCGCACGATCACGTCGCGGTTGGTGTCGGGAGCGACGAACACGACCTTGTCTTCGGTCACGCCAGGGAAGTTGCCGCCGCCGCCGGCGCGATAGTTGTTGGTGGCGATGACGAATCTGGCCTGCGGATCGATCGGGGCGCCCTCGAATTCAAGGTCGACGATGCGGCTGGCCTCTGGGCTGACCACCGCCCCGTCGCGGTCGTATTTCGCCGGCTGCGAGAGGTCGATCCGGTAGCTGACCCCGTCAATCACGTCGAAGTTGTAGGAGGGGAAGCCCGGGTTGATCAGGGGCGCGTCGCTGGCCCCCGGCTCGACCTGGTTGAAGATGCCCGCCGACATCTCCAGCCACTCCTTCACGTCGGCGCCCGTGATCAGCATGGCGCGCGCGGTGTTGGGATAGAGGTAGAGGTCGGCGACGTTCTTGATGGCGATGGGGCCGGTCTTGACCTCGGTGTAGTACTCCGGCCCGCCGCGGCCGCCGGCCTTGAAGGGGGCGGCGGCGGAGAGGATCGGCAGGTCCGCATGCTCGGAGCCCGCCAGCATCTGCCCGATGTACCAGGTCTGGGCGTTCGAGACGATCTGGACCGAAGGATCGTCGGCCACCAGCGCGAAGTAGGAGTGCAGCGGCGCCGAGGTCTCGCCGACCGCGCGGCGCACGTAGGCGAGCGTCGCCTCGTGGTCGGCGCGCGCGGCCTCCTCGACGGCGGCGACGCTCTCGACCAGGGGGACGTTGTTGCGCTCGACCCGCTCGTAGATCGGGCGGGCCTCGGTCTGGGCCGAGACCACGCGCCACTGGCCGCCCTCGCGCTCGATCATCAGGTCGATCAGGCCCATGTGGGAGCCCCAGAAGCCGGCCATCACCCCGGGCTTGCCCGCGATCGTGCCCTTGCCGACGTCGAGTCCCGCGACGCCCTCGTACTTGGGCCCGGGGAAGTCGAGGTGGCTGTGGCCGGTGACGATGGCGTCGATCCCCTCGACCGCGGCGAGCGGGATGGCCGCGTTCTCCATCATCGGCGCGTAGGCGTCCGAGCCGATGCCGGTGTGGGCGAGCGCGATCACCAGGTCGGCGCCTTCTTCGCGGATCCGGGGGACCCAGGCGCGGGCGGCCTCGACGATGTCGCGGGTCTCGACGTTGCCCTCGAGGTGGCGCTTGTCCCAGGACATGATCTGGGGGGGCGTGAAGCCGATCAGGCCGAGCTTGAGCGCATGCGTTTCGCCGGCGCCGTCGGTGACCTGGGCGTCCACGATCACGTAGGGGGGCAGCCAGAGGTCGTCGGCGCGGGGCTGGGCGGCGAGCTGGCCGCGGGCGACGTTGGCGCACACGAACGGGAAGTTCGCGCCGGCCAGCACCTTGTCCATGAAGCTCAGGCCGTAGTTGAACTCATGGTTGCCCAGCGTCGAGCAGGCGTAGCCCAGCGTGTTCATCGCCGCGATCACGGGGTGGACGTCGCCCTCCTTCATGCCGCGTTCATAGGCGATGTAGTCGCCCATAGGATTGCCCTGCAGGAAGTCGCCGTTGTCGACGAGGATCGCGTTGGCGGCCTCGGCCCGGATCCCCTCGATCAGGGCGGCGGTGCGCGAGAGGCCCATCGAGTCGTTGGGCTTGTCGGCGTAGTAGTCGTAGGGGAACACGTGCACGTGCAGGTCGGTGGTCGACATCACCCGCAGGTGCGCCTGGCCGGCGGCGGCGCGGGCCGAGAACGGGTGCAGCGCGATCAGCGCGCCGGCGGCGGCGCCGGCCTGCAGCAGGCGGCGGCGGCCGAGATCGATGGGGCGGGGCATGGGGGGACACTCCCTGACGTTGGGGGGCGGGCGACGAGGCGCGCGCCGTGGTTTGCGGGCGCAATCATGCGCCCGCGGGCGCGGACCGTCATCCGCCGATGTCGCAGGCGCATGACGGGGCCGCGACGGTTCTGCGAAATGGTCCGCGGCGCGCGGCGACAGGAACCGCGCGCCGCGCGGAGACCCGGGCGCCGGTGAGCGGCGGCGCGCCGGGCCCCCTCGGGGCGTCGGCGCACCAGCCGCCGCCCCGGTTCGGCCTTCGTCCTCGGCGTCAGTTGCGCGGGTAGGCGCCCATCCGCTTGGCGATGATCTGCAGCATGACCTCGTCGGCCCCGCCGCCGATCGAGGTCAGGCGCAGGTCGCGGTAGCAGCGTGAGACGAAATTCTCCCACATGAAGCCCTGGCCGCCGAAATATTGCAGGCACGCGTCGGGGACCGCGCGCGCGAGCCGCCCCGCCTTCAGCTTGGCCATCGAGGCGAGGGTGGTGACGTCCTCTCCCTCCAGCATCAGCTCGAGCGCGCGCCAGGCCATGGCGCGCAGGGCCTCGACCTCGGTCTGCAGTTCGGCGAGCTTGAAATGGACCGACTGGTTGTCGAGCACGGGCTTGCCGAAGACGCGACGCTCGGAGGTGTAGGCGATGGTGTCCTCGATGCACATCTCGAGGGTGCGGCACTTCACGAAGCAGGCCGAGAGGCGCTCCTCCTGGAACTGCTGCATCTGCATCTGGAAGCCGCGGCCTTCCTGGCCGATCAGATGGGACTTGGGGACCCGCACGCCGTCGAAGAAGATCTGGGCGGTGTCCGAGGCGCGCATCCCCAGCTTCTGCAGGGGTTTGGAGACCTCGATCCCGCTGGCGTCCATCGGCACCAGGATCAGCGACTTGTTGGAATGCTTCGACCCGTCGGAGGTGTTGGCGAGCAGGCACAGCCAGTCGGCCTGGGTGGCGTTGGTGATCCACATCTTGGTGCCGGTGATCACGTAGTCGCCGCCGTCGGCCACCGCCTGGGTGGCGATCTGGGAGACGTCGGAGCCCGCCTGCGGCTCGCTGACCGCGATCGAGGCGACCATCTTGCCCTCGATCACCGGGCGCAGCCAGTTGCGGCGCAAGGCGTCGGAGCCGAAGCGCGCGACCGCGGGCGTGGCCATGTCGGTCTGCACCGAGACGCCCATGTTCACGCCGTTGCAGCGCGCGGCGCCCAGCGCCTCGAGGAAGCAGGCGTGGTAGGAATAATCGAGGCCCTGGCCGCCGAACGCCTCGGGCTTGTTGATGCCCAGCAGGCCCAGATCGCCAAGTTTTCCAAGGATTTCGTGGGCGGGCCAGACGCCGGCCTCCTCCCATTCGTCGGCGCGGGGGTTGACCTCGGTCTCGACGAATCTCGTCATCGTGTCGCGGATGGCGCGATGCTCTTCGGTCAGCCGCATGGGCCGATTCCTCCCCGGATGATCCTTGTTGGCCGTCTGGTTCAGCCCGGCGTTGCGGGCGGTGCGGCCCGTTTAACTAACTCCTTAACTAACCGACGGGCAAGCGGAGTCCGCCGGCCGGCGGCCGGTTGCGCGGGGAGGGCGGGCAGGGGGCGGTCAGGCCTGGCGGGCGAGGGCGCCTTCCAGGCGCGCGGCCGCCTGTTCCAGCCGCGCGGCGGCCTCGCGCAGGGCGGCGGCGTCGTCGTCGCCGGCCTCGCGCGCGGCGGGCGCGCGGCCGAGGCCCGCCAGGAACGCGTCGACCACCGGGCCGGCGGTGGCCGCGGGGATCTCGGCGACCGGCACGCCCTTGGTCAGCGCCGCCCGGCAGGCGTAGCCGAGCCCGCCGTAGAACATCGCCCGCATCATCGAGGGGGCGAGATCCTCGCGCAGCTCGCCCGACGTCGCCCCCTCGCGCGCCACGTGGTCGAAGACCTCGGTGTAGCCGTGATGCATCCGGTAGGCGTCCGAGGAGCGGTATTCCTCGATGAAACCGATCTGGTAGGTCAGGCGGGCGAAGATCTTCCAGGCGGGGGCCACCGCCGACAGCCAGTGCTCGGCCAGGAAGGCCAGCCGGGGCTGGGCGCCTGCAAGCCGGGCGACCCCGGCCTGCGCCTCGCGCGTGAGGCGGGCGTAGAAGCGGCGCTGCACGGCGTCGAACAGCGCGTCCTTGCCGCGGAAATACAGGTAGACGGTCCCCTCGGCCACGCCGGCGGCGCGGGCGATGTCGGCGACCCGCGCATTCTCGAACCCGTGGATCGAGAAGGCGTCGAGGGCGGCGTCCACGATCTGGCGCTCCATCTCCTCGACCCGCTGGCGGCGGGTGCTCTGGGGTCGTCTGGTCACGCAGGGCTCCGGGCGGTCGGCGGGCAGGGGGGCGAAAGGCGCGGGCGGGGATGAGTCCGACTCATGATTCTTGAGATGCGACTCAGTTCGCCCATGAGTTGACCTCAGGTCGGCGACCGGGCGCAAGGCCGAGTGCGGCGCCGAAAAGTAATTGCTGCGGCGCCAAAAAGAATTCGGAAGCCCATCAACTTCAATCTGTTGAACGAGTGGTCAGCAAGCCTGACATTTTCATGAAGCCCCTGTGAAACCGCTGGAATCGCCGGTTATTCAGGCGCTTGATATGCGTCGGCAAATCTGTTGGACTGCTGGGAAGTCCAACAAGATCGCGCAACCACGCGACGTCAGGGAGGAGACATGAACGGCATGACCGCCTCGGGCGGACGGATCTCGGCTGCGCCGGGCATCCGGTCCATACCTCTATTCAACGCCAGCGTGCGCGCGCCGGCCCATCTTTACGGAGGGGCTCGATGAACGCGCCCATGCGGCCCGCCGCGGCCGGCGCCACGCCGGTGATCGCGGTCGAGAACGTGACCGTCCGCTTCGGCGGCATCGTGGCGCTGGACGGGATCGAGTTCGATATCCACGAGGGCGAGATCCTGGGCCTGATCGGGCCCAACGGCGCCGGCAAGACCACGCTCTTCAACTGCCTCAGCCGGCTCTACACGCCCAACGACGGCGACATCCGCTACAAGGGGACCACGATCCTGGGCCAGCCCGCCCACAAGATCGCGGGGCTCGGCATCGGGCGCACCTTCCAGAACGTGGCGAGCTTCTCGAACCTGAGCGTGCGCGACAACATCCGCGTCGGCGCGCACTCGGCCTCGAAGTCGGACCCGGTCTCGGACTCGCTGCGTCTGCCCTGGGTGCGCAAGGGCGAGCGCGACATCGACGTCCGCGTGCAGGAGCTGATCGACTGGCTGGAGCTGAACGAGGTCGCGGACCTGCCGGTCGCGGGCCTGCCGTTCGGCACCCAGAAGCGGGTCGAGATGGCCCGCGCCATGGCGACCGAGCCCAAGCTGCTGCTGCTCGACGAGCCTGCGGGCGGCCTCAACCACGACGAGGTCGAGGAACTGGGCAAGCTGATCCGCATGGTGCGCGACGAGCGGGGCGTCACCGTCCTGCTGGTGGAGCATCACATGGCGCTGGTGATGTCGGTCTCGGACCGGGTGGTGGTGCTGAACTTCGGCCGCAAGATCGCCGAGGGCACCCCCGAGGAGGTCCAGAAGAACCCCGAAGTGATCGCAGCCTACCTGGGAGGCGACGAATGAGCCCGATCCTGGAAGTGAAGGGGCTCGAGGCCTCCTACGGCGACCTCAAGGTTCTTCGCGGCATCAATTTCGAGGTCGAGCAGGGCGGCGTGGCCACGCTGCTGGGCGCCAACGGCGCCGGCAAGACCACGACCCTGCGCGCCATCTGCGGCATGATCCGCCGCAAGGGCGAGATCTGGTATGACGGCGACCGCATCGACCGGCTCTCGACCGAGGCGATCGTGCGCCGGGGCATCGCCCACGTGCCCGAGGGCCGCGGCACCTTCACCACGCTGACCACCGAGGAGAACCTGCAGCTGGGCGCAATGACCCGGCCGATGGGCAAGGACATCTCGGCCGACATCGAGCGGTGCTACCACTTCTTCCCGCGGCTGAAGGAGCGGCGGGCCCAGCAGGCGGGGACGCTGTCGGGCGGCGAGCAGCAGATGCTGGCCATCGCCCGCGCCCTGATGCTGCGTCCGCGGCTGATGCTGCTCGACGAGCCGAGCTTCGGCCTCGCGCCGATGATCACCAAGCAGATCTTCGAGATCCTCGCCAACGTGAAGAAGGAGTCGGGGGTGTCGATGCTGGTGGTCGAACAGAACGCCTCGCTGGCGCTGGGCATCGCCGACCACGCCTATCTGATCGAGACGGGCGGGATCGTGATGGCGGGCGAAGCGAAGGCGATCCGCGAAGACGAAGGCGTGCGCGCCGCCTACCTGGGGTACTGAGCGATGGAACTGTTCCTTCAACAGGTTGTCGCGGGCGTCGCCACGGGGGCGATCTATGCCTGCGTGGCCCTGGCGGTCGTGATGATCTACCAGGCGATCCACCACCTGAACTTCGCCCAGGGCGAGATGGCGATGTTCTCGACCTACATCGCCTGGCAGCTGCTGCAGTGGGGCCTGCCCTATTTCGTGGTGTTCCCGCTGGTGATCCTGATCAGCTTCGTGGGCGGCTTCGCCATCGAGCGGATCGTGTTCAAGCCGATCGAGAACGCGCCGGTGCTGAGCCACATCGTGATCTTCATCGCGCTGTTCGCGATCTTCAACAGCTTCGCCGGCTTCATCTGGGACTTCACCATCAAGGCCGTGCCCTCGCCCTTCGGGGACGGGCCGCTGTGGGAAGGCGCGATGATCGGCAAGCACCAGGCGGGCATGATCGGCGTGACGCTCGTCGTCCTGCTGCTGCTGTGGAGCTTCTTCACCTTCACCCGCGTCGGCCTCGCCATGCGGGCGGCGGCGGCGAACCCCGAGAGCGCGCGGCTGGTGGGCATTCGCGTGTCGATGATGACGGCGCTCGGCTGGGGCATGGCCTCGGCCATCGGCGCGGTCGCGGGCATGCTGATCGCCCCGGTGGTGTTCCTCGAGCCGAACATGATGCTCTCGATCCTGCTCTACGGGTTCGCGGGCGCGGTTCTGGGCGGGCTGACCAGCCCGCTGGGCGCGGTGATCGGCGGCTTCATCGTCGGCGTCGTCGAGAACCTGGCCGGCACCTACATCCCCGTCATCGGCGGGGAACTGAAACTGCCCATCGCGCTGTTCCTGATCGTCGCGGTGCTGCTGGTGAAACCCGCGGGCCTGCTGGGCCGCCGCGTGGTGCAGAGGGTCTGACATGGCGATGAGCGACGACACCATGGGCGGCGCGGCCGCCGGACCCAAGAAGGCGGCTCCCGTCCCCAAGGGACGGGCCGCCGCGGCGGGGGGGCGGTCCACCCTCGGTCAGGCCGTGTTCCTGATCGTGCTGATCGGGGCGATCCTGCTGCCGTTCTTCTCGAAGAACTTCTTCGTGTTCCAGATGACGATGCTGATGGTCTACGCCATCGCCATCCTGGGCCTGAACCTGCTGACGGGCATCAACGGCCAGTTCTCGCTGGGCCACGGCGCCTTCTATGCGGTCGGCGCCTACACGGCGGCGATCATGATGGAGAACATGGGGATCGGCTACGTCTGGACGCTGCCGGTGGCGGGCATCCTGTGCTTCGTGGTCGGCTTCCTGTTCGGCCTGCCGGCGCTGAGGCTCGAGGGCATATACCTCGCGCTCGCCACCTTCGCGCTGGCGGTGGCGACGCCCCAGTTCATCAAGCTCAGCCCGTTCGAGCACTGGACGGGCGGCGTGCAGGGCATCGTGATCATCAAGCCGGACGCGCCCTTCGGGCTGGACGCGGTGATCAACGCCGACCAGTGGCTCTACTTCTTCACCCTGGTGGTGGGGCTGTTCCTCTACTGGCTGGCGCGCAACCTGGTGCGCTCGCGCACCGGGCGGGCGCTGATGGCGATCCGCGACAACCCGATCGCGGCCCGCTCGATGGGGGTGAACACCTCGGTCTACAAGGCGACCGCCTTCGGGATCTCGGCCATGTTCACCGGCATCGCGGGGTGCCTGGGCGCCATCGTGATCCAGTTCGTGGCGCCCGACAGCTTTACCTTCGCGCTGTCGGTGCTGATCCTGGTGGGCCTGGTGATCGGCGGCGTGGGCTGGCTGCCCGGCGCGCTGATCGGCGCGGCCTTCGTGGTCTTCATCCCCAACGTGGCCGAGGAGATCTCGAAGGGCCTCGCGGGGGCCTTCTACGGCTTCTTCCTGATCGCGGTGATCTACCTGGCGCCCCAGGGCGCGGGCGGCCTGCTGCGCGCGCTGGCCCAGAAGGTCGGCCGCTGAAGCCGTGAGCGATCCGGGGGGCCGCGCGCGCCGCGGCCCCCCGCCGGACCCGCGCCGAAGGGAGATCGGGCGGGGCCGGACCCGGGGGCGAGCCCCCCGACCATCCGGGCCGAGGGCGGGAGGGAGAGCCCCCCGCGGCCCCGGGGCGAAGCGGAGCGGCTCCGACAGAAGGGCCGCGGCGCACAGGGAGCGCCCCTCGCCGGACCGCCGATCCAGGCGGTCCCAACGGCCTCGCCAGAAGGGCCGTCGTCGTTATCAGCCCCCCTTAGGGAGACCCGTTCTCAATGCTCAATCGACGTTCCATGATGATGGCGGCCGCTTCGGTCCTCGTCCTGTCCGCCGCGGGCCCTGCCGCCGCGCAGGAGGCCATCAAGATCGGCAACACCATGCCCTATTCCGGCCCGGCCTCGGCCTACGGTCAGATCGGCAACACGATCGAGGCCTATTTCAACAAGCTCAACGCCGAAGGCGGCGTGGCCGGCCGTGAAATCGAGTTCATCACCTACGACGACGCCTACTCGCCCCCCAAGGCGGTCGAGCAGGTGCGCCGCCTGATCGAGCAGGACGAGGTGGACGTCCTGTTCCAGAACCTCGGCACGCCGTCGAACACGGCGATCCAGAAATACGTCAACGCCAAGAAGGTGCCCCACCTGTTCCTCGCCACCGGCGCGGCCAAGTGGAACATGCCCGACAAGTTCCCGATGACCACCGGCTGGCAGCCGAGCTACCAGACCGAGGGCGCGATTTACGCCAAGTGGATCCAGGAGAACGTCGAGAACCCGAAGATCGCCATCCTCTGGCAGAACGACGACTTCGGGAAAGACTACCTGATCGGCATGAAGGAGGCGCTGGGCGAGGCCGCCGACAGCCTGATCGTGGCCGAGGCCCCCTATGAGGTCGCCCAGCCCACGATCGACTCCGAGGTGCTGTCGCTGAAGGCCTCGGGCGCCAACGTGTTCTTCATCGTGGCGACCCCGAAGTTCGCCGCCCAGGCGATCAAGAAGTCGGCCGAGATCGGCTGGGAGGCCGAGCGCTTCCTGTCCAACGTCTCGGTCTCGGTGGGCGCGGTCCTGAAGCCCGCGGGCTTCGAGGCGTCCAAGGGCGTGATCTCGGCGGCCTACCTCAAGGAGGCGACGGACCCGCAGTGGGCCGACGACCCCGCGATGGAGGAGTGGCGCGCGTTCATGGACGAGTACTACCCCGACGGGGACCAGGCCTCGTCCTTCACGGTCTTCGGCTACGGCGTGGCCAAGACCATGGAGCACGTGCTGAAGCAGGCCGGCGAGGGCGCGGACGCGCAGGCGATCCTGAAGGCCGCCACCTCGATGGACCATGTCGAGAACCCGATGCTGCTGCCCGGCATCACCATGACCACCGGCCCGACCGACTTCGCGCCGATCGAAGCGATGCAGCTGCAGCGCTTCAACGGCGAGACCTGGGAGCTGTTCGGGGAGATCATCCACGCCGAGTCCTCGTGACCCGGCGGCGCTGAACGGGCGGGACGCACGCGGCGAAGATCGCGGCCCCGCCCGGCGCAAACAGCGATCCCGCCCCGTCGCGACGGGGCGGGATGACCATCGGGGCCTGATCCGCGCGCGCCGGATCAGGCCCCGAACCGTCCTGGGGGTGAAAAGCTAAGGCTCGCATACCCTAAGGTTTACGTAACGAAAAGCGCGAATGGGAGGTTCCGAATGTTCGGACGCAAGACCTGGATGGCCGCGGCTGCGGCCTCGGCGCTGATCGCCGCCCCTGCGGCGGCGCAGGACGCCATCAAGATCGGCAACACGATGCCGTACTCGGGCCCGGCCTCGGCCTACGGCACGATCGGCAAGACGATCGAGGCCTACTTCAACAAGGTGAACGCCGAGGGCGGCGTGGCCGGCCGGCAGATCGAGTGGATCAGCTACGACGACGGCTATTCCCCGCCCAAGACGGTGGAGCAGGTCCGCCGCCTGGTGGAGCAGGACGAGGTGGACATCCTGTTCGCCACGCTCGGCACGCCCACCAACACGGCGATCCACAAGTATGTGAACGCCAAGAAGGTGCCGCACCTGTTCGTCTCGACCGGCGCGTCGAAGTGGAACGACCCCTCGGGCTTCCCGATGACGACCGGGTGGCAGCCGAACTACCCGACCGAGGGCGCGATCTACGCCAAGTACATCATGGACAACATCGAGGATCCCAAGATCGCGATCCTCTACCAGAACGATGACTACGGCAAAGATTACCTCCACGGCATGAAGATGGGCCTGGGCGACAAGGCTGACAGCCTGATCGTCGCCGAGACCCCCTACGAGGTCGCGCAGCCGACCGTGGATTCCGAGGTGATTTCGCTGAAGGCCTCGGGCGCGAACGTGTTCTTCATCGTCGCCACCCCGAAGTTCGCCGCCCAGGCGATCAAGAAGTCCGACGAGATTGGCTGGGAGGCCGAGCGCTTCCTCAACAACGTCTCGGTCTCGGTCGGCGGCGTGCTGCAGCCGGCGGGGCTCGAGGCCTCCAAGGGTCTGATCTCGGCGGGCTACATGAAGGAGTCGACCGACCCGCAGTGGAAGGACGACGAGGAGATGGCCGTCTGGCGCGCGTTCATGGATGAGTACTATCCCGACGGCGACCAGACCTCGTCTTTCACCACCTTCGGCTACGCCATCGCCATCACCATGGTCGAGGCGCTCGAGAAGGCCGGTCCCGACGCGGGCCGCGAGGAGATCCAGGCCGCGGCGACCTCGCTCGACGTGCGGGTGCCGATCCTGCTGCCCGGCATCCAGGTGAAGACCTCGGAGACCGACTTCGCCCCGATCGAGGCGATGCAGCTGATGCGCTTCAACGGCGAGAGCTGGGAGTTCTTCGGCGAGGTCATCCACGCCGAGTCGAGCTGAGCCGACCTCCAGACGCCGCCGCCCTTCGCGGGCGGCGGCGCCCGAGCTTCCTCCTTGGGCGGAAGCAAGCAACGGGGCCCGATCCGCACCGCGCCGGATCGGGCCCCGCGGCGTCTGGGGCCCCGACAACTAAGGGGCGCGAACCCTAAGGCGACCATCCAACAGGCGCGGACGGGAGGAAGCGACGATGTTGAACCGACGCACTCTGATGGGCGCCGCGGTCGCGGCCCTGGCCGCCGCTGGCGGCTCAGGCGCCGCGCTGGCCGCCGACGAGACGATCAAGGTGGGCAACACCAATCCCTACTCGGGCCCCGCATCGGCCTATGGCCAGATCGGGCGCACGATCGAGGCCTATCTCAACAAGGTCAACGCCGAGGGCGGCGTGAACGGCCGCCAGATCGAGTGGATCAGCTACGACGACGGCTATTCGCCGCCCAAGACGGTCGAGCAGATCCGTCGCCTGGTCGAGCAGGATGAGGTCGACATCCTGCACGGCACGCTGGGCACGCCGACCAACACCGCGATCCACAAGTACGTGAACGCCAAGAAGATCCCACACCTGTTCGTGGCCACCGGCGCCTCGAAGTGGAACGATCCCGAGAACTTCCCCTGGACGTCGGGCTGGCAGCCCAACTACCCGACCGAGGGCGCGATCTACGCCCAGTGGATCCTGGCCAACATCGAGAACCCAAAGATCGCCGTGCTCTACCAGAACGACGACTACGGGAAGGACTATCTGACCGGGCTCAAGCGCGGGCTCGCGGGGCGAGAGGACCTGATCGTCGCCGAGGCGCCCTACGAGGTGGCCCAGCCGACGGTGGATTCGGAGGTCATCAACCTCAAGTCGACGGGCGCCAACGTGTTCTTCATCGTGGCCACCCCGAAGTTTGCCGCCCAGGCGATCAAGAAGTCGGTCGAGATCGGCTGGGAGGCCGAGCGCTTCCTCAACAACGTCTCGATCTCGGTGGGCTCGGTGCTGGAGCCGGCGGGGCTGGAGGCCTCCAAGGGCCTGATCTCGGCGGGCTACCTGATGGAGGTGGACGACCCGCAGTGGGCCGACAACGCCGAGGTGGCCGAGTGGCGCGCCTTCATGAACGAGTGGTATCCCGACGGGGACCAGACCTCGTCCTTCACCGTCTTCGGCTACGCCTCGGCGATCACGCTGGTCGAGACGCTGCGCCGTGCGGGCGACGACCTGAGCCGGGAGAACATCGTCAGGCAGGCCGCCTCGCTCAAGGAGCTGCGCGTGCCGATGCTGCTGCCGGGGATCACCATCAACACCTCGCCCACCGATCACGCTCCGATCGAGGCGATGCAGCTGATGCGCTTCAACGGCGAGAGCTGGGAGCGTTTCGGCGAGGTGGTGCACGCCGAGTCCTCCTGAGCCCTTCGCGCCGGCCCTCTCCGGACGGGAAAGCGCGGCCGCCCCTTCGCGGGGGCGGCCGTTTTTGCCCGGCGCCTGCAAATCGGCCGAATTCCGCCTAGGCCCGGCCGGATAAGGCGCCACATAGGGGACCATAGCCTCACGTCGACCCGAACCCACGCGCCCGTCAGGAGCCCGTTTATGTCCAGCGTCCCCGATCTCGAGCCCGCCGACCCGGCGCCCGGCGCCCCGCCGCGCGCGCGGGCCGACGAGACCTGCGTGATCCTCAACGCGGGCTCTGGCCGACGGCGGGCGGAGTCGCTGGCGGCAACCCTGGAGCGGGAGTTCGCCCGCCACGGCATCCCCGCCCGCCTGCGCCTGATCAAGAAGGGCCGCGACCTGGAGGGCGCCGCGCGCGAGGCCGCCGACGAGGGCTTCGGCACGGTCGTCGCCGGCGGCGGGGACGGGACCATCAACGCGGTCGCCGGCGCGATCGCAGGCTCGGGCGCGCGGCTGGGGGTGATCCCGCTGGGCACGTTCAACTACGTCGCCCGCAGCCTGGGGCTGCCCGAGACGCCCGAGGAGGCGGTCGCGGTGCTGGCCGCGGGCGAGACGCGTCCGCTGCCGCTGGGCGAGGTGAACGGGCGGGTGTTCCTCAACAACGCCAGTCTGGGCGCCTATGCCAAGATCCTCGAGACGCGCGAGAGCGTCTACCGCCGCTTCGGACGCTCCCAGCTCGCGGCGCACTGGTCGGTGGTCACGGCGCTGGCCGAGTTCCGCGCGCCGCTCGACGCCAAGGTGACGGTGGACGGGGAGGTGACGCGCGTGAAGACGCCGCTCGCCTTCATCGCCAACAACGCCTTCCAGCTCGAGCAGTTCGATTTCCACGAGGCCGCGGAGCGGGTGCGCGACGGCGAGTTCGCGCTGTTCCTCGCCCCCGACCGCGAGGCGTTCGACCTGATCCGGCTGGCTGCGGCGCTGGGGCTGAAGGCGCTGAAGCCGGGGCGCGACTTCGAGATGCTGTATGGCAAGGACATCCTGGTCGAGACCCGCCGCGGCCGCCGCCTGGTGGCGCGCGACGGAGAGCGCTCGAAGATGTCGGGGCCGTTCCACTTCCTGCGCAAGGACGACGCGCTGGAGGTTCTCGCGCCCGCGCGGGAAGGGTAAGCTGGTTTTATGCTGAGACTGGCTCACCTGTCCGACCTTCACTTTGGCCGCGTTCCCCCGAAAGTCGCCGACCGTCTCGTGGAAGCGGTGACGCGCCTCGCGCCCGACCTGACCGTGATCACCGGCGACATGACCCAGCGCTCGCGCTCGAGCCAGTGGCGGATGGCGCGCGACTTTGTCGAGCGGCTGCCGGGGCCGGTGATCTGCGTGCCGGGCAACCATGACGCGCCGCTCGAGAACGTGGCGCGGCGGCTGGTCAGCCCCTGGCGGCGCTATCGGCGGTACATCGCGCTCGACGTGGCGCCGACGACGCGGATGAAGGGGGTTCGGGTGGTCGGGGCCAACAGCGCCAGCCGGGTCGAGTGGCAGCGCGGCCGGCTGGATCCCGGCGACATGGCGCGCGCCTGCAAGGCCCTGGCCGAACCCCCGCGCGAGGGTCTGACGGTGCTGGCGCTGCATCACCCGCTGGAACAGTTGCCCGACGATCCCAAGGCCCCGCTGCGCGACGCCGAGGACCACGCCCGGCGGCTGGCCGAGGCGGGGGCCGAGCTGGTTCTGTGCGGGCACATGCACACTTGGCGGGCGATGCCGATCCTGGGCGGACGGATGCTGCAGGTGCAGGCGGGAACCTCGCTGTCCCTGCGCACGCGGGGGGAGGAGAACGACTTCAACCTGCTGACGCTGAGCAAGGGCCGGGTCGAGATCGAGCGGCATGCGGTCGGCGAGGGCGGGGAGGATTTCCTGCGGCTCGCCGGGGTCGCCTTCGCCAAGCGCGAGGGGCTTTGGGTCGAGGTCGACGGGGGCGTGGCGGCGCCGGCGCTCGCAGAAGAGGCCTGAGGGGCGACGGGACGGCTCTCGCGGTCCCTGCGGGCCCGCATCGCCCGCCCGCCGCCCCCGCTGGAGACCAGCCGAAAGAACCGCCCGCGCCTGGCGCGCGGGCGGTTCTTTCGTGCGGGGGACGGGGGGCGGGACGGGACTCGCGGGCCTGCGGCCCGCAACGCCCGCCCGCCAACCCCGTAGACGGCGGGCGTCTGCGGGGCCGGGCATGAGAAAGCCGCCCGCGCGGGGGGCGCGGGCGGCCTTGGGCAGGGACGGCTGCGGGCCGGGTCAGGCGGCGCGCAAGGAGGCCGCGGTGGTCTGCAGCGGCTCGGCGTCGAGCTCGGGGCGCGCGATCTCCTCGGCCGAGGAGACCAGCTCCTCGTGCAGGGCGCGCACGGCGTCGTCGGCCTGCTCGGCCGGCACCAGCCACTGCACGTCCACGGCGCGGCCGTTGTCCTGCACCGCCAGCACCTTGACCTGGCGCGCCTCGAGCGCGGTCAGGCCGCGGCGGGCGACCGAAAGCCCCTCGAGATTGCGGCCGATGGCCGAGACCAGCGCCATCTTGCGGGCGCGCACCCGGGCGCCGGGGCAGGTCTCGGCGAGGTCCGCCTCCACCCGCTTCACCAGCTTCAGCGAGGCGTCCACGTAGTGGGTGATGGTGTTGGCGTTGGAGCTCTTGGAGACGATCCGCACGCGGTGGCGGGTCAGGCTCTCGAGGATCCGGGCGTCGTAGCCCTTCACGCCGACCATGTCCTGCTCGAACACCTCGAGCGCGAGCACGGGCAGGCCGGTGACCATCTCCACCCGGGTCTCGCCGCCGTACTCGGCGTCGATCAGGGTGCCGGGATCGTCGGGCTCGAACGCGTTGGTGACGCGCAGCGGGATGCCGGCCTGACGCAGGGTCTTGGCCGCGCGGGGGTGGATCGCCTCCATCCCCAGGTTCGAGAGCTGGTCGGCCACGTCGTAGTTGGTGCGGCCAAGCTTGCGCACCGCGTCCGCGCCCACGACCTTGGGATCGGCCGAGGAGAGGTGGAACTCCTTGTGCACGATCGCCTCGCGCGCGCGGGTGCGGGCGGCGATGCGCGAGAAGGTGACCTCGGAATAGCCGCGGTCGAACTCGCGCATCAGGCCCTCGCGGCACTGGGCGTAGCCGGTGACGATCGGCAGCTCGCGGGCCAGGTCGATGTCCTCGAAGCCGAGGTCGATGCGCTGGTCGAGGCTGGGATGGGTCTCGTCGCGCCAGCCGGTCAGGTCGACGAAGCGGGCGTTGACCCCGTGGCGGCGCAGCAGCGTGGCGGTGACGAAGGCGGAATGCGCCTCGCCCAGGCCCGAGATCAGCTCGCGCACCGTCAGCAGGTGGCTGTCGAGCTGGAAATGGCCGTAGGAGCACAGGCGCTGGAGGTCGATCAGCACCGAGCGCGCGCCCTCGATCCGCTCGCGCACGAAGTCGTCGGCGGCGCGGACGTCGGCCTTGTCGTCGAGGATCTCGTGATGGGCGTCGGTCATGGCCTTCATGACGCGGTTCAGGCCATCGGACCAGCCGTGGTCGTGATCGGCGTTGGCGAACAGCGCATAGACGCCGGGCTCGCCCGACTTCTTGTGCTCGAGCAGCAGGTTGGTGATGCCGCTGTAGGCCGAGACGACGAAGACCCGGTTGTAGAGCGCATCCTCTTCCCGGTCGCCGATGAACAGGCCGTCGAGAAGCTCGCAGGTGCGGCTCATCGAGGTGCCGCCGATTTTCTCGACGGTGTGCTCGCGAAGCGGGGCGTTATCGTTGCAGGTCACGGAAGTCCCTGTTCTTTTGGGGTCGCCTGGGGATCGGTACGCGCCCGCCCGGAGGGGGCGGGCGCTGTCCTTGGCGCGCCTGCGGACAGGCGCGGGAGCCTCAGGCGGCCGACTCTTCCTCGGCCGGGGCGTAGGAGCCATCTGCGCGATGGACCTCTTTCCCCGTGACGGGCGGATTGAAGGTGCAGGCGAAGACGCATTCGGTCTTGCAGCGCAGCGTGTGCTTGTCGTGCAGGTTCAGCGCGTACATCACGCCCGGCTTGATCGGGTGGACCTCGCCGGTGGCCAGGTCCTCGATCGAGCCTTCGCCCGACACGCAGTAGACGCTCTCGAAGTGGTTCTTGTAGTGGAACGTGTGCTCCGAACCGGCCTCGATGATGGTGATGTGGAAGCTGAAGCCCATCTTGTCGTCGGCCAGCAGCAGGCGGATCGAGCGCCACTGCTCGGCGGCGGCCTCGCGCTCGGTCCCCATGCACTCGTTCAGGTCGCGGACGATCATCGGTGTCTCCTTATTCGGCGGCCAGCTTCGTGGCGGCGCCCGACGCGCGGGCGGCCACGGCGGCCTCGAGAATGTCGAGCCCCTGGGTCAGGGTCTCGCGCTCAATGGTAAGCGGGCAGAGCACCTTGACCACTTCGTCGTGGGCGCCCGAGGTCTCGATGATCAGGCCGGCCTTGAAGCAATCGGCGCAGATCGCCTCGGCGAGCTCGCCCGAGCCGACGTCCACGCCCTGCATCATGCCCCGGCCCTTCACGAAGGCCTCGGGGATCATGCCGGCGATGGCCGACAGGCGATGGTTCAGGATCTCGGCCTTTTCCTTCACCTCGTTGGAGAAGGCGTCGTCGGACCAGAACTTCTCCAGCGCCACGCGGGCGGTGATGAAGGCGTGGGTGTTGCCGCGGAAGGTGCCGTTGTGCTCGGCGGGCTTCCACACGTCCAGCTCCGGCTTCAGCAGCAGCGCCGCGAAGGGCAGGCCCATGCCCGAGAAGGACTTGGCGAGCGGGATCATGTCCGGCTCGACGCCCATCTCCTCGAAAGAGAAGAAGGTGCCGGTGCGCCCGCAGCCCGCCTGGATGTCGTCCAGGATCAGCAGGATGCCGTGCTTCTTGGCGATGCGGTCGAGGCCGCGCAGCCACTCGCCCGAGACGGCGTTCAGGCCGCCCTCGCCCTGCACCGGCTCCAGCAGGAACGCGGCCGGGTGGTCGAGGCCGGAGGAGGGATTCTCCAGCATCGCCTCGATCTGGGCGAGCGTGTCGACGCCTTCGCCGAACGCGCCCTCATAGGGCAGGCGGGTGACGCCCGAGAGCGCCATGCCCGCGCCGTTGCGCTTGCCGGCGTTGCCGGTCGCGGCCAGCGCGCCCAGCGTCATGCCGTGGAAGCCGTTGGTGAAGGCGACGATGTTCTCGCGCCCCGTGGTCTTGCGCGCGAGCTTCATCGCGGCCTCGACGGCGTTGGTGCCGGTCGGGCCGGTCATCATCACCTTGTGGTCCATGCCGCGGGGCTTGAGGATCAGCCGCTCGAACGTCTCGAGGAACGCCTGCTTGGGCCCGGTGTGGAAGTCGAGCGCGTGGCCGATGCCGTCCGCGGTCAGATGCTCGATCAGCGCCTGTTTCATGTCCGGGTCGTTGTGCCCGTAGTTCAGCGAGGAGCAGCCGGCGAGGAAGTCGATGTACTCGCGGCCCTCGGCGTCGGTCATCCGCGCGTTGCGCGCCGACACGAAGGACGTGGGGAACGAGCGGCAGTAGCTGCGCGCCTCGGACTCGCGGCGGGTGTAGATGCTGAAATCGGCCGTCTCGGCCGGGGTGCCGGTCGGGGTCATGGGAAACCTCCCGTATCTGCTATGGTCTGGGTTCGTGGCCCTTCCGGGACCCGCGCGATCGGTGAGGACGCCGCGGATCCCGGTCGGTCTTCGGAGCTTCAGGCGGCGGCGGCCGCGAGCGCTCCGAACGGGCCGATGGTGACCATGTATTCCGTGTCGTGACGGCCCTCGAAGTGGTCGTCGCGCTTGAAGTGGGGCTCGCGCTTCAGGCCGGCGTCCTGACGGTCGGCGAAGCGGCGGAACAGCGCCCAGCTCGCGTCGTTCGAGCGGGTGATGGTGGTCTTCAGCCGGGTGACGTCCTGGCAGACGTCGCGGTCGAGAAGCTCCTGGAGCATCTTGCCGGCCAGACCCATGCCGCGGGCGTTCTCGGAAACCGCCACTTGCCACACGAACAGCGTGTCAGGCTCCTGCGGGGGGATATAGGCCGAGATCCAGCCCAGCGCCTCGCCGTCCCGCTCCACCAGCACACAGGTGTCGGCGAAGTGATCGCACTGCAGAAGGTTGCAGTAGAGCGAGTTGCGGTCCAGCGGCTCGCAGTTCCGGATCAGGTCCCACACGGCAGCCCCGTCCTCGGCGGTCGGGATGCGGAAGGTCGGAAGATCGGTCTGGAGAGTGTCGCGGGGCATGGGTCCATCGTTGGTCGTTTCGGTTGATTGAAAGATACGGGCCTGCCGAGAAATTTCAACCCCGAAGGAGTTTTTGCCCATTCCTGGGGCTCACCCGAATTCGTGCTTTGTGGATCAATGACTTGCGGTCCTTTGCGCTGCGCACTTTCGCGCCAGTAAACTTCATTTCGTAAATTTAATTTGGGCTGAGGGGGTGGAAATCCTTCGGCGCCTGAACGAAATTCAGGTCATGGCTTTAACTGAACGCTCCTTCGAATATGATGCCGCGAGATCTCTCGCCGCGGCGGCGCTGCCGCCTGTCCCTGGAACCGCTACGCCCATGCAGGACCGCGTGAAGCACTCGTTGGTGGCGCTGCGCCGGATCCTCCGCGCGACGGAGGGCTCGGCGCGTGCGCTGGCGCGGGAGACGGGGCTGACCACGCCCCAGCTGATGGTGCTCGACCACCTCGCCGAGCGCGCCGAGGCGACCCCCAAGACCATCGCCCAGGCGGTGGGCGTCGCCCAGGCCACCGCCACCGCCCTGATCGAGAAGCTCGAGGCGCGCGGCTTCGTCCGCCGCCGGCGCGGCGAGACCGACCGTCGCCAGTTCTGGCTGTCGCTGACGCCCGCGGGGCAGTCCGCGCTCGAGGCCGCGCCCGACCCGCTGCAGTCGCGCTTTGCCGAGAAATTCGACCGGCTGGCGGACTGGGAGCAGTCTATGCTGGTCGCCTCGCTCGAGCGTGTGGCCGCGCTGATGGAGGCGGCCGACGAGTCCCGCTCGGGCGAGGTCGCGCCGCTGCTGCACGCGGGCGACGTGGCCGAGCCGCATCCCGATCCGCGCGCCGAACGCCGGGGGCGCAACGGGCGCAACTGAGCGCGTCGCCCTGGGGCCGTGTCGGCCCGCGCCGCTCAGAGCGGCGGCAGCCGCGGCGCGCCGGCATCGAGCTGCGCCCGCAGCGCCGCCAGCGCCAGGCCCGCCGCGCGCGCATCCGCCTGCTTCGCCGACGCCTCGAGCGCGTTGAGCAGCCGCCCGAGTCCCGGGAACCCCAGCAGCTGGGCGTGACCGGCCGCGGCATGCGCGCGTCGGCCAAGCCCGGTCCAGGCGTCCGTCTCGGCAGCCTCGGGCAGAGGCGGCGCGCCGGCGCCCGCCAGCCCGTCGAGCGCGGCGCGCAGTCCCGCGACATGGGCGCCCAGCCGATCAGGATCCATCACCGCCAGCAGGTCCGCAAGCCGCGCCTCGTCCATCGGTTCTGGCGTCATCCGGGAGGCGGGCGGGGCGCGTTCGGGGACTGGCGGCCCGCCCGCGGGCTCGTCCCTGGGTTCGAGCGTCATGGCACGGCCTCCTTGGGGTTGGGGTCGCGGTCCGGATCGGCGGCGGCCCGCGGGGCGTCCTCGCGGCCGCGCAGGATCGCGGCGATGCGGTCGGGCGACAGCGGCTTGGACAGGATGTGGTCGATGCCCTGCGCGCGGACCTCGGCCACCACGTCTTCGTCGGCGTAGGCGGTCAGCGCCACCACCAGGCTGTCGCGCGAGCCGCCGGGCGCGGCGCGCAGGGCGCGGGCCACGTCGGCCCCGGTGCCGTCGGGAAGCTGCAGGTCCAGAAGCACCAGATCGTAGGCCTTCGCCACGCCCATCGCGGCGGCGCTTGCGGCTGTGGCGGCGTGTTCGGCCGCAAAGCCGGCGCGGCGGAGCTGGGCGAGCGTCACCTCGGCCAGCAGCGGATCGTCCTCGACCAGCAGCACCGAGACGCCGCCCCCGTCCATCGCGGCCATCGCCGGGCGCGCGCGCCGGCCCGGGGGGGACGCCGGCGCGACCCGCGTCGAGAACCAGAAGATCGAGCCGCCGCCGGGACGCGCGCGATGCTCGATCTCGCCTCCCATGCCGGCCAGGATCCGCCGGCAGATCGCCAGCCCCAGGCCCAGCCCGCGCGTCGCGGTGCGCCGTTCGGCCGAGGGGCTGCGGCCGGGGGCGGCGGCGGGCGGCGCCAGCAGCGGGGCGGGCGGCGACCAGGCGGTGGGCTCGGGTCCGCCGGGGCCGCTGTCCCCCGGGCCTTGCCCTGCTCCGGGGCCGGCGCGGCGGCGGGCGGCGCCCCAGTGCTGGCGGAACGGCTCGAAGATCAGGGCGCGCGCCTCGGGGGGGACGCCGGGGCCAGTGTCCTCGACCTCGACCAGCAGGCGGCGGCGGCCTTCGGGGTCAGGCTCCGAGAGGAAGGCGCGCAAGGCGACGTGCCCCTCGCGGGTGAACTTCAGCGCATTGGTCAGCAGGTTCTCGGCCACCTGGCGCAGGCGCACCCGGTCGGCGCGCACCCAGGCGCCGCGCAGGGCCGAGAGATCCGAGCGGAAGGCGAGCCCGCGGGCCTGCGCCCGCGGCGCGGTGGCCACGCACACGGCGTCGAACAGGTCATGAAGCTCGAAATCCTGGGTCTTGCTCTCGAGCGTGCCGCCGGTGACGGCGGCGAACTCGAACACGTCCTCGGACATGGTGGCGATCACCTCGGCCGCCTGGCGCGCGTTGGAGAGGTGACGGCGTCGGGCGCGCGCCTCGTCCTCGGCAGGGGGCAGGGCGCCTCCGGCAGGTCGGTCCGCGGCGGAAGGGTCGTCTGAGGGATCCTCGGGCGCGTCGTCGCCGGCGAGCTCCAGCGCGCCGACGAGGGCGGCGATCGGGGTGCGCAGTTCGTGGCCGATGACCGCCAGCATCTCCGAACGCTCGGCCGACAGCGCCTCGGCCCGGTCGCGGGCGGCGACCAGGTCGGTGACGTCGGCGACGGTGATCATGTAGCCCCCCGCGGTGCGCCGACCGCTCTCGACCAGCAGCTTGCGGCCGTCGGCGCGCACCTGAAGGCGACGCTCGCGCGCCGAGCCGTAGGGCGCGGCCTCGGCCTCGGCCCAGGCGGCCTCGCGGCCCTGCGCCTCGGGGGCGTGGGCGGCGACGGCGGCGAAATGTTCGCGCGCGGTCAGCCCCTCGGCCCAGGCGACGCCGCCGACCGCGTGCAGGGCGTGGAATCCCTCGTTGCACTGGCGCAGCCGTCCGCCCTCGTCGAAGAAGGCAATGCCGTTCGACGAGGCGCCGAGCGCCGCGTCGAAGCGGGCGCGGGCCGCCAGCAGTCGTCTGGCGAGGCGCAGCACGAAGCGCAGCGCCAGCGCCGTGGCGAGGCCCGTGGCCAGCACCAGCAGCGCGAAGCGGATCTGCTGGCGGCGCTTGCGCTCGCGCAGTTCGCTCAGCGCCTGGAACAGCTGCGGGCGCAGGCGCAGTTCGTCGTCGTAGACGGCGCGGCCCATGCGGCGCACCGGCTCGACCCAGGCGTGGACAAAGTCCTGCATGGCCGCGAGCGCGGCCTGCGTGCCCGGGGGCGGCGCCAGGGGCGGGGGGCCGGACGGGGCGAGCCCGAGCCGCGCGTCCAGCGCCTCGAGGTCGGCCATCAGCGCGGCGAGGTTCGCGACATGCGCCTGCCCGTCGCGGGCGACCCGGACGCGGGAGAGGAAGCTCTCGGTCGTCAGCAGGTCGAGCCGGCTCCACATGATGTCGTACTGCAGGGCGATGGCGTCGGGGATGGCGGGCGGGCCCGGCGCGTGGGGGCCCGGGTCGGGGGGGGAGCGGCGCGTCCGGGGCCAAGGCCGGATCTGCGCGTTGCGTGCGGGCGATGCGGTCGGCGAGGCGCAGCATCTCGTTCTCGGCCTGGTGCGAGAGCCAGGAGACCGCGCCCTCGACGATGGCCGCGCGGCTTTCCTCGAGTTTCTGGGTGGCGCGGAAATCGACGCTGGCCGACCAGGACATCACCCCGAAGATCGCGACGGCCGCCGCCGCCACCGGGATCGGCAGCAGGTCCAGCCAGCGCCGACCGCGGTCGGAGGTGGTCAGCCAGCGCCGGGCCTTTGACGAGGCCGCGAGCCCGCGGTCGACGCGGGTCAAGACCGCAGCCCCGCGCCTGGCGCGGGCCAGGATCGCCAGCCAGCGCCTAGCGCGGGCCAAAATCAATCGCATTGACCTGCCAGATCCACATGTGGGTGTTGTCGGTGGCGGCGAGCTCGGGGCGCGCCTCGGAGGGGAACACCAGCCAGATCGGGCCCTTGTCGCGCACCGACATGGTCTTGCCGTCCATCTTCAGCGCCAGCACCCCGCCGCTGGCGATCACTTGGGCCGCGTCGAGCGTGATCTGGTAGGCGTTCAGCGCGGTCAGGGCCACGGGCCCCTCCGACACGCCGACGCGGGCGGCGAGGTCGGCGAAGGGCACGCCTTCGAACACCACCACGCCCTCGGTCCAGGGGGTGACGGCGCGGACCTGCGTCTGGGGCATGGCGGCGAGGTCGGCGAGCGAGATCGAGGTCGCCTGCTCCGCCCCCTGGCCATTGACCCGGACCGCGAGGTCCAGCGAGGAGGCCGCTGCGGGCGGCGCCCCGAGCGCGGCGACGCCGGCCGTGGCGATCACCCCGGCGGGCGCGAGAAGGCAGGCCGCCCACACGGCGAAGGCGGAAAGGCGGGAGGGCAGGGGGCTCGGCATCTGGCGAAGGCTCCGGGACTGCGGACGCGGGCGAGGGCGCCGCCCCGCGTGCGGCCGGCGCCCTCGCCCGGGTTCTGGCCCGGAATCCGCTAAGGCTTGGTTACGCCGGACCCCGCTCGTCCCTGGCGCAGGCGGCCGACCACGCCCGCGGGGAAGAAGTAGATCGAGGCGATGAACAGCAGCCCCAGCCACAGCAGCCAGCGGTCGGGGTTCATCAGGTCGGGGACCAGCGGCAGACCCGCGGTCGCCTCGGCGGCGCCGGCCATGACCGCCTGCAGATAGTTCTGCGCCAGCACCAGCAGCGTCGCCCCGATGGCCGCGCCATAGAGAGTGCCCATGCCCCCGATCACCACCATCAGCAGCACGTCGATCATGATCTCGAAGCCCATCGCCGTGCCGGGGCCGACATAGCGCAGCCAGATCGCGAACAGCGAGCCCGCCAGCGCCGCGCAGGCCGCCGACAGGCAGGTGGCGATGGTGCGATAGGCGACGACGCGGTAGCCGATCGCCTCGGCGCGGAAGTCGTTCTCGCGGATCGCCTGCAGGACCCGCCCGAAGGGGGAGTTCACCACCCGCAACAGGACGAGGAAGATCAGCAGGGAGCCGCCGAAGACGAGGTAATAGTTCAGCAATTTCCCGTTCATCGCGACGCCGAGGATGCGGACGTCCGCGAACTTGTAAGCCGGCGTCAGCTCCCGCGGGATCGAGAACGACAGGCCGTCCTCGCCCCCGGTCAGCGCGCTGAGCTGGCTGACCAGCACCGCCACGGCCGAGGCGACCGCAAGCGTGATCATGGCAAAGAAGATCGCCCGCACCCGCAGGCTGAACAGGCCGATCGCCAGCGCCACAACGGCGGCGGCGAGCGCGCCGGCGAGCGTGCCGACCACGACCGGCAAGAAGCCCCGCTCCATGTTCTCGCAGGCGAGCGCCACGCCGTAGGCGCCCATGCCGAAGAACATCGTGTGCGCGAAGCTGACGATCCCCGCGTAGCCCAGCATCAGGTCGTAGGAGGCCGCGAGCGCAATGAACACCGAGATGCGCGCCGCGGTCTCGAGGCTGCGGGTGCCGGGGAACAGGAACGGCGCCAGCGCCAGCCCCACGAAGATGACCAGCAGCACCAGCGACAGCGCGCGGGAGCGGGGCAGGTCGCCCGAGAGAACGCGGCTCAGCATCGGCCCCTCACTTCGCCTTGACCACGGGGGTCATCCCCTGCGGGCGCCACATCAGGATCGCGGCCATCAGGCCGATGTTCGAGATCAGCGCGACCTTGGGCGCAAGGAAGGCCACATAGTTCTGCAACAGCCCCACCATCAGCGCGGCGATGAAGCAGCCCTCGACCGAGCCGAGGCCCCCGATGATGATCACGATGAACACCAGGATCATCGTCTCCTGCCCCATGTGGGCGGTGATCACCTGCTCGTAGAGGCCCCACATCACGCCGCCGAGGCCGGCCAGCGCCGAGCCCGCCACGAAGACGCCGATGAAGACGCGCTCGATGCGGTAGCCCAGGGCCTGCACCATCTCGCCGTTCTCGACGCCCGCGCGCACGATCAGGCCGATGCGGGTGCGCTTGAGGGTCAGGCGCAGGGCGAGGAACACGATCAGGCCGAGCGCCACGGCGACCAGGCGGTATTTCTCGAGCGCGGCGCCGGCGAAGGTCACGGCGCCCTGGAAGGCGGCGGGACGCTCGATGAAGATCTCGACCGGGCCCCAGATCACGTAGATCAGCTGCTCGACCACGATCAGCCCGCCCATGGTGACCAGGATCTGCTTGAGGTGGGCGCCGTAGACGGGGCGCACGATCACCCGCTCGAACGCGTAGCCCATCACGCCGGTGGCGAGCATCGCGCAGGCCACCGCCAGCAGGATCGCGAAGCCGTTGAGCCAGATCGAGGCCTCGGCCGTCATGCCGGGCATCAGCATCAGCGCGGTGACGCCCACGAAGGCGCCGACCGAGACGAACGCGCCGTGGCCGAAGTTGATCACGTCCATCAGCCCGAAGACCAGCGTCATGCCCGCGGCCATGGTGAAGATCATCATGCCCATCGCGAGCCCCGACACGGTCAGCGTCAGCCACGAGGAATTCTGGTCGATCGCCAGCCACCCCAGGGCCGCCAGCGCCAGCAGCAGCAGCACCGGCGCGTGGGGCGAGAGCCGGTCCCCCAGCGAGGCCTTCGAGAAGGTCGGCCGGTGTTCGGGCGCGATCTCGGTCATCCGTGGCCCCCTTCCATGCTGAGGCCCATCAGTTTCTCCTGCAGGGCGGCGTCGGCCGACAGCGTCGCCATCGCGCCCGACCACACGATCTTTCCGTCGTCCATCACCGCGGCGTGGTCGCCAAGCGCCCGGGCCATCGAGAAATTCTGCTCCACCAGCAGGATGGTCGCGCCGGCCGCCTTCAGATCCTTCAGCGCCCGGACCAGCGTGCCGACGATGGCGGGGGCGAGGCCCTTGGAGGGTTCGTCGATCAGGTAGAGGCGGCGTTCCTCGCACACCGCGCGCGCGACCGAGAGCATCTGCTTCTGTCCGCCCGAGAGATTGCCCGCCGGCAGCTTCCAGAAGGTCTTCAGCGGCGGGAAGACCGAGAAGATCCACTCCAGCCGCGCCGCGTCGAGCGGCCCGGAGACGGCGGCCAGCACCATGTTCTCCTCGACCGTGAGGTCGGAGAAGACGCCCATGTTCTCGGGCACCAGCGACACGCCCGCCCGCGCGATGACGGGGGTGGGGAGGGCGGCGATGTCCCGCCCCTCGAGCAGGATGCGCCCCTGCCGGGCGCGCCACAGGCCCATGATGGTGCGCAGGGTGGTGGTCTTGCCCGCGCCGTTGCGGCCGAGCAGCATGGTGACCTGGCCGGCGGGCGCCTCGAGGTCCACGCCCTGCAGGATGTGGTACTGCTCGATGTCGGCGAACACGCCCTCGAGGCGCAGCAGAGGCTCAGACATCGGCGATCTCCTTGCCGAGATAGGCCTCCTGCACGACGGCCGAGGCCATCACCGCGGCCGGCTCCCCGTCGGCCGCGAGCGCCCCGTTGTGCAGGACGATGATCCGGTCGGCGAGCGTGCGGATCACGTCCATCTTGTGCTCGACCAGCAGGATCGCGTGGCCGCCCTCGGCCTTCAGATCGGCGATCAGATCGAGGACCACGGGCGCCTCGTCCATCGACATGCCGGCGGTGGGCTCGTCGAACATGTAGACGCGGGGTTGCAGGGCGATCAGCAGCGCCACCTCCAGCTTGCGCTGGTCGCCGTGCGACAGCGCCGAGACCGTCTGGTCGGCGAGCCGCGTCAGGCGCACCCGCTCGAGCGCATGGTCGGCGGCCTCGATCAGCTCGGCGTGGCGGGAGGCCATGGTGAACAGGTCGAGCCCCTTGCGGGCGCGGGACTGGGCGACCAGCCGCACGTTCTCGCGCACCGTGAGGGAGGGGAACAGGTTGGTCAGCTGGAAGGCCCGCCCCAGGCCGAGATGCGTGCGCGAGGAGGCCGAGGCGCGGGTGACGTCCCGCCCCTCCAGCAGCACCTGGCCGGCCGAGCCGGGAAGCTGGCCGGAGATCAGGTTGAAATAGGTGGTCTTGCCCGCGCCGTTGGGGCCGACGATGGCGGTCAGCTCCCCCGCCTTGAAGGCGCAGGAGACATGGTCCACCGCGACATGGCCGCCGAAGCGGATGGTCAGGTCCTTCGTCTCGAGCACGGGATCGGTCAAGGGAGGCTCCGCCGTCAAAGGTCTGCGCCGAAAAGGCCGGCCCCGGGCGCTGCACGGGCCGGCCGGGCGGAGGCGGTCTCGCCGCCTGGGTGGGTGGGCGGGGGCCGGCGAGACCGCCTCCGCCCGGTGGACGCCGGGACCCACGCCGCAGGCCCGGATCCGTCGCTCGCCGCCGCGCCCGGCGCCAGGGACCCCCTGGAACGGCCGTCGGGCGATCCTCCGCGCGGGCCGTTCGCGGCGGGGCGCGAGAGGCCCCGGGTCAAGCCCGGGGCGCGCCAGGCGGCGGGCGTCGGCGCCGCGCGCGTCGGGAGGCGCGCGGCGCGTGCGGTCTCAGTTGCGGACGGGGATGTCCATGTCCTCGATGGTCAGCTCGCGGACCAGTTCGGGGATCGCCCATTCGACCTCGGGGTCGACCTTGATCTTGAAGTGATACATCGACTGCAGCGCCTGGTGGTCCTCGGCCCGGAACATCATCCGGCCCTTGGGCGTCTCCCACTCCATGCCTTCCATGGCCGCGATCAGGTCCTCGGTGTCGGTCGAGCCCGCCTTGCGGATCGCCTCCACGACCGCGAGCCCCGCGGCCATGCCGCCGGCGGTGAAGAAATCGGGCGGGGCGCCGAAGCGCGCCTCATGCTCTTTCACCAGCCAGTCGTTGATCGGGTTCTTGGGGATCTCGTAGTAGTAATATGTCGCGCCCTCCATGCCCGGGAACTCCTTGTAGGCGGGCATGGCGGCGAGGATGTTGCCCCCCGTCGCGATCTCGATCCCGAAGCGCGAGGGATCCATGGCGTTGATCTTCGACATCGGGTTGCCGCCGCCCGCCCAGATCACGAACAGCTTCTTCTCGCCGTCCATGTCCTTCATCGCGTTGAAGATCCGCTCGGCGGCCGCGGTGAAGTCGGTGGTGTCGGTGGGCACGTATTCCTCGTGCACCAGCTCGGCGGGCGTGTCGGCCAGCGCCTCCTTGAACGCCGCCACGCCGTCGCGGCCGAAGGCGTAGTCCTGGGCCAGCGTGGCGATCTTCACCCCCTCCTTGCCCAGCGCCACCGCGTTCGAGATCGCGTCCTGCGAGCTGTTGCGCCCGGTGCGGAACACGAAGCGGTTCCAGTTCTCGCCGGTGATCGAGTCCGCCACCGCCGGCTCCACGATCAGGATCTTCTCGTATTCCTCGGCCACCGGCAGCATCGCCAGCGCCACGCCCGAGGACACCGGACCCACGGCCAGCGCCACGTCGTCGTCGCCATAGGCCTCGGCCAGCAGCGCCTTGCCCTGGTCGGGCTTGAGCTGGGTGTCCTTCTCGATCACGACGATCTTCTCGCCGTCGATCTCCATGGTCCCGTCGGTGGCGTATTCCAGCCCCATCATCAGCCCGGTGTGGGACTGCTTGGCATAGGCCTCCAGCGGGCCGGTCTTGCCGTAGACATGGGCGATCCTGATCTCGGCCGAGGCGGCGCCGGCGGCGAGCGCGGCAAGCGACGCGGCCGCGGCGAGGCGGGCGACAAGTTTCATGGCAAAGTCCTCCCTGTGCGCGGCGGGGACGGCGACCCCTCCCGGACCGGCCCCGACGCGCTGAATGGCGTCAAGCTCCGGACGCTAGGGGGGCGTCCGGGACTTCGTCAAGTTGTCGCAGGCCGGACGACGCCACGGCGCTGGCCCCGACCGGCAATTTTCTTGCGCACCGCTGGACAATGGCCCTGCAACCCGGCCGTCGTGCACGAGCGGCGTCGGCGCCAAGACCGAGTTTTCCGGTCGGGGATCCGACGCGGCCCTTTTCCCGAGCGTTTCACTCAGCTAACCAGCAGGGAGACACGATCCCGACCGACGCCCCCAAGGAGATCCCAGATGTCCGCTCTCCCCCGCGCCGTCCGCCTGGCGTTCGCCGCAGCGCCGCTGACGCTGCTCGCCGCCGTCCCCGCGCTCGCGGTCGAGAAGACGGAGGTGCTCGCCACCTACGCCGATATCGCCAGAGCCGGCTACGAGGACAGCCTGACGACCGCGAAACGCCTGCAGCAGGCGATCGAGGCGCTGACCTCGGAAGCCTCGCCCCAGGCGCTCGCCGCGGCGCAGGCCGCCTGGCTGCAGGCCCGCGTGCCCTACCAGCAGACCGAGGCGTTCCGCTTCGGCAATCCGGTCGTCGACGACTGGGAGGGGCGGGTGAACGCCTGGCCGCTGGACGAGGGGCTGATCGACTATGTCGAGGGCTCGGGCGCCACGGACGAGAATCCCTACGCCGGGATCAACGTCATCGCCTCGACCAGCTTCGAGCTGGGCGGCCGCACCGTCGACGCCACGATGATCACGCCCGAGCTGCTGTCGGACACCCTGCACGAGGCCGAGGGCATCGAGGCCAACGTCGCCACCGGCTACCACGCGATCGAGTTCCTGCTGTGGGGCCAGGACCTCAACGGGACCGAGCATGGCGCCGGCGCCCGCCCGTGGACCGACTACGCGACGGGCGAGGCCTGCACCGGCGGCCACTGCGACCGCCGCGGCGAATACCTGACCGCCGCCGTCGCGCTGCTGATCTCGGACCTCGAGGAGATCGTCGCCGCCTGGGAGGCCGAGGGCGAGGCGCGCCAGGCGCTGATGGCCGATCCCGACGCCGGCGTGGTGGCGATCCTGACAGGCATGGGCAGCCTCTCCTACGGCGAGCAGGCCGGCGAGCGGATGAAGCTGGGCCTGATGCTCAACGATCCCGAGGAGGAGCACGACTGCTTCTCGGACAACACCCACAACTCGCATTTCTACGACGGCATCGGCGTGCGCAACGTCTACACCGGGCGCTATGTGCGGGTGGACGGCTCGGTGGTGACGGGCCCCTCGGTGTCCGAGCTGGTGGCCGAGACGGACCCGAAGACCGACGCGGCGCTGCGCGAGGCGCTCGACCGCTCGATCCAGGCGCTGGGCGAGATCAAGATCGCGGCCGAGGGCGGGTTCTCCTACGACCAGATGCTGGCCCGCGGCTCGCAGCCCGGCGAGGCGCTGATCGGCGGCGCGGTCGACGCGCTTGTCGAGCAGACCCGCGCCATCGAGCGGGCGGTCGCGGCGCTGCACCTGCAGCCGATCGCGTTCGAGGGCTCCGACAGCCTCGACGACCCCACCGCCGTCTTCCAGTAAGACGCGGCGCGGCGCCGGCCGCGGCGACCCGATCAGGCCGTCCCGCTTCGGCGGGGCGGCCTGTCTCGTCCCGGCCCGCGCCGGCCTTCAGAACCGCCAGCGCGCTCCGGCGAAGACCGCGCGGCCGTCCTCGTAGCTGGCGGAATTGTCGGAGTAGCGGAAGACCCGCACCGTGCCCCAGACCTCGACCCGCGCCGCGTCGATCTTCTGCACCGCGGCCAGCCCGACCGAGCGGCTGGCCGAGGAGGCGATGCCCGCGCTCGCGTCCAGGTAGGGATCGCGCGCCGTGTAGAGGTCGACCGAAACCGCCGTCTCGCCCCAGCTGACCAGGTTCCGCCGCAGTCCCAGCTTGCCGTAGAGCACGCGCGAGCTGGTGTCGTCGGCCGCCCCCGCGGCCAGCGTCAGGTTCAGCCCCGAGGCGACATGCAGGACCGAGCCCGACCCCGCCGCCACCTGCGAGCCATCGCCCAGCCGCGACCAGCCCCCGCCGGCCGCCAGCCAGTAGCCGCCCTGCCTGCGCTCGAAGCGCAGGGCCACGTCGACCAGTTCGGCCTTGCGCACCGAGGCCTCGTCGCTGAGCAGGTTGTGTCCGTAGGAGACCGAGGCCGTGAACGCCCCCGCGATCGTGGGCGTGTCGTAGCGCAGCCGCGCCCGGCGCGAGCCGTCGAAGCTCGCGAAGGCGTCGCCGACGCGGATGTCGGTGAGCGCCCCCCCGTTGCCGTCCTCGCGGAACAGCTGCCCGCCCGCCGAGGCGCCGACCGAGGAATAGGCCACCACCGAGGTCTCGGAGAAGTCGATCTCGGTGATCCCGTCGGTGGCCATCGACCCCTGGCCGAGGCTGAGCTGGCCGAGCGCGGGCCGGGCGGCCGAGACCTCGAGCTTGCGGATGTTGTTCTTGGTCAGGTCGAAGTCGTCGCGCGCGGGGCGGTCGGCGGCGAAGCTGGCGCGGTCGGAGGCGTAGGGCGCGTAGCCGATCTCGGCGCGCCCCTCGAAGGTGGTCTCGCCCGCGCGCAGGTAGTGCAGGCCGACGCGCGACTGGGAGTTGCCGTTGTCGATCAGCGGGAACAGCTTGTGCGCGCCGCCGTCGTCATAGACCAGGAAGCCCCGGTTCACATGACCGTAGAGGCGCAGCACCCCGCCCTCGCCCACCCGCACGGCGGTGCGCGGCAGACCGTCGGCGACTTCGTCGGCGCGCGCCGGGGTGTCCGGCGCGCCCAGCGCGAGGGCGAGCGCCCCGCACGCCGCCGCCGCCCGCAGCCGCCGACGAAGGCCCCGGCGCGGCGCGGGCGTCGAGGCGTCGAGGGGGCGGTCGACCGGCGACTTGGCGACTGCCGGGCGCCCCGCCGAGGGCCGGCCTGCCGCGAGGCGGTCATCTGCAAGCGGAGTGGCGCGGAGGGCGGCGGCGGGGGGAGGGGCAGGGGGCGTCGGCATCGTCTCGCGAAGAGGGGGCGTCGGGACGGGGCGCGCGCCCCGGATCGGGGCGGCAGGGGCGAACGCCGGCACCCTAGCGCGCCCGGCGCCGCGCGTCGCCTGCCTCGGGCGCGGCCTTGCCCCTGTGTCGCATGGGCGCCGCGTCGCCTCGGTCCTCTGTCGCCTCGGCTCCGTGCCGCCTGACCGGTCTGGCCCCCGGGCCCCGGGTCTTGTGTCTGGGCCCCGGGTCTGGGACTCGCCATCGCCTCGTTTCGCCCATGGCCTCGGGCCTCGGGCCGGCTGCCGCCTCGGCCCCGCGTCGTCGGGCCCTTGCCCGGTTTCGGCCGGCGCGCGCGCGGCTGTGACCGGCCGACGCCTTGCGGGGCGCCGGAACTTCCGACCATACCGCTCAGGCTGAATCCGGAGCCGAGTCGTCATGGTCCTCGCCGCCCGTTCCCGCCCGCTGCCCCGTCCCACCCCGCACCGGCGCCCGGCCCCTGGCGCGCTGGCGGCGGCTCTCTGCGCAGCGGGCCTCGCCGCCATGATCCTCTGGGTCGCCCCCGCCGCCGCTGGGCCCGCGCTCTCGGCCGGGGGGCTGCCGGCCGCGGCCCTGCAGGATCCCGCGCTGCCCGTGATCCCCCGCACCAGGGAAGAACGCGAGCGGATCGAGGCCGTGCTGGCCCCGCCCGCGGATTTCTCCGCGCCAGAGCCGTTCGAGGCGATGCCCGGCGGCGGCGCCACCTCGCGCAAGCAGGTCAACCGGGACGCCTTTTCGCAATCCTCGGCCAACATGCCGTTCGAGCGGGAGCTGGACTTCAAGCTCGGCAACGGGCTGTTCCGCAAGCTGTGGGTGTCGGCGCCCTCGTCCACGCGGGCCTCGGACGGGCTGGGGCCCTATTACAACGCCCGCTCCTGCCAGCGCTGCCACCTCAAGGACGGGCGCGGCCACGTGCCGGCGCCGGGGGCGGGGGCGGGCGTGGCGAACACGATCTTCCTGCGCGTCTCGGTCCCCGCCGGGCCCGCCGACCTGCCCGAGGGGCTGCGCGCGGTCGAGGGCTACCTCGCGACCCTCCCCGACCCGGTCTATGGCGAGCAGCTGCAGGACTTCGCGCTGCCCGGCATGACGCCCGAGTACCGCCTGGGCGTGACCTGGCGGGCCGAGACCGTGGCGCTTTCGGGCGGCGAGACCGCCGAGCTGCGCCGCCCGGACTGGCGCGCCGAGGATCTGGGTCACGGACCGCTCGCCGAGGGCGCGATGCTCTCGCCCCGCATCGCGCCCCAGATGATCGGCCTGGGGCTGCTGGAGGCGATCGCGGTCGAGGATATCCTCGCCAACGCCGATCCGCAGGACGCCGACGGCGACGGCATCTCGGGGCGGGCCAACGTGGTCTGGTCGGCCCGCCACCGGCGCCCGCTGCTCGGCCGCTTCGGCCTGAAGGCGGGCAAGGCCACGGTCGAGGAGCAGTCGGCCGCCGCCTTTTCGGGCGACATCGGCATCTCGACCCCGCTGCACCCCGACCCCTGGGGCGAGTGCACGGCGGCCCAGACCGAATGCCGAGAGGCCCCCCACGGCGACGACCCCGAGCGCGGGGGCCTGGAGGCGGACGCCGAGGCCTTGCGTCTGGTGACCTTCTACGCCCGCAACCTCGCGGTTCCCGCGCGGCGCGACTGGGACGCGCCGCAGGTGCTGGCCGGCAAGCGCGCGTTCCACGCGGCCGGCTGCGCCGCCTGCCATCGCCCCCGCTTCGTCACCCAGCGCCTCTCGGACCGTCCCGAGCAGTCCTTCCAGCTGATCTGGCCCTACACCGACCTGCTGCTGCACGACATGGGCGAGGGCCTGGCCGACCGCCGCCCCGAGGCCCGCGCCACGGGGCGCGAATGGCGCACCCCGCCGCTGTGGGGCGTCGGCCTGACGCAGACGGTCAGCGGCCATACCGAGTTCCTGCACGACGGCCGCGCGCGCTCCCTGCTCGAGGCGATCCTGTGGCATGGGGGCGAGGCGCAGCCCGCCCGCGACCGCGTGGTCGCGATGCCGCCCGCCGACCGCGCCGCCCTGCTGCGCTTCCTGGAGTCCCTGTGATGTCCGACGACCGCGACGACCTCGCCCCCCGCGCGCCCCGCCCCCCGCGCGGCCCCGCCCGGCGCGGGTTCATGGCGCTGGGGGCGGCGATGGTCGCCTCGCCCTTCGTGGGCTCGCGCCGCACCTCGGCCGCGACCTCGACCGAGGTGCTGGCCAAGATCACCGAGCTGGCGCTCGAAAAGCAAGTGCTGCCCGGGCACAAGCGCTTCGCGATCGCGACCGCCGCGCTCGCCGAGGCGGCCGAGGGCTGCGCCAGGCCCTCGGTGCTGCGGGCCGCCTATCACCGCGCCTTCGACGACTGGATGGGGATCAGCCACCTGCGCTTCGGCCCGGCCGAGGCCGAGGGCCGGGCGCTGGCGATCGAGTTCTGGCCCGACCCCCGCGGCTTCGTGCGCCGCGCGGTCGAGGGGCTGCTGGCCGACGAGGACCCGGTGGTCGACGACCCGGAGGGCTTCCGCGAGGTCTCGGTCGCCGCCCGCGGCCTGATGGCGATCGAGCGGCTGATCTTCGAGGCGGGCGCGCCGGACGTGACCAAAGGCTACCCCTGCCGTCTGCTGGCCGCGATCGCGGGGGACCTGGCGCGCACCGCGCAGGCGCTGCAGGTCGACTGGCGCGACAGCCACGCCCCCGACATGCGCCGGGCCGCCCGCGGCGAAGGCGCCATCTACCGCAGCGTCGAGGAGCCGCCGCGCGCCTTCTACACCGCCCTGATGGGCGGCGCGCGGATGACGCTGGAGAAGCGCCTGGGCGAGCCGCTGGGCACCTGGGAGCGGTCCTGGCCGCGCAAGGCCGAGGCCTGGCGCTCCGCCCGCAGCCTGCGCAACGTCGAACTGTCGTTGCAGGCGCTGAGCCAGCTGGCCGAGTGCTTCGCCCCGGCGCTGGAGGCCAAGGCGCTCAAGGACCAGCGCTCGGGCTGGGAGCGGGCGCTGCAGATGACCCGCCGCGCGCCCGCGCCGCTCGACCAGGCGGTCGAGGACCCGGGCCGCCGCTTCGCCATCGAGGCGGTGCAGTCCTCGGTGGCCACGGCGCGCGAGCGGTTCGAGCATCTGGCCGCGCCCGCGGTGGGCATCTCGCCGGGGTTCAACGCGCTGGACGGCGACTGAGGGAGGCGGGGATGGACGGGAACTTCCGGGAAGCTGCCGCCCCTGAGAGCCTGGGTTCGGGCTCGGGCTGGGGCGCGGCGGGCGCGCCGGCGCACCTGGGCGCGGCGCGCACGCCCTCGGGCGGGTTCGTGCTGGTGGGGCTGGCCGCGGACGGGGGGGAGCGCTTCCGCCTGCCCTTGCCCGACCGGGGTCATGCGGCGGCGGTCCACCCCTCGCGCCCGCTGGCGGTGGCCTTCGCGCGGCGGCCAGGGACCTTTGGCCTCGTGGTCGACTGCCTCGAGGGCCGCGAGGTCGCCCGGCTGGAGACGCCCCAGGGCGTGCATTTCATGGGCCACGGCTGCATCTCGGCCGACGGCGCGCGGCTCTACACGCCCGAGAACGACTACGGGCGCGGGCGCGGCATCCTGGGGGTCTGGGACGCCGCGGACTGGCGGCGGCTGGGCGAGGTTCCCTCGGGGGGGCTGGGACCGCACGACGTGATCGAGATGGCCGATGGCGTGCTGGCGGTGGCCAACGGCGGCATCTTCACCGATCCGGCGATGGAGCGGCAGAAGCTGAACCTCGGCTCGATGCGGCCGAACCTCGTCTATCTCGATCCTGACGCCGGCCGGGTGCTGGAAGCCGTCGCGCCCGAGGCGCGCCAGGCCTCGCTGCGCCATATCGCGATGCGCGCCGACGGCACGATCGCGGCGGCGATGCAGTGGGAGGGCGAGGCGGCCCGCGCCCCCGCCGTGCTGGCCCTGCACCGCCGGGGCGAGGCGTTGCGGCCGCTGAGCGCGCCGGGGGACGCGCAGGCGCGGCTGAAGGGGTATGGCGGCTCGGTCGCTTTTTCGGGCGACGGCGGGCTGGCGGTCGTGACCTCGCCGCGGGGCGGGGTGGCGCACCTGTTCGACGTGGCCAGCGGGGCTTTCGCGGCGCAGATCGAGCAGCCCGACGTCTGCGGCGCCGCGCCGGCGGGGCCTGGGCTGTTGCTGTCGGACGGCATGGGCTGGCTGCGCTGGATCGGTTCCGATGGGGCGGAGGTTCGCCGGCGCGAGACGCCTGGCCTCGCCTGGGACAACCACCTGGTGCGCGTGGCGGCCTGAGCCGTCGCTCCGGGGGCAGGGGCGCCGCCCGCGCGGGCCAGGGCCCGCGCCCGGCCGCAGGCGGCCGGGTTTCTCCGCCACGGGGCGGAGAAAGGGCGGCTTGGCGCCCGGCCTCGCACGGGGGCGCCCGGGGCGGATGTCGAGGGCGCGCGTTGCAACGGGCGGCTCGGACCTCTGCCGGAGAGAGGATCGCCCCGCGGCGCCAGGGGCGTCGCGCGGGCGGCGGGGGCAGGGCGCTGCCGGAGCAGGTGTGCGCTGGGGGCCGGCCGCGCGAGGCCCCGGGTCAGGCCCGGGGCGCGCATGGAGCCTGCCGTCTGGCTGCACGGACTGATGTCGCGAGCGGGCGCTGGGGGCGACGGAGGGGCGCTCGGCGCAGCGCGCTTGAGCGACCGCGTGGGCCCGGGGCGGCGGAGGCGGCGCCGGCTTGCCGCGATGGACGCCTCCGCCGGGGATGGTCTGGACAATGCGGCGGGCGCGGCGCATGAGGGCCGAGGCCTCGCCGCGCGGCGCGGCCTGGCGCGACGAGGGGCCGAGGGGGCCGCATGACGCTTTCCTACACCGGCGGCGAACTGGCGGTGATCGTCTTCGCGATGCTGTTCGCGGGCTTCGTCAAGGGCGCCACGGGGCTGGGGTACTCGACCTCCTGTCTGCCGATCCTGGCGCTGTCGCTGGGGCTGAAGGCGAGCCTGCCGCTGGTGCTGGCGCCCTCGCTCGCCTCCAACGTCACGGTGATGCTGGGGGCGGGGCCGATGGCGCCCGCGATCCGGCGCTTCTGGCCGATGCTGGTCGTGGCGCCGGTGGGCGTGCTGGCCGGCGCCGCGCTGCTGGGGCGGGTCGACGGCGACATGGCCGGCGCGGCGCTGGGCTGCGCGCTGGTCGCCTGGTGCGCCTTCGCCTATGCCACCCCCCACTGGCGCCTGCGCCCGGAGCTCGAGCGGCCGCTCGCCCCCGGCGTCGGGCTGGTCACCGGGGTGATCAACGGGCTGACCGGGAGCCAGGTGCTGCCGATCACCCCCTTCCTGATGTCGCTGGAGATGCCGCGCGGCACGTTCCTGCACACGCTCAATCTCTCGTTCACCCTCTCGACGCTGGCGATGGGGGCGGCGCTGACCCGGCTGGGGATCATGACGGTCGAGACGGCGACGATCTCGCTGTGCGGGATCGTGCTGTCGGTGGCGGGCGTGCGCTCGGGCGCGGCGCTGCGGCGGCGGCTGCCGGAAAAGACCTTCCGCGCCGGGGTGCTGGCGGTGCTGAGCCTTGCGGGCGCGGCGCTGATCGTGCGGGGCCTGGGATGAGGCGGGCGGCGATGGCCGCGGCGGCGATGGCGCTGGCCGCCTGCGCGGTCGCACCGCCGCCGCGCGGGGCGCAACCGACCTCGCCGCCCACGGCCTCCGCCCCCGTCGCGCCAGTCGCCCCAATCGCGCCCGTTGCGCCTGCCGAGACCGCTCCCCCCCCGGAACCGTCCGTGGCCGGCTGTCCGGACGCGGGGCCCGCGCGCGCCGCCTACCGCCACGCGTTCGCGCAGGCGCTGGGGGACTGGCGCGCGGCGCGGGGCCTGGCGCGGCTGCGCCCCGATGCGGGCGTCGAGACCGCCGCCCAGCGCTGGGCCGAGCGGCTGGCGGCCGAGGGGCGCCTCGCCCATCGCGCCCCCGACGGCGCCGGCGTGGGCGACCGGTTGAGCGCGGCGGGCGTGCCCTGGCGGCGGGCGGCCGAGAACCTCGCGGCCGGTCCCCTCGCCGATCCGCGGGCGCTGCTGGCGCTGTGGGAGGGCAGCCCCGCGCACCGGCGCAACCTGGCGGCCGAGGACCTCTCGCGCGCAGGCCTCGGGATCGCCTGCCGTCCGGATGGCGACGTGGTCGCCGCGCTGGCGCTGGCGGGGCCCTGACCGCAGGGTCTGGCCGAACCCGCGCGCGACGCCCGGCCGATGCGCGAGGCCTGCGACACCCCCGCGCGCAACCCCAGGCAACGCGCGTCCCCCGTGTGATCCGTGACGCGCGTCCCCACGCGCTCCCAGTGACGCGCGCCTCCGCGCGCTTCCAGTGACGCGCGCCGCCGCGCGCTTCCAGTGAAGCGCGTCTCCGCGCGATGCGCGAAACGCGACCTCTTCCGCGTCGCCAACGGGCGAGACCCCCGGCGCCCTTGCGCTAGACCGGCCCGGGCGCGCCGCTTCCCGGCGCATGTCCGGTTCCAGTCCCATGCTCACGCCCCATGCGCTGCCCGCGCTGTTCTCGCCCGAGGACTGCGCCCAGGTGGTGGCCCTCGCCGATGACGCCTCGCTCGCCGAGGCGCGCCTGGTCGGGGGGCGCCGCCAGTCCGAGATCCGCCGCGCGCGGATCGCCTGGATCGAGGATCTGCCCGAGACCGACTGGATTTCCTCCCGCCTCGCGCGCGCCTTTGCCGAGGCCAACCGCGCCGCCTTCGACTTCGCCGTCGAGTCCTTCGAGGAGCGCGCCCAGGTGGCGCTCTACGACGGGTCGGAGCAGGGCGGGTTCGACTGGCACTCGGACGTGGGCGAGGGGCCGCTGGCGCGCCGGCGCAAGCTGACCGTGGTGGTGCAGCTCTCGGCGCCGGACGATTACGAGGGGGGAGAGCTCGAGCTCAACGGCGACGGCCGGCCCCGCGTCGCCGACCGGGCGCAGGGCGCGGCGGTGGCCTTCCCGGCCTTCGCCCTGCACCGGGTGGCGCCGGTCACCCGCGGGCGACGCTGGTCGCTGACGCTGTGGGCGCACGGCCCGACGTTCCGCTGAGCAGAGGGGGCGGGGCAGACAGACGCCCTGCCCCCTGCGCCGCCCGCGCCCTCAGCCCGTGCGGCGGGAGGCGTGGGCGTCGTCGTCGTAGCCGCCGCGCCCCTGGTCCTTCTCGCCGTTCGGCTTCTGCGAGGGGGGCGGCGCGCCGTGGCTCGGCTCGCCGGTGTGGAAGTTCCGGGTGTCGGCGCCCGAGGCGGGCAACACCACCTCGCGCCGCACCACCTCGCCCGAGACCGGGTCGACGTGCAGCTCGCGGTCGGGGGCGAGCCACTCGGGCCGGGGAACCTCGCCGGTCTTGGAGAGCAGGATGGCGATCGGGCGGGTGGTCTCGAACTTGGCGAAGATCATCACCATGACCACCATGATCGGCACCGCGAGGAACATCCCCGTGGCCCCCCAGAGCGCCCCCCACGCGACCAGCGACAAGAGGATCACGAAGGTCGAGAGGTTGAGCTGGTCGCCCATCAGCCGCGGCACCACCACGTTGCCGGCGAGGAACTGGATCACGCCCAGGCACGCGGCCATCAGCAGGACCGTGCCGGGATCGCCGGTGATCAGCATCGCGAAGGCGGTGGGCACCGCCACCCCCAGCAGCGAGCCGATGGTGGGGATGTAGTTCAGCGCGAAGGCGGTGAAGCCCCACAGCGCCGCCCCCTCGATCCCCAGCGCCCAGCAGGTGGCCGAGGTGGTCACCCCCACGCCGGCGCTGACCAGCGTCATCAGCCACAGATAGCGGCCGGTCTCGTGACCGATCTCGTCCATGATCGCGCGCAGCCGGGCGAGGTTGGTGCCGTCCTGGACGAGGTTGCGCAGCTTGGCCTGGAAGTAGCGGTCGTCGGTCAGCAGGAACAGCGTGTAGAGGAAGATCAGCGAGGCGTCCGAGACGGCCGAGCGGGCCATGTCGAGGACCGCGGTCAGCCCGCCCTCGCCGGCGAAGCGCTCGAACAGCGCCTCGCGGGTCAGGTGATCGCTCAGGCCCTGGCCGTTGAGCCAGTACCAGAAGCGCAGGAACAGCGGGTTGCCGTAGAGCGTCAGGTCGTCGGTCAGCCCCGAGACCGACAGCACCACCCCCTGCACGGCGGCCAGCAGGGCGGCGAACAGGATCACCACCGCCGCCACCCGCACCACGCTGCGGCGGAGCCGGCCGACAAAGCCGATGCGCATCATCGCGGTGGTCAGCCCGTTGACCAGGAACCACGCCAGGATCGCCAGCGCGACGGGGGCGGCGTATTCGCTGGTGGCCCCGAGGGTCCACACGGCAAGCACGGTGAAGCCGAGCACGAAGAACGGGCCGGCGGCGAGGGTCTGACCTAGGCGGAACATGGGCTCGGTACGTCTCGGGCGGCGCCGCGCGGGCGAGGCGGCGGAGGGGGCGGTCGGTGCGGGGCGTCGTCGGGCGGGACGGGCGACGCGACGTCTGGCCGGCGCCCTGGGGCCCCGGATGGGAAACGCCGCCGCGGTCGGCGGGCCGCGGCGGCTTCGGGCCGGTCAGACTGCGCGAGGCGGTCTGCGGTCGGGCAGATCGCGCTCGGCCCCGTCGCCGGTGGGGGGCGGGCGGGCGAGCGCGGGTCGTTCGGGCGAGGCGGGCGGCGAGATCAGGCCTCGGCGCGGTCGTCCTCGCAGAAGATGTCGTGCAGGACCTGCAGCAGGCGCCCGGCGCGATCGTCGGCGATGCGGTAGAAGATGATCTTCCCCTCGCGCCGGTTGTCCACGAGACCCTCAAGGCGCAGCCGCGCCAGCTGCTGCGACACGGCCGACTGGCGCGCGGACAACAGCCGCTCGAGCTCGGTGACCGACTTCTCCCCCTCGACCAGGGCGCAGAGGATGCGCAGGCGGCCCTCGTGGGCGAGCGCCTTGAGGAAGGCCGTCGCCTCGTCCGCGCGGGCTTCCATTCCATGCAGGTCTGCGGCGTCCCCGGGATCGGGTCGGGTGTCGAGCGCGCTCTTCATGATCACTCGCTGTCTCTGCCCGCGCCGGAAACCCCGGCGGTCAAGCGTCAATGAATATATTCGATGCGTCCGGGGGTGAACAGAGGCGGTCGGGACGCATCCTCGAATTGCATGAGTGGCGTCCGAAGACGGCGGGATATTGGCGACCCAGCGGCGCCGAGGCGGTATTCGCCCGGCAGGGCGAGAGGTTAGGCGAAGTCCCGGGCCGCGCGGCGGGGCGGGGCGCGACCGGGCGCCGGCGGGGCGCGCCGCCTGGGCGCGCTGGCCGGGCCCGGTGGAGGGCGGGTCGGGGCGCGGGAACGGCCGCGCGGCGCAGCATCCAAATGCCGCGCATTTTGGGGGAAGACGCGGCGCCCCCGGCTATGGCAAACGTGGCGCCCCGATGACGATCGCTGACGTACGCGCGCGGATCGGGTCGGGCGACCGGGCCATGCGGGCCGGCCTCGCCGCGGCCTCTCGCGCAACGGAGGACCGGCGGATGGACTACGAGGCGTTTTTCCGCGGCGAGCTGGACGACCTTCGCGCGGAAGGCAACTATCGCGTCTTTGCGAACCTTGAACGGCACGTGGGCGAGTTCCCGCGCGCCACGCGCCGGCGCGAGGGCGCGGCGGCCAACGACGACCGCCACGACGTGACCGTGTGGTGCTCGAACGACTATCTCGGCATGGGCCAGCACCCGGCGGTGCGCGCGGCCATGGTCGAGGCGATCGAGACCTGCGGCGCGGGCGCGGGCGGCACCCGCAACATCTCGGGCACCAACGTGCATCATGTCGAACTGGAGCGCGAGCTCGCCGACCTGCACGGCAAGGAGGCCTCGCTGATCTTCACCTCGGGCTACGTCTCGAACTGGGCGAGCCTGGGCACGCTGGGGGCGCGGCTGCCGGGCTGCGTGATCGTGTCGGACGCGCTCAACCACGCCTCGATGATCGAGGGGATGCGCCACTCGCGCGCCGAGCGGAAGATCTGGAAGCACAACGACGTCGAGGACCTGGCGCGCAAGCTCTCCGAGATCGAGCCGGGGCGGCCGAAGGTGGTGGCCTTCGAGAGCGTCTATTCTATGGACGGGGACATCGCGCCGATCCGGGAGATCTGCGACGTCGCCGAGGAATACGGCGCGATGACCTACCTCGACGAGGTGCACGCGGTCGGGCTCTACGGCCCGCGCGGCGGCGGGGTGGCCGAGCGCGAGGGGCTGATGGACCGGGTGACCCTGATCGAGGGCACGCTGGGCAAGGCGTTCGGGGTGATGGGCGGCTACATCGCCGGCTCTGCCGCGATGTGCGACTGGGTGCGCAGCTTCGCCTCGGGCTTCATCTTCACCACGGCGCTGCCGCCGGCGGTGGCGGCGGGGGCCTGCGCCTCGATCCGGCATCTCAAGGCGAGCGACGCCGAGCGGCTGGCCCAGCGGCGCAACGTGGCGCTGCTGCGGGCGCGGCTGGACCAGCTGGGGATCCCGCACATGCCCAATCCCTCGCACATCGTGCCGGTGATGGTGAAGGACCCGGTGAAGTGCAAGATGCTCTCGGACATCCTGCTGGACGACTACGGCATCTACGTGCAGCCGATCAACTATCCCACGGTGCCCAAGGGGACCGAGCGGCTGCGCTTCACGCCCTCGCCCCTGCACACGCACACCGAGATCGAGAAGCTCGCCCAGGCGCTGCATGCGCTGTGGAGCCAGTGCGCGCTGGCCCGCGCGGCGGCCTGACGGCCGGGCGAGCGGGGTCGCCGGGCGCCGGCGATCCTTGGCGCGCCGGAGGGCGGGGGCACTTGGCGCGCCGGAGGGCGTGGGCAGGAGAGTTCAAGCCTCGGCGCGCAGGGTCGCGACCGGGGCGTTCGACCGCGGAAAGCGGCGGATGCGGCGGGGCAGGATGCGCCGTCGCGAGACAGCCAGGGAGGCAGGGCATGAAACGGGTCGCGACGTGGGCCGCCATCGGGACGGTTTTCGGGATCATCGGGCTGGGCGCCGCGGCGCCGGCGCTGGCCGGCGACGCGGCGGCGGGGGAGAAGATGTTCGCCCGCTGCAAGGCCTGCCACGCGATCTCGAACGGCGATGAGGTGATCCAGAAGGGCGGCCGGACGGGGCCTGACCTTTACGGCGTGATCGGGCGCAAGGCGGGGAGCGTGGACGGCTTCCGCTATGGCGCGGACCTGACGGCGGCGGGCGAGAAGGGCCTGGCCTGGACCGAGGCCGAGATCGCCGAGTATGTGGTCGATCCGCGGGCGTTCCTGCAGGCGTATCTCGACGACCCGTCGGCGAAGTCCTCGATGACCTTCAAGCTGCGCAAGGGCGGCGAGGATGTGGCGGCCTACCTGGCGTCCGTCTCGCCGTAAGGATCGACGCGCGGGGGCGTATCGGACCTCGGCGCCCTGCGGGCGCCGTCGGCCCGCCCGCCCCCGGCTGCGCCGGGATCCCCCTGCCGCCCGGCGCCGCCGTTGCGCGGAAACCGGGCGCGGAGCGGTTCATGCACGGGCGGCGCGGGGCGAGGTCTCGTGCGGGGCTGTCGTCTGCGCGGGGGGCGGGTCAGTCGGCGGGGGCTTGGTCGGTCGGGCGCCAGACGCCCGCGTCGAGGTCGCGGCGCCAGCCGGCGTCGGTCATCGCGTCCGACAGGGCGAAGATCGGGGCGATCTGCGTCTCCGGGCCCGGGCGACAGGTCAGCGAGGCCAGCAGGTCGTCGCCGCGCAGGACGTTCACGCCGGCCTCGAGTGGGGCGTCCGGCGTCAGGCGGTCAAAGGCGTGCCAGACTTCGTAGACATGGGCGCCGCTGTTGAAGGCGACGCTTTCCCACAGGCTGCGGCCGACGCCGTTCCAGGGGGTGACCGTGCCGTCCGACAGGGGCGCGCGCAGGGTCAGTTCGGGGGCGCCGGGCGGGCCGAAGGCGTAGGTGAAGGCGGGCTCGGAGGCGGGCGCGCCGGGATCGAGGCAGACCTCGAGCCGTCGGCGGTCGTCGACGGGACAGGAGACGAGGGTCTCGCCGACGCAGTCCGCGGCCGCGGACAGGGGGGCGACCAGCGGGGCCAGCGCCAGGAGGAGATGCGCCCGGGTCATTCGAGGCCCGGCTCGTCGAGCAGGGTGCGGCCGCGGGCGTCCTCGAGCTCGATCACCCACAGGTCGGGGTCGAAGCCGCGCTGGCGGGCGACGGCGGCGTCGACGTCGCGCTCGGGGCCTTCGGCCAGCACCATCCATTCGCGGCCCTCGAGGGTGGTGCGACGCTCATAGGCGGTCGCGTTTCCGTCGAGGGTGGCGACCTTGACCAACACGGCGCCGGCGGTGTCGTCGCCGCGGTGGGTCACGTAGCAGGGGATCATCGCCATCTCGAGGCGCGTCCGGTAGGCGTGAACCCAGAACCCGGCTGTGAGCCGCGGGGTCATCGCCTAGCGCCCCTTCCGGCCGTCGTAGTCGAGGCCCATCTGATCGTAGCGCTCGCGCTCGTTCTCCCACTCGGGGCGGACCTTCACCTCGAGAAACAGGTGCACGTCGCGGTCGAGGAAGGTGCGCAGGTCGGCGCGGGCGGCCGAGCCGACGGCCTTGATCGTCTCGCCCTTCTTGCCCAGCACGATGCCGCGATGGCCCTCACGGCCCACGTAGACGATCTGGCGGATCACGGTGGAGCCGTCCTTGCGGTCCTCCCAGGCCTCGGTCTCGACGGTGAGCTGGTAGGGCAGCTCCTGGTGGAGGCGCTGGGTCAGCTTCTCGCGGGTGAATTCGGCGGCGATGACGCGCAGCGGCAGGTCGGCGATCTGGTCCTCGGGGTAGTGCCAGGGGCCGACGGGGACCTCGGCGGCGAGCCAGCGCTTGAGGTCGGCGCAGCCCTGGCCCTTCTCGGCCGAGATCATGAAGGTGCGCGCGAAGTCGCGGCGGGCGTTGAGCGTCTCGGCCAGGGTCAGCAGCGCCTCGGGGCGGACCCGGTCGATCTTGTTGATCAGCAGGGCCACGGGGGCGCGGGGGGCGCGCTCGTCCAGCGCCTTGAGGATCTCCTCGACGCCCTCGGTCAGGCCGCGGTGGGCCTCGACCAGCAGGCAGATGACGTCGGCGTCGTCGGCGCCGGTCCAGGCGGCGGCGACCATGGCGCGGTCCAGCCGGCGGCGGGGGCGGAACAGGCCGGGCGTGTCGATGAACACGATCTGCGAGGCGCCCTCCAGCGCCAGGCCCCGGATCCGGGTGCGGGTGGTCTGTACCTTGTGGGTGACGATCGAGACCTTGGCGCCGACCATGCGGTTGAGCAGCGTCGACTTGCCGGCGTTGGGCTCGCCGATCAGGGCGACGAAGCCGCAGCGGGTCGGGCCCTCATGCGGCGCGGTCCCGTCTTCGCGGAGCAGGGCCTCGGGAAGGTCGGGCGAGGGCTCGCCCCGAGGCTCGCCGGCGGGCGAGCCGGATAGATCGTGGGTCGGATCGTTGGAGGGGTCGTTCGACTCGGGGGTCATTCGCGGGATTCCAGAAGGGCGAGCAGGGCCTTGGCGGCTTCCTGCTGGGCGGCGCGCTTGGAGGAGGCGGCGCCCTCGGCCTCGGCGCCGTCGGCCATGCGGGCCGCGATGGTGAAGACAGGGGCGTGGTCGGGGCCAGAGCGGCCGCGTTCCACGTAGGCGGGCGGCGTCAGGCCGCGGGCCTGGGCCCACTCCTGCACCGCGGTCTTGGCGTCGGCGCGGGTGCGCTCGGCCTTGGCGATCCGCTCGCCCCAGGCCGCGAGGATCGCGGTCCGGGCGTCGTCCATGCCGTTGTCGAGGTAGATGGCCGCGATCAGCGCCTCCATCGCGTCGCCCAGCACGGCGGGGCGGCGGCGTCCGCCGGCCAGCGTCTCGGAGCGGCCGAGCCGCAGCATGCCGCCGAGGTCCAGCGTCTCGGCCACCTCGGCGCAGGTCTCCTTGCGCACCAGCGCGTTGAAGCGGGGGGCGAGGCGGCCTTCGGGGGCGTCGGGGAAGGCCTCGAACACCGCCTGGGCGATGACCAGGCCCAGGACGCGGTCGCCCAGGAACTCCAGCCGCTGGTTGTCGGGGCGCACCGAGGACGACGCGGACGGGTGGGTCAGCGCCTCCTCGAGGGTGATCGAGGCGTGCACGTTCACGCCCAGGCGCGCAGACAGGTCCGCGGCGTGGCGGGCGAGCTCTCGACGGCTCACCGTCCTGCCTCCGGCGCGGGGCGTGCGATCAGTCGATCGAGACGAAGAAACGGTCGGCGCGCCAGTTCCAGACCTCCCAGAATTCGCCGCCGAAGCTGAGCGCGATCAGGTCGGCGCGGCCCACCAGGTTCTCGAAGGGCACCATGCCCACGGACTGGCGGCTGTCGTTGGAGTTGTCGCGGTTGTCGCCCATGAAGAAGTAGTGGCCCTCGGGGACGTTGAACGCGCGGGTGTTGTCGGTCAGCGGAGAGGAATTGTCGTCGGCGTTCAGCACGATGTGCTCGCGCCCGTTCGGCAGCGTCTCGATGAAGCGCTCCTTGAGGCACATCACCTCGCCGTCGATGCGGGGGTAGTCCTTGCACTGCAGGGAGTGGCCGCGGATCACCGGCTCGAGGAACTCGCCGTCGGGGCGCTGGGGGGCGGCCTCGCCGTTGATGTAGAGGATGCCGTCCTGGACGCGGATGGTGTCGCCGGGCAGGCCGATGAGGCGCTTGACGTAGTCTTCGTTCGAGCGGGGATGCTTGAACACGATGACGTCGCCGCGCTCGGGCTGGGAGGCGAAGATGCGCCCCGAGATCGGGGCGAGGCCGAAGGGGAAGGAGTGGGACGAGTATCCGTAGGCGTACTTCGAGACGAACAGGAAGTCGCCGATCAGAAGCGTCGACTTCATCGAGCCCGAGGGGATCCAGAACGGTTGGAACAGCAGCGACCGGAACACGCCCGCGATCAGCAGCGCGTAGACGACGGTCTTGACCAGCTCCCAGAGGCCGTCCTTCTTCTGCGCTTTCGCCATGCGCTTCGTCCTGCCCACCATGCCTTCGACGTCCGTCCGATGCCCGGGACCCGTCGGAAGGGCCGGTCAGGACCGGCGCCGGCGGGGCGCGCCGTTGTCGCCGTGGGATCGGGCCAAGTCAAGGCGACGAAACGGGGAGGCCAGGGCGTGGGCGAGAGGCGCCTCGGACACACGCCTCGGGGGGACCGCGCGGGGAGGCGGGCGCGTGCGGGAGGAAGGGGTTCGGGCATGGTGCGGCGATAGGGGCGCGCGGCGATAGGGGGCGCGCGGCGGGTCGGGGCGATGGCCGGGGCGGGCGGGGGAGCGCTCAGCCGCGGGCGGGGTAGGCCAGGGGCGGGTGATCGGGGGGCAGGGCCTCGATCACCACGAAGGCCTGGGCGTAGGGCATGTCGTCGGTCATGGTCACGTGGATGCGGCCCTCCCACCCCGTCGGGACCAGGGACAGGAACCGCTCCCTCGCGCCGCCCAGCAGGACCATCGTGGGCTGGCCCGAGGGCAGGTTCGCCACGCCCATCTCGCGCCAGGCGACGCCCATCCGCAGGCCGGTGCCCAGCGCCTTCGAGCAGGCCTCCTTGGCCGCCCAGCGCTTGGCGTAGGAGGCGGCGCGCTCCTTTCGGCGTTCGGAGCGGGCCTGCTCGACCTCGGTGAAGACGCGCTGCACGAAGCGGTCGCCGAAACGGTCGAGGGTCTTCTGGATGCGCCGGATGTCGGCGAGGTCGGATCCGAGACCGATGATCATCTCAAGAGCTCCGGCAGGGGGGAGGGCGGCGAGCGCGGTCCCGAACGGGAGCGGCAGGGTGGCAGGCGGGGGCGGTGGGGGCAAGCCGTGGGGCGGCGGCGGCGGGCGCGCGGGGACGTATCGGACCTCGCCGCCCTTCGGGCGCCGTCGGCCCGCCCGCCCCCGGCTGGCGCCGGGATCCCCCTGTCCGCCCGGCGCCGCCGTTGCGCGTGACAGGGGGCGTCGGGCGGGGGGTCAGACCAGGGGCGCGTCGGTCATCCGGTGCAGGCGGACAACCACTTCTCGATCGAGGCGCAGGGCGGCGGCGAGGTCGCGGAAGTAGGCGCGCTCGGCCTCGGTGTCGATGTCGACCGCCAGCAGGGCGCCGAGGTAGACCTCGATCGCGGCCTCGGGGCGGGAGACGCCGCGGCCGATCTCCTGGAGGTCGACGGGACGGCGGACGGCCTCGCGCACCGCCTCGCGCTCGTCGGGGGTGGCCTCGCCCTCGGTCATCTGGCCGAGGATGGCGTCGAGCTCCTGCTCGTCCACGTGGCCGTCGACCTGGGCCGCGCCGATCATCGCCTGCAGGACCAGCTTCTCGGTGCGCGGATCGGTGAGGGCCTTGAGCTCCTCGGCGTCGGGCTCGGCAGAGACGTTGGGGTCGCCGGGCGCGGCGCCGGCCTGGTGCTCGCGCCAGGCTTTCAGGGCGACCGTGCCCAGCACGGCCATCGCGCCGCCCTTGGCGGCGCCGCCGAGGCCCCCGCCCAGGAGGCCGCCGGCGAGCGCGCCGAGGCCGCCGATCTTGGCGCCGCTCATGCCGCCGACCTGCTCGGTGCTCAGGAAGTTGCGCGCGAGGTCCATCAGGCCGCCGGAGCCGCCACCGGTTCCGCCGGCGCCGGCGCCGGAGCCCGAGGCGCCCAGCAGCGACGTGAGGATGTTGTCGGCGCCGCCGCCCGCCTCGGTCTTGCCGACCCCGGCGCGCAGGCGATCGTGGGACTGACCCGACAGGCCCTTCTGCAGCAGGCCGCCGATGATGTTGCCGAAGCTCATGCCGTTCCTTTCGCCAAGCGTGACCGGGCGCGCGTGGATTTCGCCCCTGCCTGCTAGGTAGGCGTTCGGCGGCGGGTTCCAAGCGCGACGCGTCCCGCGGGACCGGCGAAGGCGGCGTTCAGCTGGCGGCGGCCTCGGCCGTCACCGCGGCCTCTTCCTCGGCGGCGCGGTCGGCCTGGCCGATCAGGCCCACGTCATAGGGCGTGGTCTGGTAGATCTGGTTGAGCCAGTTGCCGTAGAGCAGGTGCGCATGGCTGCGCCAGCGGTCCAGCACCGGCTTGGACGGGTCGTCGCCCGGGAAATAGTTCCGCGGCATCTGCACCGGCCCGCCCTGGGCGACGTCGCGGTCATACTCGCCGCGCAGCGTGTCGCGGTCATACTCAAGGTGATTGAACATGTAGAGCGCGCGCATCCCCGGATCGTCCACCAGGCAGGCCCCGACCTCGTCCGAGGCGATCAGGGTCCGCAGGCCCGCGCCCTGGGGAAAGTCGCTCTCGCGCGTCTCGGTCCAGCGGGAGACGGGGACCGAGAAGTCGTCCGAGAAGCCGCGCAGGTAGGGCGAGGACGGCTCCAGCACCCGGTGGCGGAAGACGCCGAAGGCCTTGTCCGAGAGGTCGCGCTTGGGCACGCCGCGATAGTGGGCGAGCATCGCCTGGCCGCCCCAGCACACGCCGAGCGAGGCGTGAACGTGGCTCTGCGCCCAGTCGAAGATGCGGCACAGCTCCTCCCAGTAGGTGACCGACTCGAAGGGCAGGCGCTCCACCGGCGCGCCGGTGACGATCAGGCCGTCGAAGCGGCGGCCCGAGGCCTCGATCTCGGCGAAGGGGGCGTAGAACGCCTCGAGGTGCTCGGGGCTCGTGTTGCGGCTCGCGTGTTCGGTCATGCGGATCAGCGTCAGCTCGATCTGCAGGGGGGTGGCGCCGATCAGGCGCGCGAACTGCGTCTCGGTCTGCACCTTGGTCGGCATCAGGTTCACGAGACCGATGTGGAGCGGGCGGATGTCCTGCCGGACGGCGGCGTCGTCCGACATGACCATCACGCCTTCCCGGTCGAGAACCTCGATCGCGGGGAGGCCGGCGGGGATCTTGATGGGCATGGCGGAACCTTACGGCGGAAACCGAGTCGATTGGATGGAGCCGGGCGCGGCAGGGCGCCGCGGGGAGCGCTTACATAGTCGAGACGTCGCGCCTGTCCAGCGCGCGGGCGATCAGCGCGACGAGATCGGCCTCGGTCTCGACGGCGGCCACCTCGTCGGCCTCGACCGTCAGGCCCCAGCGGTCGGCGATGGCCTGGTAGCGGGGGCGGCGGCCGGCGATCAGGCGCGCGAAGCCCCAGCGGATGAAGGCGTCGGGGTCGACCTCGTCGGGGGCGCAGCCGGTCTCCTCGAGGTAGGCCGCCCAGAAGGCGAGAAGCTGGTCGTCGCGGTAGTACATCGGTTTCGGCGCGCGGTCGAAGCGGGCGGTCAGGGCGGCGATATGCTCGTCCCCCTCGCGGATGTAGACCGGCAGCATCGCCCGGCTGAGCGCCGAGAGCACCGGGTCGCGCGGGTTGTCGGGATCGACCACCTCGCAGATCGAGCCGGAGGTGTCGCAGGCGAAATGCGGATAGCCGTAGAGCTCGCGCGCCCGCTCGCCAAACGCGCGCGCGTCGAGCATCGAGGCGATCTCGGCCTCGCGGTGCAGGCGCTGGCGGCGGACGTATTCGTCGAAGTCCATGCCGCCGCGCGCCGGATCGCCCGGCTTGCCCAGCCAGGTCGAGAGCGGGGTGAGGTTGTGGAAGCTCAGCTTCGAGCGGATCGAGAGACTGTCCGAGCGCAGCAGTTCGCGCAGGGCGGGGGACTTCATCGCCTCGCGCTTGAACTCGTCGGTGATGCGCTCGCCGAGGTAGCGGGTGCCGATGCGGTAGTCGACGGAGTAGTGGAACCACTCCCCCTCCTCGCGCAGGATCGAGGAGAGACGGGTCTTGCCCACCCCCGACATGCCGATCAGCGCGATCGAGCGCTGCGGGGCCGAAAGCCAGGCGTCGGGCGTGTCGTAGAGCATCGTGGATCCCCCTGCCGCGCCGTGCGGGCGCATCTCCCCTTCTGCGGTTAGCGGATGCGGGACGCGATGAAAAGGGCGCGGCCCGCGCGCATCGCCGCCGCGCGAAGGGGTGGCGGGGACCGGGCGTGATTTGACTTCCGCGCGGCCCCCGATCATGGGAATGAACCGGGGACAACGCGCGGCGGGGAAACGAGAGACCATGGGCAAGGGCAGGACGATCCTGACGATCACCGACGAAGGGCGGGCGCTGGGCACGCCCACGCTCTCGCTGATCGTGGCGATGGCGGCGGGCGGGGTCAAAAGCTCCGAGATCGTGCGGCAGGGCGACGGCACCGGGCTGGTGGTGCTCTACTCCGATCAGCTGCGCATGGATGTGCGGGTCGAGCTGAAGCCCAACGGCAAGCCCGGCGACATCGTCGACATGGCCCTGCGCGACCGCTACGCGACCCAGACCTTCGCGATCATGGAGAACGTGCAGGCCGACTACGGCGCGGTTCGCCAGGCGATCAAGAAGCTGGAATACGTGACCGAGGGCCGCGAGCCCGAGATCGACGACGCGCTCCGGCTGATCCGCCTGCTCGAGCGGCCGATGAACGTGGACGGCGACGACGGCTACGACATCATGGTCACCGGCGCGGGCGGCGGCGTGCTGCGCGCCAGGGGCGGGGACGACGACATCTTCTTCACCGGGCGCGGCCGGATCGAGGGCGGCTCGGGCGTCGACACGCTGGACCTGAAGTTCTTCAGCGCGCTGTTCGGCAAGAAGGCCGTGACCGACATCGACCTCAAGACGGGCGTGATGGCGCTGCCCGGCAAGGGCGCCGTAAAGCTCGGCTCGATCGAGCGGGTCGAGGGCGAGGGCGAGCGCGACGTGATTCGCGGCGCCGGCCGGGCCGAGACCTTCGAGGGCGGCGGCGGCAAGGACCTGCTGGTCGGGCGCGGCGGCGCCGACTGGCTGTTCGGCGAGGGCGGGGCGGACCGGATCCTGGGCGGCGGCGGGGCCGACCTGCTGGTCGGCGGCGCGGGCGGCGACGTGATCAAGGGCGGCGCGGGCGACGACCAGCTCGACGGCGGCGCGGGCAACGACGTTCTGCGCGGCGGGGCCGGGGCCGACGCGATCTCGGGCGGCGCGGGCCGCGACACGATTCATGGCGACCGCGGCGTCGACCTGCTGTCCGGCGAGGGCGGCGCCGACCGCATCTACGGCGGCGGCGGCGACGACCAGATCGGCGGCGGCGAGGGCAATGACCGGCTCTCGGGCGACGCAGGCGCCGACGTGCTGATCGGCGGCGAGGGCGACGACCGGCTCGACGGCGGCGCCGGCGGCGACACGCTCGACGCGGGTCCGGGCGCGGACGTGCTCAAGGGCGGCGCGGGCGACGACCAGCTGTTTGGCGGCGAGGGCGACGACCGTCTGCTGGGCGGCGGCGAGGACGACCTGCTGCTGGGCGGCCTTGGCGACGACGTGCTCCACGGCGACGCCGGCGCCGACGATCTGCGCGGCGGCGAGGGCGAGGACGTGCTGCGCGGCGGCGACGGGGCCGACACGCTCTCGGGCGAGGCGGGCGAGGACGACCTCGCCGGCGGACGCGGCGGCGACTTTCTCAGCGGCGGGGATGACGACGACGTGCTGCGCGGCGACGGCGGGGCCGACACGCTCTCGGGCGGCGAGGGCGCCGACAACCTCTTTGGCGGGGGCGGCGACGACCAGGCCGCCGGCGGCGCGGGCGACGACCGTGTCGAGGGCGGCGGCGGCAACGACACGCTGGCGGGCAACGAGGGCGACGACACTCTGGTGGGCGGCGCGGGCGACGACACCCTGACCGGCCACGACGGCGACGACCTGCTGATCGCGGGTCGGGGCCGGGACGTGCTCGTCGGGGACGGCGGCGCGGTCGACGGCGCCGACGAGTTCCGCCTCGACGCCTCGGGCAAGGGCGTCGACCGGGTTCTCGATTTCCGCGTCGGCGAGGACAGCTGGAGCGTGGCGGTCGCGGCGGGCGAGCCGGCGCTGACGGTGGACGACTTTGTCGTGGTCTCGGCCGAGGACGGCTTTGCCGTCGAGCTCGCCTCGGACGGAACCCGGATCGCCGAGTTCCGCGCCTCGGCCGATCTGCTCGACAGCCAGGACCTGCTCGACGCGTTCATCCTGCTCTGACGCCGGGCCCCGGCGCGGGCCCCGAACGCAGAAACGCCCGGCCGATGCGGCCGGGCGTTTTCGGTTTCACCGAGGGGACGGGCCGCGCGGGCCCGCGGGCCTCACTTCTTGACGGCGTCGACCGACTTCTGAAGGATCTGTTCGGCCTCGGCCTTGTCGCCCCAGCCGATCACCTTCACCCACTTGCCGGCCTCGAGATCCTTGTAGTGCTCGAAGAAGTGCTTGATGCGCTCGCGGGTCTTGGGGGCGATGTCCTCGAGGTCCTGGATATGGGCCTGGAACGGGTCGACCTTCTCGACGGGGACGGCGATCAGCTTGTCGTCCATGCCGCCGTCGTCTTCCATCTTCAGCACGCCCACCGGGCGGCAGCGGATCACGACGCCCGGCGCGAGGTCGAAGTCGCACAGCACCAGCACGTCGGTGGGGTCGCCGTCGTCATGCAGGGTGTTGGGCACGAAGCCGTAGTTGCACGGGTAGAACATCGGCGTGTTGACGATGCGGTCGACGAAGACCGCGCCCGAGTCCTTGTCGATCTCGTACTTCACGGGCGCGCCGCCGCCGGCGCCGCCGGTGATCTCGATCACCACGTTGATGTCGGAGGGCGGGTTCTTGCCCGCGGGGATCGCGTCGAGGTTCATGACAGGTCCTTCGTTCGGCGTCCGGAATGAGCCGCGCGGCGCTTAGCACGGGTTGTTGCGCCGCGGAAGGGGCGGGGAGCCGCAGGGGTCCGCCCCGGGCCTCCCGTCGGAGCGGGGCGCGGGGGCAGCCGGCGCTTGGTTTCCGCGCGTCCGTGGGCTAACCCTCGAAGCCAGAACCAATTCTCGCCTCGATATTTCAGGATTGCCGACGATGCCCGACTCCTCCCCCCTGCGCCTGAGTTTCCGTCTGGCGCGCGACGGCGTGGACTTCGCCCGCCGGGTCGTCGAGATCGCGGGCTTCCCCGACGAGGTCCTGCTGGTCGCCACCGGCGACGGCCCGGTGCGGCTGGAGGTGAGCGAGGCGCGGGTTTCGATCCCCGAGGCCGACCCCGGGCCGGGCGGGCGGCTGGTGTTCTCGATCCGGCGCGACGACCGCGGGCGCGACCTTGTGGACACGCTGCGGCTCGAGGAGCCTTCGGGCGACGTCGCGGTCCTCAGGGGCCTCGAGGCGCCCCTGAAACGGGTGCAGGCCTGGCTCGAGGCGGCCGAGGCCGATCCGCTGCAGGCGGGCCTGCCGCGCGGCTGGTTCCGCGGGCGCGACCTGCAGGTGCTGGGCGGGGAGGCGAACGAGGACCTCTCGGGCCGGGCCGGCGACGACCTGATCCGGGGCGGCGCGGGGTTCGACACCCTGCGGCTCAGCGGGGGCGCCGACACGCTCTGCGGCGGGGCCGACATAGACCGGCTGGTGATCGCGGGCGCGGGCGAGGGCCAGCGCACGGGCGTGATCGTGGACTATCGCCGCAACCTGCTGACGGGCGCGCCTGGCGAGAGCGAGATCCGCGGGATCGAGCGCATCGAGGGCGGCCGCGGCGGCGACATCGTGATGGGCGGCCGCGGCGACCAGACCTTCCTCGGCCGCGGCGGCGAGGACCGTCTCGATGGCCGCGGCGGCGACGACGTTCTGTTTGGCGGCGCGCGGGCCGACGACCTCTACGGCGGCCGCGGCGACGACCAGCTGCTCGCGGGGGGCGGGCGCAACGCGCTCCATGGCGGCTCGGGCGACGACCAGTTGTGGAGCGGCCCGACGGGGGGCGACCGGCTTTTCGGCGGGCGCGGGGACGATGCGGTCTGGGGCGGCGCGGGCGCCGATCTTGCGCGCGGCCGCGCCGGCGCCGACCTGCTGCTGCTCTCGGGCGGCGACGACGCGGGTTCGGGCGACCAGGGCGACGACTTTCTCTTCGGCGGCGCGGGCGAGGACGCGCTGCACGGCAACCGCGGGCGCGACGCGATCTGGGGCGGCGAGGGCGACGACGAGATCGAGGGCGGGCGCGGAGCCGACTCGCTCGACGGCGGGGCCGGGGACGACGCGATCGCGGGCGAGGCCGGCGACGACGTCCTGGCGGGCGGCGACGGCGCGGACACGCTCGAAGGCGGGACCGGCGCGGACGCGCTCTACGGCGGCGCCGACGATGATCGCCTCTCCGGCGGCGCGGGCGACGACACGCTGGTCGGCGGCGCGGGCGCGGACCGGCTCGAGGGCGGCGCGGGCGACGACGTCCTGACCGGCGGGGGCGAGTCGCGCGAGCTGGAGGCGCCCCAGATCGCGGCGCCCGCCGTGCCCTCGGAGGTCTGGGAGCATGAGACCCAGGGCGGCACGGGCTGGAGCGGCGCGGGCCTGATCTCGACCGTGACCGTCTCCCGTCCGGGGCCGGTCGTCATTGCGGACGCCGACGTCTTCGTGCTCGACGGGGCGGGCGTCGACACGGTGACCGACTTCGAGCAGGGCGTTGACCGGATCGAGCTCGCCGCCGGGGTGGGCTTCGCCGACCTGCGCCTCGAGACCGACGGAGACGACCTGCGCCTGCTGCTGGAGGCGAGCGACCAGGCGATCGGCGTGCTGCTGGGCGCGGGGGCGCTGAGCCTGGGCGCGGACGACTTCGTCTGAGGCGGTGGTCGAGCCGGCCCCGGTTCGTCTGAGGCGGCGGTCGAGCGATCCCGCAGGGGCGGCCGTCCCCGGTCGCTCAGACCCCGGGGGCGGCGCGGCGCCGCTCGGCGCGCAGGTTGATCAGGTTGGCGGTCAGCACCAGCGCGGCGCCGGCGAAGACGGCGACCTCGAGCGGCTCGGCATAGAGCAGCATGCCCACCACCGCGATCATCGGCAGGCGGCCGAAGTCCATGGGAGCGACGACCGTGGCGGGCGCGCGCGACAGGGCGCGCGCCACGCAGTAGTGCGCCGCCAGCCCGCAGACGCCGATCAGCACGATCCAGGGCAGGGTGCGCGAGGGCAGCGCGATGTCGAGGTCCGCCCCCGCGCACACGAAGCCCATCACCGCCTGGATCGCGCACATGAAGAACATGATCGAGACGGTGCTCTCGCTCGCGCTCAGGCGCTTGGTGAGCATGATGTTGAAGGCGAAGCCCACGGCGGCCGCCAGGGCCGCCGCCTGACCCGGGCCGAAGGCCGCGCCGGCCTCGCTCGCCCAGGGTTGGGCGATCACCAGGATCCCGGCAAAGCCGATGGCCGCGGCCAGCAGTCGGGCGCGGGCGAAGCGCTCGCCCAGCACCAGGGGCGCGAGCAGGGCGATCCAGATCGGCGAGGTGAACTCGTAGGCGAAGACCTGGGTCAGAGGGATCACGGCCACCGCGTGGAACCACAGGTTCTGGCCGGCGAAATGGAAGCAGTTGCGCGTCAGGTGCAGGCGCATCCGCCGGGCCCGGATCAGGGGCAGGGCGCCGGACGCGGCCGCCACGGCCACCACGATCACGAGCGAGATCACCGAGCGGAAGGCGAGGATCTCGAACGTGTCGAGCTCGGCCGCGGCCTCGCGTCCCGCCACCGCCAGCGCCGAGAAGCAGCACAGCGCCAGCGCCATCCAGCCGGCCGCGGCCAGCGGGCTTTCGGCGACCGGCGCGGCGGGAACCAGCGGGTCCGCGGTCGCGGGGCCGCCGGGGGCCGAGGGGCTCACGCCCCGGCCGCGGTCATCTCCGCCGCCGCGTCAAGCGCCATCAGGTAGCCGGGCGCCCCGAAGCCCATGATCACGCCGTCGGCGCGCAGCGAGACGTAGGAGTGGTGGCGGAACGCCTCTCGCCGGTGGGTGTTGGTCAGGTGCAGCTCGATCACCTTGCCGTCGAAGGCGCGCAGGGCGTCGAGGATCGCGACCGAGGTGTGGGTGTAGGCGCCGGCGTTGAGGATGATCGCCTCGACGCTCCCGCGCGCCGCATGGATCCAGTCGACCAGCGCGCCCTCGTGGTTGCTTTGGCGGAACTCGAGCGCGAGGCCCCGCCGCTCGGCCCGCTCGACGCAGCGCGCCTCGATGTCGGCAAGCGTGTCGGCGCCGTAGATCTCGGGCTCCCGCAGGCCCAGAAGGTTCAGGTTGGGGCCGTTGAGGATCAGGATGCGGGCGGTCATGGCGGGCTCCGGAGGGGGCGCTGGGGCGGGCGCGCAATGAAGCCGATAACCGGCCGGCGGGCAAGGGGCGTCTTCCGGGGGCGCCCGGCCCCGAGCGGGCTTGACCCCGGCCGGCCGGCGGCCGAGCGTGGCGGCGGCAATGCAGCGGAGGGTCTCGATGAACCAGCATGGCGGAGACCAGGGCGGGGGGGCGCAGGTCGGGGGGGCGCAGGACGGGGCGGCGCAGGACGGGGCGGCTCGCGACGCGGCCGCGGGGCGCCGGGCCATCGTGGTGGGCGCGGGGATCACCGGCGTGGCGGCCGCGATCGGGTTGCGGCGGATGGGCTGGCAGGTGACGCTCGTCGACCGCGCCCCGCCCGGCGACCGCGGGGCGGCGAGCTTTGGCAACGGCGGGATCCTGGCGCGCTGCTCGATCGTGCCGGTGCCGGTTCCGGGGCTGCTTGCCAAGGCCCCGCGGATGCTGCTCGACCCCAATGAGCCGCTCTACCTGCGCTGGTCCCATGTGCCGCGCATGGCGCCGTTCCTGCTCCGCTACCTCTCCTACGGGCGCGAGCGTCATGTCCGGCGCATCGCCGCGGCGCTGGCCGGCCTGACCGGCGACAGCGTCGAGGAGCACACCGCGCTCGCCGCCGGCACGGGCGCCGAGCGGTTCATCCGGACGGGCGACTACGGCCACCTCTTCCGCAACCGCGCGCAATACGAGAAGGACGCGCTCGGCAACGCCATCCGGGCCGAGCATGGCTTTGTCCCCGAGGAGGTCGACCGCGCCGGGCTGCTCGAGCGGGACCCCGCGCTGGGCGAGGCCTGGACCTTCGGCGCCATCTACCCCGGTCATGGCTGGATCCTGAACCCCGGCGCCTATGTGGCGGCGCTCGCCGAGCATTTCGCGCGCGAGGGCGGGGTGATCCGCCGGGCCGAGGTCGCGGCGCTCGACGGCGAGGGCAAGGTGACCCTCGCAGGCGGCGCGACGATGCGGGCCGATCGCGTGGTGCTGGCGGCGGGCGCCTGGTCTGCGAGGCTCGCCGCGGGCCTGGGCCTGCGCCTGCCGATGGAGAGCGAGCGCGGCTATCACCTGGCGCTGAAGAACCCCGCCTCGCGCCCCGCGCATCCCTGGATGGTGAGCGAGGTCAAGGCTGTGACCACGCCGATGGATTTCGGCGTGCGCCTGGCGGGGATCGTCGAGTTCGGGGGGCTCGAGGCCGGGCCCTCGGCCGCCCCGCCCAGGCTGCTGCGCGCCGCCGCCGCCCGGATCTGGCCGGGGCTGGAGTGGGAGGCCGAGGAGGAGTGGATGGGCCATCGCCCCGTGCTCGCCGACAGCCTGCCCGCCATCGGAGAGATCCCCGGCGCGCCGGCCGTGATCGCGGCCTTCGGCGGCCAGCACGTGGGCCTGACCGCGGGGCCGCGGATCGGGCGGCTGGCCGCCGGGATCGCCGCGGGACAGGCGCTGAACGAGGACCTCTCGGCCTGCGCGCCGGGACGCTTCCGATAGGGCTCGCCGCCGCGGCGCCCTGACGGGACATCGCGCGGGATTTCACCGGAATCGTCGATCCCCTGCGCCCGGGCGCGTCGCCGGGGCGGTAGCGCCTGCGGGGCTCGACCCGCCGCCTCTTGCCGGCGCCAGCGGCGCGGACGGCGCGCTGGGGCTGATGCCGGGCGGGGCGAGGGTTGGGGGCCTCGGGATCTTGGGCGTGCCGTTCGCCGGCCTGGTCGCGGCGCGCCCGGCGGGGCAGGCGGGCGGGGTCTTCGACGTCGCCACGCTGGTGATCGTGCGCGAGCTCGGGTTCGCGCTGTTCCCGGCTGTCGTCGGGGTTGAGACGGCCGACCGTATCCTGACCGCGCTTCGTCGAAGGGGGGCGGCCTGTCGAGGATCGCCTGCAGGGCGGAGGGCCGGGGTGCCCGCTGCGGGAGTCGAACCCGCACGCCTCTCGGCCAGGGTGTTTAAGACCCATGCGTCTACCGTTCCGCCAAGCGGGCCCCCGCGCCCTGATTAGGACGCCGGATCGGCTTAGGAAAGGGGCTCGGGTCGCCTGACGCGGCGAGGCCCGCGCGCGGCGGCCGCCTGCGACCGCAGGGCGCGCGCCGCCGCCGCGCCGCCCCGGGCGGAGGCGGTGTCGGCCCCGCGCGCCCGGGCCGCGCGCCGGCGCTCGGCCGGTCGCGCGCGCCGGGCGGGCCTCAGATCGGCGGCAGCTCGGTGACTTCGGTCGCGCCCAGCGCCTTGCACATCGCGCGCAGGGCCTGGGCGGCCTGGGCCAGCTCGTCGCGGTCCTGGCTGCGGGCCACGATCGTCGCCCCGTAGCCGCCCTGATAGAACGGGTAGCTGCCGAACGAGATGTCGGGATGGGCGTTGGCAAGCTCGGCCAGAGGGCCGGCGATGTCGCCCTCGGCCATCGGGATGCGGAAAGCGTGGCTCAGCATCGGCGGCCCGCCCTCGAGCGTGGGGCGCACGCTCTCGACCATGGCGTTGAAGATCAGCGGCACGCCGGCCATGACGTACACGTTCTCCATCTTGAAGCCCGGCGCGCCGGAGACCGGGTTGGCGATCAGCGTCGCCCCCGCCGGGATCCGGGCCATGCGCAGCCGCGAGGGGGTCAGCTTGTCGGGGTCGCCATAGTGGGCCAGCAGGATCTCGCGCGCGTCGGCGCGCACGTCGATCTCGACGCCGAAGGCCGCGGCCACGCACTCGGCGGTGATGTCGTCGTGGGTCGGCCCGATGCCGCCCGAGGTGAACACATAGGTGTTGCGCACGCGCAGCTCGTTGATCGCCGCGATGATCGCCTCGCGATCGTCGGCGACCACGCGCACCTCCCGCAGGGCCGCCCCGGCCTCGGTCAGAACGCTGGCGAGGTGGTGCATGTTGGCGTCGCGCGTGCGGCCCGAGAGGATCTCGTCCCCGATCACCACCATCGCCGACGTGGGCATGTCGTCCTTCATCCGTCTTGTCTCCCGCGCGCCATCGGATAAGGGTCCGGGCATGGAATTCCCGCTCCCCCTCGTCAAGGCACGGCTGGTCCGTCGATACAAGCGCTTTCTGGCCGACGCGGTGCTCGCGGAGGGGCCGCGCGCGGGCGAGGAGATCACCGCCCACTGCGCCAACCCCGGCGCGATGACCGGGCTGGCCGAGCCCGGGACGGAGATGCGCCTCGCCCCGGTCGCCGACCCCGCGCGAAAGCTGCGCTGGTCGTGGAAGCTGGCCGCGCTGCCGGGCGGGGGCTGGGCGACCGTGGACACGAGCCTCGCCAACAAGGTGGCGGGCGAGGCGCTGCGCGCCGGCCTCGTCCCCGCTTTCGCCGGCTTCGACGAGGTCCGGGCGGAGGCCAGATACGGCGAGCGCTCGCGCATCGACTTCCTGCTGAGCGCCCGCGACCGCCCCGACTGCTATGTCGAGGTCAAAAGCGTCACGCTGAGGCGCGAGGGGCGCCTCGCGGAGTTCCCCGACGCGAAGACCGCGCGCGGGGCGAGGCACCTGGAAGAGCTGTCGGCGATGGTCGGACAGGGCGCCCGCGCGGCGATGCTCTACCTCGTCCAGCGCACCGACTGCGACCGGGTGGGTCTTGCCGCCGACATCGACCCCGCCTACGCCGCCGCCTTCGCGCGGGCCCGCGCCGCCGGGGTCGAAGCCTTCGCCCACGCCTGCGAGATCACGCCCGAGGGCATCCGCCTGGGCGCCCCCCTGCCGGTGATCCCGCCGGCCTGAGCCAGGGGCCCGCGACCTCGCCCCTCGCGCCGCCCGTGGGCCGGACTTTCGACGCCTGCCAGGAGGGCGCCAGGCGCCGCGCCTGCCGCGCGCCGCGGGCGGACCGACGCAATGGGGCGCCACGTCAGACGCGGCGCCCCCCTCGATGTCGCCTGCGGCCGATCAGAACAGGACGTCTGCGGCCGACAGCTCCGCCGCCTCGACCCCCAGCAGCTGCACCGAGCCGCGGCCGCCAAGCGCGTCGAGGTCGATCAGCACGCCCGCCTCGTGGTCGTGCGCCGCCTCGCGCAGCTGGGCCATGCGCCCGCCGCCCTCGACCGCCAGGCGGGTCAGGTCGAGCTGGTCGGCCCCGGTCTCGAAGTCGGCCACCACGTCGTCGCCCGAGGCGCGGCCGAAGACGAAGACGTCCCGCCCGCCGCCGCCCGTCAGCGCGTCGTCGCCGCCGCCGCCGATCAGCCGGTCGGCCCCGTCGCCGCCCTTCAGCTCGTCGTTGCCGCCCTTGCCGCGCAGCTCGTCCCGACCGCCGCCGCCGAAGAGCGCGTCGTCCCCCTCTCCGCCGACGAGCAGGTCCGCGCCGGCCCCGCCGCGCACGGCGCCTCCGACCTCGCCCGAGCCCATCCCGAACAGGTCCGCGCCCCCGCCCAGCCGCACGTCGCCCGAGATCTCGCCGCCGCCGTTGCGCACGACGTCGTCGCCTGCCCCCATCTCGACGTCGCCCAGCACCGCGCCGAGGTTGCGCAGCGCGTCCCCCGCCGCCCCCAGCGACACCGCCGCGCCCGGCGCCGAGAGCACGCCCGTATTGGTCAGGATCAGCGTCTCCGCCTCGAAGCCGCTGGTCAGGCTCACGGCGGGGCCCTCGAAGGCGGCGATCTCGCCGCTGTTGATCACCTCGCCCCCGGCCTCGAACAGGGTGATCCCCCGGTCGCCCGCGATCCGGCCGGCGTTGGTCACCACGACCGAGACCGCGTCCTGGATCGCCAGGCCCTGGCCCGACATCCCCTCGATCACGCCGGAGTTGTCGATCGCGACCGCCTCGAGCGAGCTCGCCAGCACCCCGCGCCTTGCGCCGAGGATCTCGCCGACATTGCCGATGTCGACCCGATCGTCGCCCTCGCCGATCACCGTCACGCCGTCCGAGGCCCCGCGCAGCTGGCCCAGGATCTCGCCGGAGTTGGTCAGCGACAGCCCGCCGTCCCGCACGTAGATCGCGGTCGAGAGCCCGGAGATCCGGCCCGCGTTGCTCACCGACAGCTCGCCCACGTCGACGGCCTGCAGGCCGTATCCCAGCGAGCCGGTCATCCGCCCGCTGTTGTCCACGAGGCCCGAGGCCGCCTGCGAGAGGATCACGCCATGCGCGCCCCAGATCTCGCCGGCGTTGTAGACGCGCAAGTCGTTGGCCGACAGGGAGGCGCCGTGGCTCCCGTAGCTTTCCATGTCGCCGCGCAGCAGGCCCTGCGCCCCGACGCTGAGCTGGTGGAGCCCCCCCGCCCCGTCCGCGTCGAGCGTCAGCCCGTCGCCTTCCACGCCTGTGGCCGAGCCGTCGATGGCGACGGTGACGCCGGTTGCGCCCGCCGCGCCGAGGATGGCGTCGCCGGCGACGACCAGGGCGACGTCGCGCCCGACATAGAGCGAGTCGCCCGTGACGAGCGTCCGGGTCGCATTGCCCGGGGTTTCGATGATGGCGGTCAAGGAAGTTTCCCTCTGGTTCGCGCGCGTCCCCCACGGCCGCGCGTCGACCCCGGCCGGAGGACCGGCCGGGCGCCGCCGTCGCAGGCTCGCGGATACGCGGCGTTCCTGTCGGGCGGATGTCAAAACCTTCCGGAGTTCAATCCATAAGGCAAGCTCGGGATGCCCAGCGGGGGCCCGGCCCCGCCGCCGTCCCGCCCCCGTCCCGCCCCCGTCCCACCCCCGTCCCGACGTCGCAACGTCAAGGCCGGGGCCGCGATTCTCGCGCGCTCGCCGCGTGGCGCGACGGAGGGGCCCGTCGCCAATCCCGCCGCGATGGGCTAATCTCTCGTTCGACTGACAAGTTCGATCCGATGTGAAGCGATGTGCAGGAGGACAGGGGGCATGGACGCGCCGCAGCCCGCCGTGACGGCCGAGGGAATCCGCATTTACCGGGCCGACGATTTCGCCGGTATGCGCGCGGCAGGCCAGGTCGCCGCCGGCATCCTTGACCGGATCGCCGAGCATGTCGCCGTCGGCGTCTCGACCGAGGAGCTCGACGCGCGGATCGAGCAGGACATCCTCGACCAGGGCGCGGCCTCGGCCACGATCGGCTACCGCGGCTATCGTCACGCCTCGTGCATCTCGGTCAACCACGTGGTCTGCCACGGGATTCCCGGACCCAAGAAGCTCAAGGACGGCGACGTCCTGAACATCGACGTGACGGTGATCGTGGACGGCTGGTACGGCGACACCTCGCGCATGTTCGTGGCCGGCGCCCCCAGCCGCCGGGCCGAGCGACTGATCGACGTCACCCACGAGGCGCTGATGCGCGGCATCGCCGAGGTGCGTCCTGGAAACACCTTCGGCGACATCGGGGCCGCGATCCAGAGCTACGCCGAGGGCGAGCGTTGCTCGGTCGTGCGCGACTTCTGCGGCCACGGCGTGGGGCGCGAGTTCCACGAGCCCCCCAACGTCCTGCATTTCGGTCGTCGCGGCGCCGGCGCGGTGCTGCGCCCGGGCATGTTCTTCACCATCGAGCCGATGGTGAACCTCGGCCGCGCCGAGACCAAGACCCTGGCCGACGGCTGGACCGCGGTGACGCGCGACAAGAGCCTCTCGGCCCAGTTCGAGCATGCGGTGGGCGTGACCGAGGAGGGCTGCGAGGTCTTCACCCTCTCGCCCGCCGGCCGTTTCCACCCGACCTGGGCCCGCTGAGCGCGCCCCGGCCGGGCGCCTTTCGCGCGCGCGTCCGACGCCGTTGGCGCTCCGGTTCAGCGCCCTCGGCGCCGTGATCCGGCGCCGTTGGCTCGGCGACCCGGCGCCGTTGGCGCCATGGTGAAGTCCCCTCCGCGATCTTAACCCTGCGCTAACCCTGGGCCGTCAGGTTCTGGGCGTCCGTCTGAAGCGGAGTCGCGCATGGGCCAAAGCGCCTCGAATGAAGAATCGCTGCGCGAGGCGCCGTTGCTGCCCGGCCTCGCGCCGTCCCGGTCTGAAGACAGGGACGCCGAGACCGTTGGGCGGCGCGGCGCCGCCGCCTCGGCCGGAGGGCCGGATGCGGCGCGCCCCGACACACCCGCTGTCGAGGTCTCGCCCGCCTCGACCGCACCCCCCGCCGCCGTCCCCGGCCCGCAGGAGGGAACCATGGCCGAACCCGTTTCCCCTTGCGGGACCCGAGGCGAAGACGCCGGCGGCGCGGCCGCCCACGCGGCCTCCGCAACCCGCGCCGACGCCCCCCCCGCCGCGGCCCGCGAGGCCTCATCCGACCGGGCGCCCGCCGGCCTCGCTC
>NZ_CAXBOD010000019.1:0-68663 GCF_963977235.1 uncultured Albimonas sp.
ATTTGTAATCAGGGGGTCGGGGGTTCGAGCCCCTCGACCGGCGCCGCGGTCGCCTCGAGCCGATGCCACGCCACGCGGCCGCCTGCGCCGGGCCGGCCCGGCGAAGGGCGCGGGCGGGCGGCGGCGCGGGCGGGCGTCGTGGGGGTCAGGCCGACAGGACCCTGGCGACACGGCGGCGGGCCTCGATCTCCTCGATCTGGCGCAGGCGCGCGGCCTGCGCGTCCTCGACCTGCCGCTCGCAGGCGCCGGGGCCGTCCTTGCAGAGCTCGCGGATGCGGGCGATCGCGGCGTCGGTCTCCTCGTCGAGCTGGTTGCGCAGCGTGTCAAAGAACAGGTCCCGCTCCTGCTCAGAGCGGAACGCCTCGGGCTGCAGCACGAGGGTGATCATGGGCGGGTAATCGTTCATCGCGCCGGAGGCCGCGTCGACCGCCACGCCGATCACGCCCCCGAACAGGATGTTGCCGAAGGTCATCGCCTGGAACTCGGACGACAGCGTGCCGGCGGCGGGCTCGAACCCCTCCTTCCGGCACACCACCGACAGGTCGTTCTTGCTCTTGGGCACCATCATCGAGCCCGGCGTGGGATTGATGAAGGCGACCGTGGCCGCGCCCTGCTTGATCTCGCAGACCGCGCCCGGCGGCTGCGTGGTCACCGTGACGGTGTCGTCGGAGCCCTGGGTGATCGTCGCGCAGGCGGCGGTCGACGCCAGCCCCGCGATCACGATGACGGTCCGGATCATGCGCCTCCCCCCTCTGAAACTCGACTCCGCCCGGCAGCGGCGAAGCTGACTGAAATATTAACCTTCCAGTAATATATTCTTCATCATCATGGCAAGCCGCCGCAGCGCGAGGCCCGGGCCCGGGCCCTGCGGCGCGGGCCTGGTCCCGCAACGAACGCGCCCCCGCCGGCTGGGCGGGGGCGCGCGGTTTCGCAGGGTCGCGGGATCAGAAGAGGTCGGGATCAGAAGAGGAGGCCGCCGTCCTCGAAGTCGAAGATGCCCGCGGTCAGGTCGAGGAGCGAGAAGTCGAGGATCGTCACCTCCCCCTCGTCCAGGCCAAGCACCACGGAATCCCCGACCTGGAGCGCCACGCCCAGGACGTCGAGCAGGTTGGAAATGCCCCCGGCGCCGGAGAGGTCGATCGAGTCCTCCGCGGCGTCGAAGTCCTCGAGCGTGTCGGCGCCGCCGCTGAACACGAACTCGTCCGCGCCCGCGCCGCCGCGCAGGACGTTGTCGCCCGCGCCTCCGTCGAGCACGTCGGCGCCCTCGCCGCCCTCGATCGTGTCATCGCCGCCGCCGCCCATCAGCGCGTCGTCGCCGGCGCCGCCGAACAGGCGGTCGTCGTCTCCGCCGCCCCAGAGGCGGTCGGCGCCCGCTTCGCCGAAGAGACGGTCCGCGCCGCTTCCGCCGCGAAGCGCGTCGTCGCCCTCGCCGCCGCGGAGCAGGTCGTTCGCGCCGCCGCCGCGCAGCTGGTCGGCGCCCGCGCCCCCGAACAGCGCATCCTCGCCGCCGCCCCCGCGCAGGAGGTCCGCGCCGCCGCCGCCGAAGAGCCGGTCGTCGTCGCCGCCCCCCCGGATCACGTCGGCGCGGGCGCCGCCGTAGAGCGCGTCCTCGCCCTTGCCGCCGGCGAGCAGGTCGCGCCCGCCGCCGCCGCGCAGTTCGTCGTCGCCGGCGCCGCCGAACAGCGAATCCCGCCCCAGCCCGCCGAGCAGCATGTCATCCCCGGCGCCGCCTCTCAGGATGTCGGCCTGGCGCATGCCGAACAGCGCGTCGGCGCCCTGGCCGCCGCGCAACTCGTCCTGGCCCTGGCCGCCGCTCAGCTCGTCGTCGCCGCGCTTTCCGAAGACGTCGTCGTCCCCGGCCCTGGCGATGACGACATCGTCGCCCGGGCCTCCGAACAGGGCTTCCGAGGTGCGATTCCCGACAATTCTGGACATGACTTCCTCCACTTTCTCGCCGGTCCTGTCCCCCCAGAGGATCGGCAGTTTGTGGTCCAGATACGGGTGTGCGGCCTCCGAAGTTTCAACTTGAGCGGGATTTTTCCCGCGGCGGGCTCCGTCAGGGGTTCATCTGGCTGCCGCCGTTCACCGACAGGCGCTGGCCGGTGATGTAGCTCGAGGCGTCCGACAGCAGGAAGGCGACGGGGGCGGCGACCTCCTCGGGCTGGGCCCAGCGGGCCAGCGGAATGCGGGCGAGGTAGGTGTCGCGGAACTTCTCGCCGCGGATGGTCTCGGTCATCGGGGTCTCGACCATGCCGAAGGCGACGGTGTTGGCGCGCACGTTGTAGCGCGCGAACTCCCGCGCCGCGGCCATCGAGGTTCCGATGATCCCGGCCTTGGCGGTGGCGTAGTTCGCCTGGCCGATGGTCCCCTGCACGCCCGCGTCCGAGGAGATGTCGACGATCGAGCCGCCGCTCTCGTCCCCGGCCTTGTGGCGGGCGATGCAGTGGGCGCCGAAGGCCTGCAGGAACAGGAAGGCGCCGGTCAGATGCACGTCGAGCACCAGGCGCCACTGCTCGAGCGTCATCTTGTGGATCATCGCGGGGCGGGTGAGGCCGGCCATGTTCACCAGCCCGTGCACCGCGCCGAACTTCGAGACGGCCTCGGCCACCACCGCGCCGGCGAAGTCCGGCTCGGAAACGTCGCCGATCATGCGCAGGGCGCGGTCCTCGCCCAGCTCGGCGCGGGCGGCGGCCAGCGCCTCGGCGTTCATGTCGACCAGCGCGACGGTCCCGCCCAGCGCCACGACCAGCCGCGCGACGGCCAGGCCGATGCCCTGCCCCGCTCCGGTGACGATGACGCTGCGGCCTTCCAGGCTCATGGGGTTTATCATGGGGTCTCCTCCCTCGCGGGCCGTTGATCGGCCCGATGTTCGGGCCCGCCGCCTCAGGCGGCGGGCGTCAGGGTCCAGCGCAGCGCCTCGCCCTCGGGGCGCGCCTCGACGTCGATGAAGGCGCGGTGGGAGGCGACGGCGCCGCGCCACAGCTCGGTCCAGCAGGCGAGCAGATCCTCGCGCGCCTCGCCCTCGATGCCGCGGACGACGCGCAGGCCCTGATGGCGGATCGCGGCGGTCCGGCCGGCGACCTCGACCTCGGCCGCGTCGCCCATGCCTGCGAACATCGCGGCGAGGAAGGCCGCCGCCTCGGCCGGGCCCGCGTCCTCCCCCCCCACGGCCGCGGCCATGCGGCGGTATTCCTGAAGGCCGATCAGCCGGGCCGAGAGGCGGCCGAGCTCCACCGCCCGCTCGCGGCCCAGCACGGCCGAGAGCTCCCGGATCCCGTTGCGGCAGTATTCGACGGCGTAGTTGCGGCCGGCGCGGGCCAGACGCTCGGCGCTCCACTGCTCGGCGGGGGGCGCGGGCTGGGCGGCGGGATCGAAGGGCGGCGGACGCTCGGCGGGGGCGAAGCGCAGGCGCTCATGCTCGCCCAGCTCCCGGTCTTCCTCGATGAAATAGCCGCACAGGCCGAACTGCCCGCTCATGTCCTCGGAAACGCACACGAAGCCCAGGCGCGGGTTCTCCAGCGAGACGCCGTTCTGCGCGTACCAACCGCGCAGGAACCCGCGCGAGGCCTCGATCGGGATGCCGCAGATCACCGCCCCGTCGTACATCCAGCGCGGGTGGCGGAAACGGACCCAGGCCTTGCGGGGACCCTCTTCCATGTATTCCACCGCCACGCCGCCGACGCCGTTCGACAGCACATGGTAGCGCGCGCAGGCGACGGCGTGGGGCAGTCCCTCGAGCCCCAGTTTCGCGAAGCTCGAGAGGAACTTGTCATGGTGCTGGCGGCGGAACAGGCGGAACATCCACTCGCCCACCGCCTCGGGCCCCTCGCGGGTGGCGACCATCAGCTGCAGCCCCAGCAGCCACTGGTGATGCAGCCGCGCCTGCGCCTCGATCGCCGCGTCATGGGCCGTGCCGCTCGCATCCATCGACGTCTCCCTGTGCTCCGGTTTCGCGCGGAGCCTAGCGGCGGCGCGCCGCGGCGGCCAGACGAATTGCTTGCCGGTCGGCAGGTGATCTGCGCCCGCGAACGCGATACACTGCCCCGCGAACGCCCTGCCCGGCGCGCGCATGCGGCCGCAGGACCGGGGCGACCAGATGGGAGGAGCGCGATGCGCATCGAGAATGAGGGCGCGCCCGGGGCCGAGACGCCCGAGCGGCGCGACGCCGTGGTGGTCGGCGCCGGGGTCTGCGGGATCTACCAGCTCTACCGGCTGCGGGAGATGGGGCTCGACGTCGTCTCGCTCGACGCCAACCCCGCGCCGGGCGGCACCTGGTGGATGAACCGCTACCCCGGCGCGCGCTTCGATTCCGAGAGCTACACCTATGGCTTCTCGTTCTCGAAGGCGCTGCTCGAGGAATGGAACTGGTCCGAGCGGTTCAGCGCCCAGCCCGAGAACCTGCGCTATCTCGACTTCGTGGTGGACCGGCTGGACCTGCGCCGCCTGATGCGCTTCGACTCGCGCGTGACCGCCGCCCGCTGGGACGACGCCCGCAACCTGTGGCGGGTCGAGGTCGAGGGCGCCCGCCCCATCGAGTGCCGCTGGCTGTTCATGGGCATCGGCGTGCTCTCCCGCCCCACCATGCCCCGGATCGAGGGCGTGGGCGCGTTCAAGGGCCCCGCTTTCCACACCTACGACTGGCCCCATGAGGGCGTGGACCTCGCCGGCAAGCGGGTGGGGATCATCGGAACCGGCGCCACCGGCATTCAGGTGATCGCCGAGATCGCCGACAAGGTCGGCTCGCTGACCGTCTTCCAGCGCCGCCCGAACTGGAGCGCGCCGCTCAACAACGGCCCGATTTCGGCGCAGGAGATGGCCGACATCAAGACCCGCTACGACGAGATCTTCGCCACCTGCGCGGCCTCTCCGGGCGGGTTCGAGCATGTGCCCGCGCGCACCGGCTTCTGGGAGGCGACCCCCGAGGAACGCCGCGCCCTGTGGGATCGCCTCTACGACCAGCCCGGCTTCGGCATCTGGCTGTCGAACTACAAGGAGATCTTCTTCGACGAGAAGGCCAACGCCGAGTTCTCGGACTACATCGCAGAGCGGATCCGCGGCCGGGTGAACGACCCCGCCACGGCCGAGAAGCTGATCCCCAGCGACCACGGTTTCGGCTGGGCGCGCGTGCCGCTCGAGACCCGGTATTTCGAGGCCTACAACCGCGACAACGTCGAGCTGGTCGACATCTCGCAGACCCCCATCGAGCGGGTGACCGAGACCGGCATCCGCACCTCGGAGCGCGAGTTCGAGCTTGACCTGATCGTCTACGCCACCGGCTTCGACGCCGTCACCGGAGCCTTCGACATGCTCGAGATCGAGGGCCGCGACGGCGTCAAGCTGAACGAGAAGTGGACCCCCGATCCCAGCACCTGGCTGGGCATCATGAGCCACGGCTTCCCCAACCTGTTCACGCCCTCGGGGCCGCAGAGCAGTTCGGCCTCGGTGAACTACCCCCGCTCCATCGAGATGTGCGTGAACTTCGTCTCCTCGCTGATGGAGCACGCGCTGGCCCGCGGCGCGAAGCGGATCGAGCCGACGCAGGCGGCCGAGGACGCCTGGGTGACCCATGTGCGCGAGATGTACGACATGCTGCTGCTGCGCAAGTCGCGCTCGTGGTTCACCGGCTACAACTCCAACATCGAGGGGCGCGAGATCGGCAAGGTCCGCCACATCGTCTACAACGGCGGCGCGCCGAAGTATCAGCGCACGCTCGAGCGCACCGCCGCCGAGGGGTTCCAGGGCCTGATCTTCGACGGCAAGGCGCCGGCCGAGGCGGACGCCGCCCCCGCGGTCCCCGCCCGGGCCTGAGCGCGGCTCAGGGAGGCTCCGGGGTCTTCCCCGGGGCCGCCTTGGGCGCCGCCGCGATCCGCGATCCCTGAGCGCCGCCGCGGCCCGCGGCTTCGCGACCGGTCGCGCCCTCAGTCCAGCGTCGGATCCACCGCCAGCAGGGTCTTCGCCGAGCCCGCGCCGGTCAGCGCGAATTCCAGCGCCGCCGTCGCCTCCTCGAACGGGAACACCCGGCCGACGGGAGGGACCAGCCGGCCCTCGGCGACCCAGTCGAGCAGTTCGCCCAGCGCGCGCTCGGCCGCCTCGGGCTCGAAGACGGCCGAGAACTGGCGGTAGTCGACCCCGACCAGCGAGGCGCCCTTGAGCAACGGCAGATTCACCGGCAGGGCCGGGATCTCGCCGCCGGCAAAGCCGATCACCAGGTGCCGCCCGCCCCAGCGCAGCGAGCGGAAGGCGGGTTGCATCAGCGGGCCGGCGACGGGGTCGAACACCACGTCGACGCCTTCGGGCGCCAGCGCCTTGAGCCGCTCGCGCCAGCCCTCGGGCTCGCGGTCGAGGCTGGCATGGGCGCCGGCGGCCTCGGCGGCGGCGCGCTTCTCGGGCGTGGAGGCGACGGCGATCACCCGCGCGCCCATCGCCCGGCCCACCTGCACCGCGGCCATGCCCGTGCCGCCGGCCGCGCCGATCACCAGCAGCGTCTCGCCCGCCGCAAGCCTTGCCCGGTCGCGCAGCCCATGCAGGGCCGTGAGGTAGTTGACCCGGAACCCCGCGGCCTGGGCGAGGCTCATCGTGGGGGGGATCGCGCGCACGTCGCGGGCCGTGGCCAGCGCGCCTTGCGCGAAGCCGCCCGACACCTTCGCCATCACCCGGTCGCCGGGGGAGACGTCCCAGGACCCCTCGCCCAGCGCCTCGACCACCCCTGCCACCTCGCCCCCCGGCACGTGCGGCAGCGGCGGCTTGACCTGGTAGCGGCCCAGCGAGACCAGCGCGTCGACATAGCCGACGCCGCAGTATCCCACCCGCAGGCGGAGCTCTCCCGCCCCCGGCTCGGGCGTGGGCAGCTCGACCTGACGATAGGCGTCGATGGACTCGAGGCTGGCGGCCTGGATCGCCTTCATGCGCGGTTCTCTCCCGGGGCGGCGGCGGTTGCGGCGTGCACGATGGCGGGCGTCGCGGGCCGAGGCAAGACTTGCCGGCCGGTCGGTCGACACGCCTCCCGATCCTCCCCGCCAGGGTTGATCGCCGCGACGTCATCCCGCTCCCGAAGACCGACCGCGCGCCGTGATTCGGGGGCGTCCACGCCGCCGGCCTGCCGCCCGACGCTGCGATGCGGACCTGTCCGGCGGTGGTCAGCTTCCGGCGGTCCTGCCCGCCCTGGGGGTCGCCGCGGAGCGCAGCATCGTGGCAACGGCAAACACCGAGCCGTCGCCGGCGAGCCTGTTGAAACGCCTCGCAGAACCGCGAGGGCGGCCGCTCCGTTGACAAGGTTGACGTTTGCGTCAGCAAATTGTTGACACACCAAGCCGTTGTTAAAAATACGTAAATCGACAAATCGGGCTTTTTCTGATAACACTTTTTTTACAAAGACGCCCGGCGCGGCGCCCCACCGCCCAGGATCAATCGCGTCGCAAGCGGAGGAAGCCCCCATGACCGCCCCGCCCGGAACCGCCCTTGCCGATCCCCCCCGGCACGCGCCTCCCGCCGGGATCGCGGCCGCAGCCCGCGCCGACGCCGCGCGCGACGCCGAGCTTCACGCCCGCTCGGTCGCCGACCCCGAGGGATTGTGGGCCGAGCAGGGCCGGCGGCTCGAATGGATGCGCCCCCGCACGCGGTCCGAGGACACCTCGTTCGCGCCCGACGGCGTCTCGATCCGCGGGTTCGAGGACGGCGCCCTGAACGGGGCGGCCGACTGCATCGACCGGCGCCTCGCGACCCGCGCCTGGCAGACCGCAACCATCTTCGAGCCGGACGCCCCCGAGGAGCCCGTCCGGCACATCAGCGGCGCCGAGCCCGGCCCGGCCACCCTGCCCGACTTCGGGATGCAGCCCGCAGTGCTCGACGCCCCGAGACGAGAGCTCGAGGAACCGGCCGAGGGCGTGCTGGCGATCAAGGGCAGCCGGCCCGGTCAGATGCGCGCCATCTGGCTGGATCACGAGCCCTTCGCGCAGACCTGTTTCGGGATGTTCGCCGGCGACGATGCCTCGGCCGATGCCTGCCGACGGGACGCGGACCGGACGGACGCGCCGGGCGAGACCTCGAGGCTGGCCGACCCGGCCATGGTCGACGTCCCGGAGACGGCGCTCGCCTGAGCGCGGCCTTTCGAGGCCGGCGCCGCAGGGAGGCGGCGCCGGCGCCCTCACCCCACTGACACGCCAAGGGAGGACCCCATGTCCGAAGAAAAATCGAGCACCGCCTACTGGTCTGCCAACCTCAGGCTGATCGTGGGAAGCCTCGTGGTCTGGGCCCTGGTCTCGTTCGGGTTCGGGATCCTGCTGCGTCCGCTGCTGTCGGGGATCGCGGTCGGGGGATCGGACCTGGGCTTCTGGTTCGCGCAGCAGGGGGCGATCCTGGTCTTCCTCGCGCTGATCTTCTTCTACGCCTGGCGGATGAACAAGCTCGACCGCGACCATGGCGTGGACGAGCAGTGAGGGGCTGAGAGCATGGACCAGTTCACCCTGAACCTGCTGTTCGTGGGCGCGTCCTTCGCGCTCTACATCGGCATCGCCGTCTGGGCCCGCGCGGGCTCGACCTCCGAATTCTACGCCGCCGGGCGCGGCGTGCACCCCGTGACCAACGGCATGGCGACGGCGGCCGACTGGATGTCGGCGGCCTCCTTCATCTCGATGGCCGGCCTGATCGCCTTCGTGGGCTACGACAACTCGACCTACCTGATGGGCTGGACGGGGGGCTATGTGCTGCTTGCCCTCCTGCTCGCGCCCTACCTGCGCAAGTTCGGAAAATACACGGTCTCCGAGTTCATCGGCGACCGGTTCTATTCCTCGACCGCGCGGCTGGTGGCGGTGATCTGCCTCGTCGTCGCCTCCACCACCTATGTCATCGGACAGATGACCGGGGTGGGGGTCGCCTTCGGGCGGTTCCTCGAGGTGGACAACACCACCGGCCTGCTGATCGGCGCGGTGATCGTGTTCGCCTACGCCGTGTTCGGCGGCATGAAGGGCGTCACCTACACCCAGGTCGCCCAGTACGTGGTGCTGATCCTGGCCTACACGATCCCGGCGATCTTCATCTCGCTGCAGCTGACCGGCAACCCGATCCCGGGGCTGGGCCTGTTCGGGGACCACGTCGCCTCGGGCGAGCCGCTGCTGGCGCGTCTCGACCAGATGGTCACCGAGCTCGGGTTCGCCGAATACACCACCCACCATGGCGACACCTTCAACATGGTGCTGTTCACCCTGTCGCTGATGATCGGCACGGCGGGCCTGCCCCACGTGATCATGCGTTTCTTCACCGTGCCCCGCGTCTCGGACGCCCGCTGGTCGGCGGGCTGGGCGCTGGTGTTCATCGCGCTGCTCTACACCACCGCCCCCGCGGTCGGCGCCATGGCCCGGCTGAACATCACCGAGCAGTTCTGGCCCGAGGGCGTCGCCGGCGAGGCGGTGTCGGTCGAGACCATCGAGACCTCGCCCGCCTACGACTGGATGGAGACCTGGCGTCAGACCGGCCTGCTGGGCTGGGAGGACCGCAACGGCGACGGCCGCATCCAGTACTACAACGACGCCTCCCCCGACATGCAGGCGGTGGCGGCCGAGCGCGGCTGGCAGGGCAACGAGCTGACCAACTTCAACCAGGACATCCTGGTGCTCGCCAACCCCGAGATCGCCAACCTGCCCGGCTGGGTCATCGGCCTGGTCGCCGCGGGGGGGCTGGCCGCGGCGCTGTCGACGGCCGCGGGCCTGCTGCTGGCGATCAGCTCGGCGGTCAGTCACGACCTGATCAAGGGCTCGCTCAACCCCGGCATTTCCGAGAAGGGGGAGCTGCTGTCCGCGCGCATCGCCATGGCCGTCGCGATCGCGGTGGCGACCTACCTGGGGCTGAACCCGCCGGGTTTCGCCGCGCAGACCGTGGCGCTCGCCTTCGGGCTTGCGGCGGCCTCGATCTTCCCGGCGCTGATGATGGGAATCTTCTCCAAGAAGATCAACAATCACGGCGCGGTGGCCGGGATGCTGGCGGGCCTCGTGGTGACGCTGGTCTACATCTTCCTGCACAAGGGCTGGTTCTTCATCCCCGAGACCAACAGCTTCACCGACGCCGATCCGCTGCTGGGCACGATCAAGTCGACCTCGTTCGGCGCGGTGGGGGCGGTGGTCAACTTCGCGGTCGCCTATGCGGTGGCCGGCATGACCCGCGAGCCCCCCCAGGAGATCCAGGAGCTGGTCGAGAGCGTGCGCGTCCCCCGCGGCGCCGCGATCGCCCAGGCCGGCCACTGAGCCGACCCCGACCCCTTCCGGGGGCGCGCCCCGCGCGCCCCCGGAGCCCCCCGAATATCCTCCGCGTCCCGCCCTCCCAGGGTCCCCGGACGCCCGCAGCGGCGAGGCCGTGATGAGCGAAGCCCCCACCTCCGGAGCCTCGAGGCCGCCAGACCGGCTCGTCGACCGGCTGGCCCGCTTCGCCCCCTTCGACCGCCTGCCCCCCGACCGCCATGCCGAGCTCGACCGCGAGCTGACCCGCCTCGCGGCCGCCCCCGGCGACACGATCTTCGCGCAGGGCGAGCTCCTCCGCGGTCTCTACGTGATCCTCTCGGGCGTGATCGAGGTGCGCGCCGCCCAAGGCGAGGTCGTCTCCCGCCGCGGCGAAGGCGAGGCGATGGGCGAGCGCGGCCTGCAGCGCGACGGCCGCGCCATGCTGGGCGCGCAGGCGCAGACGGCGGCCGAGCTGCTGCTGATCCCCGCCCCCCTGTTCCTCCGCCTGCTGGCGCAAGAGCCCGAGCTCGCCCGCTGGTTCGGCCGCGCCGTCCCCGCCGAGCCAGAGCGGGACGGACCCTGCGCCGCCGGCCTGACCGCGCTCGAGGTCGCCGACCTGATGGCGCGCCGCCCGTTGCGCGCGTCGCCCCAGACATCCGTGAGGGAGATCGCGCAGCTGATGCGCGCGGCCTCGGTCAGCTCGGTCCTGATCACCGAGGCGGAGCGGCTGGTCGGCATCGTCACCGTCCACGACCTGACCGGCAAGGTGCTGGCCGAGGGTCTGTCGGGCGACCTGCCCGTCGCGCAGGCGATGACCCCCGACCCCCTGACCATCGGCCCCGAGGCGACCGGCCTCGACGCGATGGTCGCCATGGCGGGTCGGCGGATCAACCACCTGCCCGTCGTCGACCGGGACGGGCGGCTGGCGGGGATGATCGCGCGCACCGACCTGTTCTGCCGCGAGGCCGCCGCGGCCAGCCACATGGCCGGCGAGCTCGTCGCCGCCCCCGACGCCGAGACCATGGTCGAGGTGTTCGCCCGGCTGCCCGAACTGCTGGGCGCGCTGGTCGCCGCGGGCGCGAGGCCCGCCGCGATCTGCCGGCGGATCAGCGACCTCGCCGACGCCGCCACCCGCCGCCTGCTGCAACTGGCCGAGGCGCGGCTGGGCCCGCCGCCGGTCCCCTACCTGTGGGCCGCCTGCGGCAGCCAGGGCCGGCGCGAGCAGACCGGCGTCTCCGACCAGGACAACTGCCTGATCCTCGACGACCGGGCGCGCCCCGAGCATGACGCCTATTTCCGAGATCTCGCGCGGTTTGTCTGCGACGGACTGAACCGGGCGGGGTTCGTCTTCTGCCCGGGCGACATGATGGCGACGAATCCTCGCTGGCGGCAGCCGCGCGCCCGCTGGCTGGGCTGGTTCGCGGACTGGATCGCCGAGCCCGACGACAGGGCCCAAATGCTCGCCTCGGTGATGTTCGACCTGCGGCCGATCGCGGGCGAGATGGCGCTGTTCGACGACCTGCATGCGCGAACGCTCGCGATGGCGCGGGGCAATTCGATCTTCCTGCGCCACATGGTCGGCAACGCGCTCCGGCACGCGCCGCCGCTGAGCCTGTTTCGGGGGCTGTCCACGATCCGCTCGGGCGCGCATCGCAATACGCTCGACCTCAAGATGGCCGGCGTGGTCCCGGTGGTCGACCTCGCCCGCATCTACGCGCTGCGCGGCGGGATCGAGCCCGCCAACACGCGCGAGAGGATCCTCGCCGCCCGGGACCTGGGCGTGATCTCGCGGGCCGGCGGCCACGACCTGCTGGACGCCTACGACCTGATCGCGCAGACCCGGCTTCGTCATCAGGCCGCGCAGATCGGCCGCGGGGAAGCGCCCGACAACCACCTCGCGCCCGAGGGGTTCTCGGACCTCGAGCGCAATCACCTTCGCGACGCGTTCCTGGTGGTCAAGACGATGCAGTCCGCGCTCGGCCAGGGCGCCTGAGGGCGGGCGGGCCAGGTTGGACGGGCGAGGGTGGGCAAGGGAGGCCGCGCCGATGTTTCTGGAGCTGATCGCGACGATCGTGGCGGGGGTCGGGGCCGCGGGCCTCGTGCTGCTGGTCAACCGCCTCGCGGGCGGGCGCCTGCCCCGCTGGGGGGCGCCGGTGGCGGCCGGCGCGGCGATGCTCGCCGCCACCATCTGGTCGGAATACGACTGGGAGAGCCGCACCCGCGCGGGCCTCCCCCCGGGCCTGCACGTGGTCGAGACGGTCGAGGAGACCGCCCTGCATCGCCCCTGGACCTACCTGGCGCCGCTGACCACGCGCCTCGCGGCGCTGGACGTGGCGGGGCTGCAGTCCAAGCCCGGGGCCGAGGGAGTGAAGCTCGCCGAGGTCTGGTTCTTCGGCCGCTGGCGCCCGGTCCGCCGGGCGCCGCTGCTGATCCGCTGCGCCCCCGCCGCCCAGGCGCCGGTCACCGACGCGGCGCTGGCCGACGTCTCGGCCGCCGCCTGGCGCGCCGTGCCCGCCGACGATCCCCTGGTCGCCGCCGCCTGCGCGCCCGGGGCGCCCGGCGCCTCGGGCGCCCTGCCCGGCCGAGCCGCGCCCCTCAGCGCCTCGGATGCCTGACCATTCGGTGCTGGCGGTCGAGGACGAAGACGCTATCGCCCTCGCGCTGCAGGGTCCGATCGGGCGCGAAGGGTTCGGCCTGACCCGCCTGGCCACCGGCGCCGAGGCGCTCCCGCGCATGCCCTTCGACACGCGCGAGCGGACCGCCGCCCTCCGCGCCCTGCCGGCGGACTGAGGCGATGGCTCCGCCAGGCCGACCCGGAACAGGAGACTCCGCGCACGGGCCGCAGACCTCCGCCGCCAACACCTCCGACGCAGGGGCCGAGGACGCCCCCCACGCCACCCCGAAGGTCGACCCCGACCCCGATGCAGACAGCGTCGAGAGCGATGCGCGACCCTGGACAGAGGCGGGCCCGACCTCGCGACCCGGCCTGCGCCTCCGCTTCGCGCCGTTCTTCGCCGCCGTGGCGCTCAGGGGCGCGGACGCCGTCGCCGGGGCGTTGTGGTTCGGCCATGCCCGCGTCGGCCGCCCCGTCGAGAGCTCGGTGGCCGCGGGCCTGCTTGCCGGCTTCGCCCCCCTCCCGCCGCCTCTGCCCGCCTGCCGCCGGCAGGCGGCGCACGGTGGACAATGGCGCGCGGCTGGGCGAGGTCTTGGAGCGGCCGGCCCTCTGCGGGCCGACCCCACGCCCCCCGCGCCGGCCTTCCGCCGGCGATGTCCCTTGCGCCGGCCCCTGTCGGCGACCCGCACCGAGAGACGCGACATGCCCGAAGATTACACGCCCCCCAAGGTCTGGACCTGGAACAAGGAGAGCGGCGGCCGCTTCGCTTCGATCAACCGCCCCATCGCCGGCGCGACCCACGAAAAGGACCTGCCCGAGGGCGAGCACCCCTTCCAGCTCTATTCGCTGGCCACCCCCAACGGGGTGAAGGTCACCATCATGTTCGAGGAGCTGCTCGCGGCCGGCCACACGGGCGCCGAGTACGACGCCTGGCCGATCCGCATCGGGGACGGCGACCAGTTCTCCTCGGGGTTCGTGTCGATCAACCCCAACTCCAAGATCCCGGCGCTGCTCGACCGCTCGGGCCCCGAGCCGGTCAGGGTCTTCGAATCCGCCGCCATCCTCGTGCACCTGGCCGAGAAGTTCGACGCCTTCATCGCGAAGGACCCCGCCGCCCGCGCGGAGATGTTCTCCTGGCTGATGTGGCAGATGGGCTCGGCCCCCTACCTCGGCGGCGGCTTCGGGCACTTCTACGCCTATGCGCCCGAGAAATGGGAATACCCCATCGACCGCTTCGCCATGGAGGTGAAGCGCCAGCTCGACGTGCTCGACCGCCGGCTGGCCGAGAGCGAGTTCATCGCGGGCCCCGACTACACCATCGCCGACATGGCGATCTGGCCCTGGTATGGCCAGCTCCAGCAGGGGAAACTCTATGAGTCGGGGGAGTTCCTGGATGTGAGCTCCTACCGGAACGTCGCCCGCTGGACCGAGGCGATCGACGCCCGCCCCGCGGTGAAGCGCGGCAAGAAGGTCAACCGCCTGACCGGCCACCCCGCCGGCCAGCTGCACGAGCGCCACGACGCCTCGGACTTCGACCTGCGCACCCAGGACAAGATCGGCGAGCCCGACAACGGCTGACCCCTGGCCGTCCATGAGACAGGGAGCGCCCCCGCGCGGGGGCCTCCCGCTCCGCGCGGGGGCGCCCGGATGCGCCTCCGGGCCCTCCGCGCGCCCCCGACGGGGCTCCGGACGGGCTCGCGATCGGGCCGGCGTTAAAGCGATCCTCACGAATGAGCGATACCAGCCGCGACATGCGTTGGTCGCCGAGGGTTTCGTTGATGCCGGATGCCGCGGAACTTTTTCACGCCCTGCTCGGGGGGGCGGAGGTCCCTGCCCTGCTCGCCGCGGCGGACGGACGGGCGCTGGCCATCAACGTCGCGTTCGCCCATCGCCTGGGACGCAATGCGGACTGGCGCCCCGCGAGGGTCGACGACCTGCTCGACCCCGACCCCGCGCTGGTCGCCGCGCACCGCGACGCCGTCGCGCGGGCGCTGGCGACGCGGGGGCGCGAGGTCCTGATCGAGGGCGCCTTCCGCGACGCCGCGGGCGGGAGCCTGCGCCTGGCCTGCCGCATCTCGACCGTGCGGCTGGCCGAAAGCGTCAACGTGCTGCACCTCCTCGCCCCCGCCGCGTTCGACACCGCCGACCGCCTGACGATGCTCGAGTCGATGGCCGACGAGGCGCCGGTGGCGCTGTTCGATTACCGGCTCAACCCCGACCGGTCGGTCAGCCTGCCCTATTTCAACGCCGCCACGCCCGAGATCTTCGGCGTTTCCGCCGAGCGGCTGGCCGCGGACGGCGCGACCCTGTTCAGCCTGGTCCCGGCCGAGGACCGGAAGGCGATCGCCGAAACCATCGCCGCCACCAGCATGTCGATGCAGACCGGCGTCGAGCGCTACCGCGTCAACCACCCGACCCGCGGCCTGCGCCACATCATCGGCGAGGGCACGCCCCGCGCCCTGCCCGACGGCGCCGTGTCGTGGCGCTGCGTGGCTTTCGACGTGACCGCGAGCCATGACGCCGAGCTGCGCGCCAACGCCGCGACCGAGGCGTTGGCCCAGGCGCACGAGCGTCTCGCCCGCATCGCGCTGATCGCGCCCGTGGGCCTCTACGAGTTCCGCATCGACAGCGCGGGCGCCTGGAGCTTCCCCTACCTCAGTCCGCACATGAAGGAACTGATGGGCGTCACGGCCGACGGCGAGGCCGTCACCGTCGAGACCGTGTTCCACCGCGTCTTCCCCGAGGACCTCGCCGGCATCGCCGAAAGCACCGACCGCAGCGCCCGCACGCTGGAGCGCTGGAACCGCCGCTTCCGTCTCGATCATCCCAGGCGCGGCCTGATCTGGCTGCGGGGGGAATCGGTCCCATCGGTCGATGCGAACGGGACGGTGACCTGGACCGGCGCGCTCTATGACGTGACCGAGGACGTGCGCCGCGAGGGCGAGCTGGCCGCGGCCCACGCCCGCGCCGACGCGATGCGCGCCGAGAACGAGCGTCAGGCCCTGCAGGACGGGCTGACCGGGCTTCCCAACCGCCGCGCCTACGACCGCGCCTTCGGGGCGCGCATCGAGGCCGCGCGCGAAGGCTCGGGCCCCTCGGACGCGATCCTGGTGCGGCTCGACCTCGACCACTTCAAGACCGTCAACGACACCATGGGGCACGAGGCCGGGGACCGCGTGCTCCGGCAGGTCGCCGCGTCGCTTCGCAACGGCCTGCGGCAAGCCGACTTCCTGGCGCGGATCGGCGGGGACGAGTTCTCGATCCTGCTGGCCCCCGGCACGACGCCCGAGGCGGCCGAGGAGCTCGTCGCCCGCATCCACGCCAGTCTCGACGAACCGGTGCTCCACGACGGGCGACCCTGTCGCTTCGGCGCCAGTTTCGGCATCGCCCACACCGAGGCGCTGGGCGAGACGGGGGTGGAGCTTCAGGTCTTCGCCGACGCCGCCCTCTACCGCGCCAAGGAGGGGGGGCGCAGCCGGCTGGAGATGTTCACGCCCGAGCTGCACCGCGGCATCCTCACCGACCGGCGCCTGGCCGTGCAGATCCAGGACGCCATCGACCGGGACGAGTTCACGCCCTTCTTCCAGCCCCAGGTCCGCGCCCGCGACCGCGGGCTGCACGGGGCCGAGGTCCTGCTGCGCTGGCGCCACCCCCACCGCGGCCTGCTGGGCCCGCCCGACTTCCTGCGCGTGGCCGAGCAGCTGCGCCTGGTGCCTCGCATCGACCGCCGGCTGATGGAACGCTCGCGCGAGGTGCTGGATCGCTGGGCGGCGGCGGGTTTCATCGCCCCGCGGCTGAGCTTCAACATGAGCGCGGGGCGGATCCGCGACCCCGACGTGGTCGAGACCTCGCGCCTGATCGGCGCCGGCCCGACCCGCATCGCCATGGAACTGCTGGAATCCACCCTGGTGGAGGAGGAGAGCGACCTGTTCCGCTTCAACCTCGACCGCATCCGCGAGGCCGGGATCGCCATCGAGATCGACGACTTCGGCTCGGGCCACGCCTCGATCGTGGGGCTGACCCAGGTGGCGCCGGACGCGCTGAAGATCGACCGCCGTCTGGTGGCTCCGGTGGCCGAGAACGCCCGCTCGCGCAAGCTGATCCGCGCGATCCTCGAGATCGCGCAAACGCTGGGCATCTCGACCGTGGCCGAAGGGGTCGAGACCGAGGCGCAGGCCAGGGTGCTGGCGGAGCTCGGCTGCGACGTGCTGCAGGGCTACCATTTTGGCGCCCCGATGGCCGAGGACGACTTCCTCGATTTCGCCCGCGCCTGGCCCGCCCGCGTCGCCTGAGCGTCCGAGCGCGTCCCGGGCTCGCCCCGGAACCGCTTCCCGACCGTCAGACAGACGCCGCCCATCCCAGCCGCCGGCGCCGCCCATCCCGAGCGCCCCCCGGGGCCTCCCGCGCGCAGCCCGCGGGCGCCGCGCTCAGGCCCGCGCGCCCTCCTTGCGGTCCATCAGCCCGGCGCAGCCCCAGCTTGCGGCCGCCATCAGCCCCGCCGCCGCAAGGCAGGTCGCAAGCCCCCCCGCCTGGTAGGCCAGCCCCGAGAGCAGCGTGCCCGTCAGCCGTCCCGCCGCGTTGGCCATGTAGTAGAAGCCCACGTCCATCGTCACCCGTTCGGCCTTCGAGAAGGCGAGGATCAGGTAGGAGTGCAGCGCCGAGTTGATCGCGAACACCGCGCCGAAGACCAGCAGCCCCGCGATCAGCGTGGCCGTCAGCCAGTCCGCCGGCGCCCCCGCCGCCCAGGCCGCGCCCGCCAGCCCCAGCGGGATCAGCGCCAGCAGCCCCGCCCACAGCCGCGCGAGCCCCACCGTCTGCGCCACGGTCTTGTCGCGCGCGCGCAGGATCCGCGGCGCGAAGGCCTGCACCGCCCCGTAGCCGATGATCCACACCGCCATGAAGGTCCCGACCTGGAAGAACGCCGCCCGGTCGCCCGCCGGCGTCCCGTCCGAGAGCACGTGGTGGAAGTAGATCGGGATCCCCACCACGAACCACACGTCCCGCGCGCCGAACAGGAACAGCCGCGCCGCCGAGAGGATGTTGATGTCGCGATCCTTCGAAATCACCTCGGCGAACTTCGCCCCCCTGCGCCCGCGCGGGAGGCCCGCGGGCATGAACAGCGCCACCGCGGCCAGAACTGCGAGCAGCCCGGCGGCCATCGCCAGCACCGCCGCCTGAAACCCCGCCGCCGCCAGCAGCGCCGAGCCCAGCAGGAAGCCCAGCCCCTTCACCGCGTTCTTCGAGCCGGTCAGCGCCGCCACCCAGGCGAACAGCCCCCCGCCCTCGGTCGGGGCCAGCAGCTTCACCGCGCTCTTGGAGCTCATCTTGGCGAGGTCCTTGGCGACCCCCGAGGCGCCCTGCACCGCCATCACGAAGCCCACCGACAGCGCCAGCGTCCACCCCGGATCCACCAGGCTCAGCGCCCCCAGCGCCGCGATCTGCAACGCCAGCCCCGCATAGAGCGTCACGGTCAGCCCGAAGCGCGCCGCGATCCAGCCCGCGCAGAGGTTGGTGACCATCCCCGCGATCTCGTAGAGCAGGAACAGGTAGGCGAGCTGGATCGGCGAGAAGCCCAGCACATGGAAATGCAGCAGCACCAGCATCCGCAGCGCGCCGTCGGTCAGCATGAACGCCCAGTAGGCCGCGGTCACCGCCGCGTAGGCCGCCAGCGGCCGGGCGGGGGCGGTCATCGCAGTCCCTCCGCCACCAGCCGCAGCACGTCGACCAGCCGGCAGGCGTAGCCCCATTCGTTGTCGTACCAGGCGTAGATTTTGGCCTGCGTGCCGTTGACCACCAGCGTCGAGGGCCCGTCGATCACCACCGAGCGCGGCTCGTTGACGAAATCGGCCGAGACCAGCGGCCGGCTCTCGAACCCCAGGATGCCGGCCAGCGGCCCGACCTCGGCGGCCTGGAACAGCGCGTTGATCTCCTCGGCCGAGGTCGGGCGCTCCATCTCGAAGACGCAGTCGGTCAGCGAGGCGTTGAGCAGCGGCACGCGCACCGCGTGGCCGTTCAGCCGCCCCGCCAGCTCGGGATAGATCAGCGTGATCGCGGCGGCAGAGCCGGTGGTCGTGGGCACCAGCGAATTCAACGCCGAGCGCGCCCGCCGCAGGTCCTTGGCCGGCCGGTCCACGAGGGTCTGGGTGTTGGTGACGTCATGCAGCGTGGTGATCGAGCCGTGCGAGATCCCGATCGCCTCGTGCAGCACCTTCACCACCGGGGCGAGGCAGTTGGTGGTGCAGCTCGCGGCCGTCACAAGGTGGTGGGTCGCGGGTTCGTAGAGGCGATGGTTGACGCCGTAGACGATGTTGAGCGCCGGCGCTTGCTTCACCGGGGCCGAGACCACCACCTTCTTCACGCCCGCGTCGTAGTAGGGCTGCGCCTTCGCGGGGGTCTTGAAGACGCCGGTGCAGTCGAGCACGACATCGACGCCCAGCTCGGCCAGCGGCAGGTCCTCGATCCGCGCCGCACGGGTCATCGCCATGCGGGTTCCGCGCAGGGTCAGACTGTGGTCGTCATGCGCGGCCTGCGCGTCCCAGCGGCCGTGGACGGTGTCGAACTCCATCAGGTGCGCGTGCTGGGCCGGGTCGCCCACGGCGTCGTTGAGCAGCACGATCTCTCCGGGCAGGCCCTGGTCGAAGGCCGCGCGCAGGGCGAGTTTTCCCATTCGGCCGAGGCCGTTGACGGCGATGCGGGGCATGAGGTCTCCGGATATGCAAGCGGCGCCCCGGGCGGGGCGCCGTCGACAGGAAACGGCCGGGGTCAGGCCGCGGGCGAGCGCGCGTCCCGGTCGAGCGCGATGGCGTCGAGCCGCGACTGCAGCGAGATCCGGTCGAGCGAGTCGAGCGGCAGCGCCGTGAAGGCCGAGATCCGCCGCTGCAGGCCGCGGTAGGCCTCGAGGAAGGCGAGGCCCTTCTCGGCCTCCGTCCCCTCGGCCTTGACCGGGTCGGGCATCCCCCAGTGGGCCGAGATCGGCTGGCCCGGCCAGGGCGGGCAGTCCTCGTTCGCGGCCTGGTCGCAGACCGTGAACACGAAATCGAGCGGCGGCGCATCGGGGCCCTGGAACTCCGACACGTGCTTCGCGCGCAGGCCCGAGACGTCGTGGCCCAGCTCCTGCAGCGTCTTCACCGCGTGGGGGTTCAGCTCCGAGTAGGGCCGCGTGCCGGCCGAGAAGGCGTTGAACCTCCCCGAGCCGTCCTTGCGCAGGATCGTCTCGGCGAAGATCGAGCGGGCCGAGTTGCCGGTGCAGATGAACAGGACGGTGTAGGGACGCTCGATGCGGGGGGCGGTCATCCGGGGCTCTCCGAAGGGCTGCACGTCGCGGGCTGCGAGGGGGATGCAGATCTCGGGCCGCCCGCGACAGCAGTCCGAGACCAGGTAGTCGACCAGCCCGCCGGTGCGGGCGAGGTCGATGCTGTAGAATACCGACTTCCCACGACGTTCCGATGTCACCAGCCCCGCGCGGGCCAGCGCCATCACGTTCACCGAGAGGGTGTTGGCCTTCATCCCCAGCGCCTGGGCGATCTCGCTGGGCCGCACGCCGTCAGGCGCGCGCCGGGCGAGCAGGCGAAACACGGCCAGCCGGCCGGGGTGACCCAGGGCCGCGAAGGCCTCGACGTTGCGATCTGATTCCATGATTCATGGATACATGAATTATAGACTTGTCGCAAGCCGGCCGAGCGCCTGCGATCGCTCGGGCGATCCGGGCGATCCAGGGCGGAGGGACAGGCGCGGGAGAGGGGCCGGGCGCTCTATCGCGCCGGCGCGGCGAAGCGGCGATAGCCCCGCGCCCAGCGAGCGGCGTCGGCGACCATCGCGGCGCGGGCGGCGGGCCCGTCGCGGCCGCGCAGGGCCGCGATCAGGTCGGTGTGGGGCCCCGGCCGCCAGCGCGGCGCATGGGCGTCGACCGAATGCCACAGCAGCGGGCCAGAGCGGACCCAGAGCCCCTCGACCAGCTCCGAGAGGATCGGCGACCCGCCCAGCCGGCAGGCCTCGAGGTGGAAGCGGGTGTTCAGGCGCACCGCCTCGGGGATCTCGCCGGCCGAGTGTCGCGCCACCAGATCGGCGTTGATCCGCTGCAGGCGGTCGACGTCCTCGGGGCTCGCCCGTTCGGCGGCCTGGGCGGCGGCGCGGCCCTCGAGGTCCTCGCGCAGCACCATGATCTCGTCGACCTGCTCGACCGTCAGCACGGGGACGGTGGCCGCCCCGCGGGCGTCGACGCTCAGCGCCCGCTCGCCGGCGAGCCGCAGCATCGCCTCGCGCATCGGGGTGACCGAGATCGCGAAGCGGCGCGACATCGGGCGCAGCGCCAGGTGAGCGCCCGGTTTCAGGCGGCCCTCGGTCAGCGCGGCGCGCAGCGCGCGGTAGGCGGATTCGGACAGGTTCTCGCGCACCAGCGGCCGGGCCCAGTCCTCGCCCGGGCGCGGGGACGGGGCGGCCTCGGCGGCAGGCGCGGCCGGGCGCGCGGCGGCGTCGGGCCGGGCGTCGGGCGCGGCCCCGCGCGATGCGCGGGCCTCCTCGGCGATGTCGGCGGCAGTGCGTGCAGGCGGCGGAATGCTCCGGCCCTCCTCCCTGATCCTGGCGCATCGGCGGATTGGTCCCGTCCGCCTCCCTGCGGCCGGGCCCGCTCTGGTCCAGGGGGCCATCATTCCAATGTTTGAGGCCGGGCGGAAGACCTGATCGCTTGCGACGCCTGCGACCTTGCAATACCGCGGTGCGACGCGCCGATTTCGCCGGTCAGGGTTGACTCGCGAGCTGCTATGGTTCCCATGTTATAACAAATGACGCCAGCATCCCGTGGAATTGCGGGCAATGTGGAATCAGGCGCGAAGCGGTGTCGATCCGGTCCCTCGGACCGCGTCGGGAGTGGAGGAGACATGCCCCAGCCCAAAGGGACGGCGACGCCCTGCGCGCTCGCCCCAGGCGGTGCGACGCCGTCCGCCGCCGCGCAGCCCCGGCGCGCGGCTCTGGCCGGGCGCCTGCGCGCCCGTGGGCCCGCAAGCCCCTCCGCCCCTCCCGCCTGACCCGTGCCGGCGCCCTGCGCCGGCTCCAGACGACCCGCGCGCGCCCGCCCGGCGGTCCGCGCAGATCCATGCCACGTGACGACCCTCGACCAGGAGATCCCATGATCCGCTTCGCTCAAGCGTCGGCGCTCGCCCTCGCCCTCGCCGCCGGTTCCGCTCAGGCGGCCGAAATCAGCTACGCCCACTACATCTCGTCCGTGCACGTGGTGAACACCCAGGGCGTCACCCCCTATTTCGAGCGGGTGACCGAGGCGACCGGGGGCGAAGTGACCTTCGAGACCTTCTGGGGCGGCGCCATGGGCGGCCCGAAGGAGCTGCTGGGCGCCATCGAGACCGGCGTGATCGACTCGGGCGGCGTGGTGGACGTCTACCTCAAGACCGCGCTGCCGCACTCGAACCTGCTCTCGAGCCTGTTCGTGGTGGCCGACGACGTGAAGGTCTACGGCGCCGCGCTCAACGAGTATCAGCTGCTGCACTGCCCGGGCTGCCTCGAGGACTACGAGATGAACGAGGTGGTGCCGCTCGCGTGGTATCCGACCTCGCCCTACCTGCTGATGTGCACCTCCGACGTGCGCTCGCTCGACGATCTGGCCGGCAAGAAGGTGCGCGCCACCTCGCGCATGGGCGTGCTGATGCAGAACATGGGCGCGACGCCCGTGTCGATCACCTCGGCCGAGATGTACGAGGCGATGCAGCGCGGCCAGGCCGACTGCTCGGTCGGCGCGGCCGCCTGGCTGACCGGCTACAACATCAAGGACTTCGTGAAGACGATCATCCAGGACCCGCTGGGGGCCTACATCGGCTCGGGCCTGATGAACATGAACGTCTACACCTGGGAGGACCTTGAGCCCGAGCAGCGCCAGGCCTTCATCGACGGGCTGGGCCAGCTGGTCGCCGACACCACCTTCGCCTACCTCGAGGAGGCCGACGAGGCCACCAGGATGACCGTCGAGGAGAACGGCGCGCAGTACGTTGCGGCCAGCGACGACTTCCGCGCCCGCCTGCTGGAGCTGCGCGAGGCCGAGTGGGACGCCGCCATCGCCCAGGGCGAGGCCGACGGCCTCGAGGACGCCCAGGCCGTGGTCGACGGCTTCCGCGAGGTGGTCGAGAAGTGGCGCGGCATCGTCGCCGAAACCGGCGATGACCGCGCCGCCTACGCCGAGGCCCTGCAGCGCGAGATCTTCTCGAAGCTCGAGCCCTGAGCGGATCCCGCGCCGCCCCGACGGGAGAGACGGGCGGCGCGGCCCCAAGCAACCCGAACACGAACATCCAGAGGGAGGAAACCTCATGAAACTTGCCATCGCCCTGATGAGCGGCGCAGCGACCCTGGCGGTCGCCGCCGCCCCGGCCCTGGCCGAGACCTACACCTACGGCTCGTTCCTGCAGCCGACCGCGGTGACCATGCGCGACGGCCAGATCCCGTTCTTCGAGCGGGTCAAGGAGCGCACCAACGGCGAGGTCGAGTTCGAATCCTTCTGGGGCGGCTCGATGGGCGGCCCGAAGGAGCTGCTGAGCTCGATCGACAACGCGGTGCTGGATTCCGGCCTGATCGTCGACGTCTACACCAAGAAGGCGCTGCCGCATTCCTCGGCCATCTCCTCGGCCTTCATCCTGGCCGACGACAGCCTCGCCTGGGGCGCGGCGGTGAACGAGTGGCACCTGCTGGGCTGCGAGGGCTGCAAGGACGACTTCGCCGACAACGGCCAGATCGGCCTGGCGTGGTACTCGACCACCCCCTACGTGCTGCAGTGCACCTCGCCGGTCTCGACGCTCGCCGACCTCAAGGGCAAGAAGGTGCGCTCGGTGTCCCGCCTGGCCGACCTGATGTCGGCGATGGGCGCGGTGCCGGTATCGGTGACGGTGGCCGAAATGTACGAGGCGATGCAGCGCGGCCAGGTCGACTGCGCGCTCGGCTCGCCGAACTACCTCAACACCTACAACATCAAGGACTTCGTCACCTCGATCATCGACGAGCCGATCGGGGGCTACGTCTCGACGCTGACGCTCTCGGTCAACCTCGACGCCTGGGACGCGATGGGCGAGGAGAACCGCCAGATCATCCTCGACGAGATCCCCGAGATGCTCGCCGACATCAAGTGGGCCGCGTTCGAGGACGACGCGTCGGGGATCGCCGACACCAAGGCCAAGGGCGGCCAGGTGGTGAAGCCGGACCAGGCCTTCCTCGACAAGCTCAACGAGCTGCGCGCCACCGAGTGGGAGGCCGTGATCGAGCAGGCGAAGGAAGACGGGCTCGACGACGCCGAGGAGACCGTCGCCTCGTTCCGCGCGATCCTCGAGAAGTGGCAGGGCATCGTCGCCGACATCGCCCATGACGAGGCCGGCAAGCAGACCTTCGAGGAGGCCCTGCGCCGCGAGATCTTCTCCAAGGTCCAGCCCTGACGACCCGCTGCGCCGCCGGGCGACCGGCCCGGCGGCGCAGCCCGGAGCGACGATGCGAAGCGACGGCCCCGGAGGCGCGGATGACAGTCATGTCGATGGACACGTCCGCAGGCGCCCTGCCGGCCCCGGTCCAGAGGCCGGGGCCGGCGCGCGCAAGGGCCGCCGGCCCTGCCCGCGCCCGGGTCTCCGGTCCCGCAGGCGCCCTGGCCTCCCGCCCGCCCCTGTGGGCGCAGACCGCGGCGCGGCGCGCGATCCTCGTTCCGCTCGCCGCCCGATCTCATGCCGACCCTCGGCCCTTCGGCCGGGGACCCTCCCCCCTCCCCCCAAGCCTTTCGAGGTCCGAATGAAACTCCTGGAAAGGATCGCGGCTTTCGGCGCCGGCCTGTCGGCCTGGATCGCCGGCGCCGTGATGCTTCTGATGATGCTCCAGATCACCCTGGACGTCGTGTGCAAGTATCTCCTGAACTGGCCCGTCCCGATGACGCTGGAAACGGTGGCGACCTATTACATGGTGGCGCTGGTGTTCCTGCCGCTGGGCCAGGTCACCCGCAAGGAGGACCATCTGGAGGTCGAGCTGTTCACCCAGAACCTCGGCCCGCGGGCGCTGGGCTGGGTGAAGCTGTTCGGCTGCCTGATCGGGCTCGCCTACGTCGGCGTCCTGTTCAACGAGGCCATCGCCGAGGCGCTGAAGATGACCCGCCGCGGCGAGGTCTGGGAGACGGCGACGATGGACCTGCAGGTCTGGCCGACGCGCTGGTTCCTGCCGGTGGGCTGCGCGCTGATGCTGCTGTGGCTGTTCCTGCACGCGGTCGACTCGATCTCGGTGGCGCTGACCGGCAGGCATGTGCTGAGCGAGACCGAGACCGGGGGGCCGACGTCGGACCCCGACCACATCACCCTCGCCGACTGAGGAGCGCGACATGGACAGTCTTATGATCGGCGGCCTCGGGGTCGGCGCGATCCTCGTTCTGCTGGCCGCCCGGGTGCCGATCGCGTTCGCGCTGGGCTCGGTGTCGTTCATCGGCATCATGGTGCTGCGGAACGAGCGTGCCGCGCTCGGCATCCTGGGCTCCCTGCCCCACGACTTCGCCGCAAGCTGGGAGCTTTCGGCGGTGCCGATGTTCCTGCTGATGGGCGCCGCGGCCTACCAGACGGGGCTCACCTCTTCGCTCTACAACGCCGCGAGGTTGTGGCTGAACGAGTTGCCGGGCGGGCTGGCGGTGGCCACCAACTTCACCGCCGCGGGCTTTGCGGCGGCCTCGGGTTCCTCGGTCGCGACCTCGGCCGCGGTGGGGCGGCTCGCGATCCCCGAGATGCTGAAGTTCGGCTACGACAAGGCGCTGGCGACCGGCACCGTGGCGGCCTCGGGCACGCTGGGGGCGCTGATCCCGCCCTCGATCGCCTTCGTGATCTACGGCTGGTTCACCGAGCAGTCGGTGGGCAGCCTGTTGATCGCGGGCATCATCCCCGGACTGATGACCGCGGGCCTCTACACGGTGATGATCGTCACCCGCTGCATCATCACGCCTTCGCTGGCGCCGAAGGTGGCGATGAAGGTCACCATGGCCGAGAAGATCGCCGCGCTCGGCAAGGTCTGGCCGATGCCGCTGCTGGTGCTGGGCGTGGTGGGGGCGATCTACTCGGGCCTCGCCACGCCGACCGAGGCGGGCGCGCTGGGCGCGTTCCTCGCCTTCGTGATCGGCGCGGCGCAGGGCCGGCTGACCAAGAAGGTGATCGCCGACAGCGTGGGGGATGCGATGCGCACCACCTCGTCGCTGTTCTTCCTCGCCATCGGGGCGGTGATGCTGACCCGGTTCCTGGCGCTGGCGGGCGTTCCGACCTTCATCGCCGACACCGTGGCGCACCTCGACCTCGGTCCGGTGGCGCTGGTGATGGCGCTGGCGGTGATCTACCTGATCCTGGGCATGTTCCTCGATCCGATCGGCGTCATGCTGCTGACGCTGCCGGTGTTCCTGCCCGCGTTCCACGCGCTGGACATGGACCTGATCTGGATCGGCGTGATCGTGGTCAAGATGATCGAGGTCGGCCTGCTGACCCCGCCCGTGGGCCTGAACGTCTACGTGGTGAAGGGGGTTGCGGGCGACTCGGTGCCGCTCGCGACCGTGTTCAAGGGCGTGGCCTGGTTCCTGGCCTGCGAGCTGGTGATCATGATCCTGCTGATCGCCTTCCCCGCCCTCTCGACCTGGCTGCCCAGCCTGATGTCGCACGGCTGATCCCCGTCGAGGGACCTGTTCAAGGGGCCGGCGCCGCGCGCGCCGGCCCCTTTCTCATGCGCCCCTCTGGACGCGCCGCCGCGCCCCGGCGCATCCTCGCGCCGATCGCGCAGGAAACCGAAGGGACGCACACGCCATGGACAACCGCATGAAGATCGCCGTGATCCCCGGCGACGGCATCGGCAAGGAAGTGGTCCCCGAGGGGCTGCGCGTGCTGGAGGCGGTCGCCAAGCGCCACGACCTCGACCTCGCCTTCCAGGAGCATGACTTCGCCTCCTGCGATCACTACGCCAGACACGGGCAGATGATGCCCGACGACTGGAAGGCCCGGCTCGAGGGCGCCGACGCGCTGTTCTTCGGCGCGGTGGGCTGGCCCGACACCGTGCCCGACCACATCTCGCTGTGGGGCTCGCTGCTGCAGTTCCGCCGCCAGTTCGACCAGTACATCAACCTGCGCCCGGCCCGGCTGATGCCCGGCGTGCCGAGCCCGCTCGCCGGCCGCGGCCCCGGCGACATCGACATGTGGATCGTGCGCGAGAACACGGAGGGGGAATACTCCTCCGTCGGCGGCCGCATGTTCGAGGGGACCGAGCGCGAGATCGTCATGCAGGAGACGGTGATGACCCGCGTCGGAGTCGACCGGGTCCTGCGCTACGCCTTCGAACTGGCGAGCCGCCGCCCCCGCAAGACCCTGACCTCGGCCACCAAGTCCAACGGCATCGCCATCACCATGCCCTGGTGGGACGAGCGGGTGGAGGCGATGGCCGACCACTACCCCGACGTGACCTGGGACAAGCAGCACATCGACATCCTGGCCGCGCGCTTCGTGCTGAGCCCGGACCGGTTCGACGTGGTGGTCGCCTCGAACCTCTTCGGCGACATCCTCTCGGACCTCGGGCCCGCCTGCACCGGGACCATCGGCATCGCGCCCTCGGGCAACATCAACCCCGAGGGGCTGTTCCCCTCGCTGTTCGAGCCGGTGCACGGCTCCGCCCCCGACATCGCCGGTCAGGGGATCGCGAACCCGGTGGGGCAGATCTGGGCGGGGGCGATGATGCTCGACCACCTGGGCCATGCGGAGGCCGCGGCAGAGATCGTGGCCGCGATCGAGCGGGTGCTGGCCGAGCCGGCCCTGCGCACCCGCGATCTCGGCGGCGAGGCGGACACCCAGACCTGCGGCAAGGCCATCGCTGACGCGCTGGGCTGAGCGATGCGTGAGCCCGAAGCCCTGCTGCGCGCGATGTTCGACGCCGCCGTCGCCGCCGCCGACCCCGCGCAGGTGCTGGCGCGGTTCCTGCCTTCGAGGCCCGTCGGCCGCTGCATCGTGGTCGGCGCCGGAAAGTCCGCCGCCGCCATGGCCCGCGCGGTCGAGGACGCCTGGCCCGACGTGGACCTCTCGGGCGTGGTGGTCACCCGCTACGGTCACGCCGTGCCCACCCAGCGCATCGCGGTGCGCGAGGCCGCCCACCCCACTCCCGACGCCGCGGGCGAGGCCGCGGCGCGGGAAATCATGGCGGCGGCGGCCTCCGCAGGCCCGGACGACCTGGTGCTGGCGCTGATCTCGGGGGGCGGCTCGGCGCTGATGACCCTGCCGCGGGATCCGCTGACGCTCGACGAGAAGATCGCGGTCAACCGGCTGCTGCTGAAGTCGGGGCTCGCCATCGACGACATGAACCGGGTGCGCCGCCGGCTGAGCCGGGTGAAGGGCGGCGGGCTCGCCCGCGCGGCCGGCGCGGCGCGGCTGGTGACGCTGGCGATCTCCGACGTGCCCGGCGACGATCCCGAGGCCATCGCCTCGGGCCCCACGGTCCCCGATCCCACGGCCGCCGAGGACCTCTCGCGCCTGATCGCGCGCCTCGGCCCCGACCTGCCCGAGGCCGCCCGCCGCCTGCTGGAGGCGCCGGGCGAGCGCCAGGAGGCGTTCTTCCCCGACTACCGCCTGATCGCCACGCCCCAGGCCTCGCTGCAGGCCGCGGCCGAGGTCGCCCGCGCCGCCGGCCTCGCCCCGGTCCTGCTGGGCGACGCGCTGGAGGGCGAGGCGCGCGAGGCCGGGATCCTGATGGCCGGCATTGCGCGGTCCGTCGCCGTCCACGCGACCCCTGCCCCGGCGCCGGCGGTCCTGCTCTCGGGCGGCGAGACGACCGTGACCATCGGCGACACGCCCCCCGGCCGCGGCGGGCGCAACACCGAGTTCCTGCTGGCGCTCGCCGTGGCGCTGGGGGGCCGCGCGGGCATCCATGCGCTTGCGGGCGACACCGACGGCATCGACGGGACCGAGGACGCGGCCGGCGCGCTCGTCGGCCCCGGAACGCTGGCGCGCGCGCGGGAGGCGGGGCTCGATCCCCGCGCGATGCTGGACGGGCACGACAGCTACAGCCTGTTCGAGGCGCTGGGCGACCTGGTCAGGACCGGACCGACGCTGACCAACGTCAACGACTTCCGGGCGGTGCTGGTGCTGCCGCAGAAACCCGGCTGAGGCGCCGCCCGAGATCCCGCGACGCGCGGCGGCGGGCGTTGCGCGGGAGGCCCCGGGTCAAGCCCCGGGGCCTCCCGCGCACACGGATCGGCGGGGGCCGCCCCGCCTCAGGCCAGCACGCCCATCCGTCGGGCCACGGCCACCGCCTGGGTGCGGTTGCGCGCGTCGAGCTTGGAGTTGATCGCGCGCAGATGCGTGCGCACCGTGCTGTCGGAGACGCCCAGCCGGGCCGCGATCGTGGCGTTGGGCAGCCCCTCGGCGAGCAGACGCAGGACCTCGCGCTCCTTGCGGGTCAGGGCCTCGATGGGGGCTGTCAGCAGGGTCTCGCCCCGGGCCTCGGCCCCGGCCCGGCGCGGAGGGGCCATGGCCGCGGTCAGATCCTCGAGCCAGGCGCGGAAATGCGGGTCGCGCGCGGCGGCGCCGGCGCCCTGCAGGGCGTGGCGCTGGGCCACGGCGCGGATCGCCTCGGCCAGCGGCTCGCCCTCGTCGAGGATCAGGCGCATGACGCCTTCGCGAGCGGCGTCGGCGAGCGGACGCTCGAGCCAGGAGGCGGCGGTCTCGTAGTCGCCCGCCGCATGGTGCGCGGCGCCGGCCAGCAGGCGCAGGTGCAGGGCGCGGCGGTGGCGGCCCGAAGCGGCGGCGGTCGCGATCTCCCGGCGCAGGATCGGCAGGGCCTCGGGCCCGCGGCCCTCGTGCAGGGCCAGGCGCACGCGGCCGACCTCGGGGTATTCCAGATCGTTGGCGCGCAGGCGCAGGGTGGCCATGCGGGCCCAGACCTCGGCGTCGTCGGCCCGGGCGAGTTGCTCGCGCGCCGCGTCAAGGTGACCGCGGCCCATCAGCTGGCGCGCCCGCTCCAGCCGGGCCGAGGCGGCGACCCGCGGCAGGGCCCGCCGCTCGGCCAGATGTTCGAGCTCCCCCAGCAGCCCCATGGCGGTCTCGGCGTCGCCGTCGCGGTCGGCGATGCGCGAGAGCATGACGTGGCCGATGATCGTGTGATCGACCAGCCCGAGGTCGCGCGCCGTCGGCAGATGCAGGTGGAACAGATGCGTGGCCCGCCGCAGGTCGTCCCGCTCATAGAGCGCGGTGGCGTGCAGGAGGGCGGCCCAGGCGTTGCCCCCGTTGCGGCTGAGCGGGTCGTCGCGCCCGGCCGCCAGCGCCAGGCGAAAGCGGGCGCCGGCGTCGCGGATCCGCCCCTCGAGCCAGTCGATGATCCCCTCGGTCGCGTCGGCGAACAGCGCATTGAACCCCGACTGGTCCGCGGCCCCGCCAACCTCTCGCCGCGCCTCGAGCAGGGCGCGGCGGGCGTCGTCGAAGGCCCCCACGCCGAGAAACACCGTGGCCAGGGAATTTGCGAGCGAGGCCGCGGCATAGCGGCTTTCCAGCCGCGGGCCGTCCATCGCCTGCCGGGCCAGCGCGGCGGCGGCGGGGTAGTCGTCGGCGATGCTCAGCACCAGGATGCGCACGGCGCGGGCCTCGGCGGCGATCTCCTCGCGCGGGTTGTCCTCGACGCCGGTCGCGTCCAGCAGCTCGGCCGTGGCCTGGGGCCCGCGGTTGAAGCACATCGCCCAGGCGCGGATCAGATGCAGCTCGGGCCGTCCCTCGAAGGCGCGGGCGTCGAGCGCGTCGAACCAGCGCGAAAGCAGGCGCATGCGCCCCTGCTCGAGGAATCCGCGCGCGTGGAGCGCCAGGAGATCGGCGGCAAAGGCCATGTCGCCGCCTTCGATCGCGTGATCTATGGCGGGCGCCGGACGCCCGGCGCCCAGATACCAGCGCGCGGCGGCGCGGTGCAGCTCGGGCGTCTCCTCGGGCATCCGGCGGCGGAGCTGGGCGCGCAGGAACGAGGCGAACAGAGAGTGATAGCGATAGGCCCCGTCGTCGGGCGTCAGCAGCACGTTGCCCGCCGCCAGCGCGTCGAGGATCGCCGCCGAGCCGCCGGGCGGGTGCAGCGCGTCGCACAGCTCCGGGTCCAGACGGCGCAGGATCGAGGTCCGCAGCAGGAAGCGCACCCGCTCGGCCGGCTGGGCGGCGAGCACGTCCTCGGCCAGATACTCGGCCACCGCCTCGTCCGAACCCGAGAAGCGGGCCACGAAATCCGAGCCCTCGCCCTGCCGCTCGAGCGCGATCGAGGCGAGGCGCACGGCGGCGGGCCAGCCCTCGGTCTTGTCCTGCAGGCGGGCGAGATCCCCGGCCGCCAGGCGCAGGCCGCGGGCGCGGGTCAGGAACTCGGCCGTCTCGGGACCTGAAAAGCGCAGGTCGCCGGCGTCGAACTCCTGCAACAGGCCCTGGGCGCGCAGGCGGCCGAGCCCCAGGTCGGGCGGCGTGCGCGAACCCACCACAAGCCGCGCCCCCCGGCGGAAAGGCCTGGATCAGCTCGCGCACCAGCGAGAGCACGGCGTCGTCGGCCACGAACTCGAAATCGTCGAGGAAGAGCGCGAAGGCGGACGGGTGCCGCGCCAGCCGGTCGAGCAGCGCCAGCCAGCCCTCGGCCCCGCGCTCGCCGCCTTCGGGCGGCTCGATCCCCAGCTCGGCCAGCGCCCCGATCAGCCCTGCCGAAAACCGCGAGGCGTCGTTGTCGGCGGGGTCGAGCGCCAGCCACGCGGTGCGCAGCCCCTGGGTGGCCAGCGCCTCGCGGCACTCGGCCATCAGCATGGTCTTGCCAAAGCCCGAGGGCGCGCGCAGCACCGTCAGCCGGGCTCCGGGGGCAGCGAGAAAACGCTCCGCCAGCCGCCGGCGCGACAGGTGGTCCGACGTGATCGAAGGAGGTCGCAATTTTCCGCCGATGTAGACGCGGGACAAGGGGGCTCGCCTCCGACCGGGGATCCGGCGGACCGCCCGCGCCAAGGCGGAATGCGTCGGCGCGGATCGAATCCGGGGAGGCGAAGCTGCCCTGCGCGCGCGCCGACGTCCAGCGTCGAGGCGCGCGCAGGGCCAGGGTCGTCAGCCGCGGCGGCGGGTGGGAGGACCCGGCGCCGCGGGAAGGGCCGGACCGTCGGGCGCGCGCGGCGCGCCGTCAGGCCGGGGCCCCCGGGCCCCGACCGGAAGCGGGGTCAGGGCCGTTCAGGCGCGATCGCTCAGGGCTGGACCTTCGAGTAGATCTCGCGCTCCATCGCCTCGATGAACGCCGCCTTGTCGCCGTTCGTCTCGTCGAAGATCGCCTGCCACTTCTCGGCGAGCGCCGCGACGTTGGCGATGCGCGCCTCGGGGTCCGTGGCGCCGAGCTTCTGCGACTGCTCGAGGTTCTCCTCCCGCTCGGCCAAGCGGGCCTCCTCAAGCGCGGCCTGGATGTCCTCGGCCGGGTCGACGAAGGTCACGCCATGCTCGGAGATCGCGAGCTCGCGCGCCTCGGCGCTCTTGTCGGAGTAGGCGAAGGCGCTCTCGCCGGCCATGCGCGCGCGCTCGGACAGGAGGGCGGACTGCTCCTCCTCCGAGAGGCTGTCGAACTTGCTCTGGGACATCATCGTCAGCACGCCCGCGAAGACGCCGAGCGGCATGTCCAGCACGTACTTGGTGGAATCCCACCACGAGTAGTCCTGGATGAAGGTCATGATGCCGGTGGTGCAGTCGACCTGGCCGCGCTCGAGCGCCTCGTAGCCGTCGGTGACGGGCATGGCGACGGGCACCGCGCCCCACTTGGCCAGCATCCGGCCCAGAACGCCCGTGACGCGGACCTTCTTGCCCTCGAGCTCGGCGAGCGAGGTCACAGGCTCCCGGCACATCAGGTACTGGGAGGGCAGCGAGAAGACGTTGTAGTTGAAGGCGTCGAACTCCTCGAGCTCTTCCTCGCAGCCCTCGCAACCGATCATCCGGGCTTCGGCCGCGACCGCGGTCATCACGATCGGGTCGAGGTTGACCAGCGGCATGTTGGTGACCAGCACCGAGTTCGGCAGGTCCTGCGCGCCGTAGAGGTCGGCCATGAAGCCCATGTCGGCCAGCCCGTCGCGCATCGCCGAGGGGATCGCGCCGTGCTTGGCCACGGTGCCGCCCCAGAAGAAGTTGACGTTCAGCCCGGCCTTCTCCTCGAGGCGGTCGGCCCAGGGCTGCAGCGCCAGGTCGACGGTGACGTTGGTCGAGGGGATGTGGGTGGCGTAGGCGAGATCGGTCGCAAGGGCCGGGGCGGCGGCGGCGGTGGTCAGCGCAAGCGCCGCGGCGGTCGAGGCCAGGGTCGTTCTGGACATGAGTTTCCTCCTAGTCGTCTGGGACAGAAGCGTCCGGGTGCGGGCGGCGCAGCGCGGCCGCCCTTGTTGGTCTTGGACGTCCCGCCTCAGCGGGACATCAGTTCGGGAAGCCACAGGGTCAGCTGCGGGAAGGCGATGATCAGGGTCATGATCACGATCTCGGCCATCAGGAACCACGACACGCCCTTGAAGATCGTGCCCAGCGCCACGCGTTCGCCCAGCGCCGCCTTGACCACGAAGACGTTCAATCCCACGGGCGGCGTCAACATGCCGATCTCGATCATCTTCACCACGATCACGCCCATCCAGATCATGTCGAGGTCGGCCGCGCGGAACAGCGGCAGCAGGATCGGGAGCGTCACCAGCATGATGCCGATCGGGTCGAGGAAGGCGCCCAGGATCAGGTAGACCACCACCAGCGCCATGATGATCATCAGGGGCGAAAGCTCGGCGCCCTGGGCCATCACCATCATGTACGTCGGGAAGCCCGACAGCGCGAGGAACCGGGTCAGCAGCGAGGCGCCCAGCGCGATGAAGAAGATCGAGCCCAGCGCCCCGACGGTGTCGCCGATCATCTCGCGCAGGCTCTGCCGGGTCAGGGTGCCGCGGATCGCGCACAGCACGATCGCCGAGACCGCGCCCAGCGCCGCCGCCTCGGTGGCCGTCGCCACGCCCGAGTAGATCGAGCCGATCACCGCCACGATCAGCACCGGCACCGGCCAGATCGTGCCCAGCACCCGCATCTTCTCCCCGAAGGAGGAGATCCGCGTGTCCCGCGGCGCCATCTCGGGCTTCCAGAGCGCGATGCCCAGCACCAGCAGCGCATAGCAGCCGGCGGTCAGCAGCCCCGGGATGATGCCCGCGATCAGCAGCGTGCCGATCGAGGTCTGGGTGTACCAGCCGTAGATCACGAAGATGATCGAGGGCGGGATCAGCGCCCCCAGCGTGCCCGAGGCCGCGACCACGCCGGTCGCCAGCGCCGGGCTGTAGTTCGACTTCAGCATCTCGGGCACCGCGATGCGCGCCATCGCGGCCGAGGAGGCGACCGAGGACCCCGAGGCCGCCGCGAACACCGCCGAGGCCATGTTGGTCGCAATCGCGAGCCCGCCGGGCAGGCGCCCGAACCAGACCCGCATCGCCTCGAACAGCGACGAGGTCAGCCCGCCCCGGAAGGCCGCGGCCCCCATCAGCAGGAACATCGGCACGGCCGACAGCGACCAGTGGGCGCCGAACTCGTAGGGCGCGGTCTTCAGCGCGCCCCAGGCGGCGCCGAAGCCGCGCACATAGGCGATGCCGAGGAACGACACGATCCCCAGCGCCACCGCGATCGGCACGCGGATGGCGAACAGCACGAGCAGCGCGGCCAGCGCGGTCAGGACGATCTGGATCGAGTCGCTCACAGGAAGGCCTCGGGATTCTCGTGGGGGTCGTCGCGCTCGGGACGCAGCAGGTCCGAGAGCAGGCTGGTGGCGGTGGCCAGCGCGATCAGCACGCCGCCGAAGGCCATGATCCAGTAGGAGGGCCAGATCGGCATGTCGAAGAAGATCACGTCGCGAAACGCGCCCTTCTCGGTCTGGCGGGCGGTCTCCTGGATCGCGGCGACGGCGAAGCCGCAACAGAACACCGCGGTCAGCGTCGAGGCGATCAGGTCGGTGATCCGCATCATCCGGGGCGGGAAGAACTTGGCGAAGATCTCGACCTTGATGTGCTCGCGCGCGCGCTGGACGAGCGCCAGCGCGAGGAACACGACCGAAGTCATGTAGTAGTTCTCGACGATCTCGAGCGTTCCGGTGAAGGGGCTATGGAACAGCCACCGCGCGAGCGTGTCGGCGCAGATGTGCAGCATCATCGCGACGAGGGCGAGCACCGTGCCCGCCGCGCCGATGCGCGACAGCCACAGCCCCGTCCTGTCGAGCAGGTCGAGCAACGACGTCAATGTTTCCTCCCGTGCGACGCATTGAGGGCGCCGGTTAGTTGAACGATTAAGGAAGCGGAAACCGTCGCGGATCGTCCGAAGCGACGAGGGCGACGGCGACGTCGGGGAAGGATCGCTCACAGGGCCGCGAGGGCCGCCGAGCGGCCAGAGCTGCCCGGCCCAACGCCCTCAGAGGCTCGGGCCAAAGCGGAAGGAATAGCGCGAGGCCTCGGCGACGAGGGCGGCGCGGTCGTCGGGCCAGACAGCGTCCAGTGTCTCGAAGCCGTCGGTCAGGACGGCAAGACGCTCGACGCCGTCGATCGAGTCCCAGAAGGCCTTGCGGCGCTCGATCGCGTTGCGCGCATCTTCAGGGAGCCCTGCGTCGTCCAGGATCCGGTGCAGCGCAGGTTGCTGCGCGTCGATCAACTCGCGCCAGCTCCGGACGAAGTCGCCGCCCAGCGCCTCGCCCAGAAGCGCGGCCTGCCGCGTGTCGAGGCCGGTCTCCAGCGCCAGCCAGAACAGCGCGCCGCGGAACGGCGCCGCGTGGCCCTCGCGCCCCTCCAGGAACGCCTCCAGCGCCTCCCCCCGCCGCCGCGAGCGCAGCAGCCGGTAGAGGTTCACGAACCGCTTGGCGGTGCGGGGCGAGCGGCCGACCAGCGGGCCCAGCGCCTGGATCGCATCCAGCTCGGGGCGGGTCAGGGTCACCCGCTCGAGCACCTGCGCGGGCGTCTCCTGCGCCGGCCAGACGGACGAGAGGTCGATGGCCGGCAGGGGCGGCGGGCCGGCGGGGTCGCGCGGCGCCTCGGACGACGAGGCCCTGTCGCTCGCCTCGGCCGGCAGGTCCGGCTCCCCCTCATCGGTCTCCTGCACGGGGCCCACGATCTCGGCGACGAGGCGGGCGTAGCCGCCGCCCTCCCCGATCTCCATCGGGCGCAGGCGGAAGGGGATCTGGAAGATCTTCTCGAGGTAGTCGGCCACGCTGGGCCGGCCGTCGTGCGACTCGCCAGGGCTCAGCTGCTGGGCGTAGAAGCGCGAGAGCGCCCCCTCGACCCAGCGCGCGTCCACGCCCACCACCACCACGAACAGGTCGAAGGCGAGCAACAGGTGGATCGCCTCGAGCACCTCGACCACCTGCTCGTCCCGGCAGCGGTCGAGGTCGTCGATATAGAGGACGATGCGCTCGATATGGGGCAGCGCCTCGGGGTCGGCCTGGATCCGCCGGGCCGCGTCCGCCTTCACAGCCGGCGAGCGCGGGGCCAGCAGATCGGCCATCAGCTCGAAATCCGCGCGGATCTGGGACAGCAGCCCGAGGTGCTTGCGATAGCCCTCGGCGCGGGCGCGCTCCTCGATGAACTGGGCCAGCAGCTCGGCGGGCTGCTCGCCCCGGCGCATCGCCTCCAGCCGCTGCCGCTCCCGCCGGCGGGCGTCGAGGTCGTCCTGCGCGCGCAGCCGCTCGGCCTCGAGCGCCGCAAGCTCGGCCTCCAGCCGCCGACGTTCGGCCTCGGCGGCGGCGAGGGTGGCGCGCGCCTCCTCCTCGGCCGCGGCCAGCGCGTCGAGCGCCGCGTTGGCGCGCTTGAGGTGAGGCGCCACGGCCGCGGCGACCGCCCCCGCCACGCCGAGCCACCCCGCGGCCTCGGCGAGGAAGGCCCGAAGCCAGCCCGTCGCCTCGCCGCCGCCCTGCCCCAGCCAGGCCGCGCCCAGCCCTCCCGCCGTCAGCGCCGCCCCCGCGAGGCCCAGCGCCCCCCAGGTCCGCGCCCCGCCGCGCAGCATCGCCGAGCCCAGCAGCCGCAGCCGCCCGCCCATCCCCGAAAGCTCCCGCCGCAGGTCGCGCAGCTGCTCGAAACTGCGCAGGGGGCCCGGGACGCCCGCCCCCTCCAGCGCCGCGAGCCCCCTGCGCGTCTCCTCGGCCAGCAGGTCTTCCAGCGCGCGGGGCGCCGCCTCGGCCAGCTGGCGGCGGAGCGCGTCGAGGCGGCTGTCCGCCTCCGCCACCCGCCTCTCGGCCGCGTCGACCGAGGCGTCGGCCGCCCGCACCCCCTCCCGCGCCGCCGCCTCGGCCTGGGCGGCGGAGGCGAGCTTCTCGACCAGGTAATCCATCCGCCGCGCCTCCTCGGGCGAGGCGCCGCGCGACAGGCGGTGCAGCTCCCGGAAGATGTGACTGACCAGCGAGGCCCAGAGATTGGCGTCGAGGTAGTGCCAGGCGTTGAACCAGACGTGGGCGATGGTCTCGACGAAGGGCGGGGCGGCGCCGGCCGCGCGCATCCTCGCGGCCGTCTCGCGGTTGGCCTCGGCGGCCTCCTCGATCATCCGCATGAAGGTGGACTTGCCCGAGCCCCACGGCCCGAACAGCCCGATGGCGAGCGGCGGGCGCGCGGCCTGCAGGCACACCAGGTCGGCGAGCGCCCGCGCGTCCGCCGCCACCCCCAGCCGGTCGCCCTCGAGCATCGAGCCCTGCGCCCCGCGCCGCCGCGCCGCGTCGTCGGCCGCGTAGTCGGGCACCGACAGGCGCGCGGGCAGGCGCAGGTCCAGGCCCTCGGCCAGCGCCTCGGGCGGATCGAGGGGGTTGGCCGCGAACCAGGCGGCCCAGTCGACCCGGTCGTGCCGGGCGTCGTCCTGCGTCAGCCAGTCCGAGAGCCACTGCGCGAGGTCTGAGAAGAAACCCCCCGGCGCGCCGCGGATCATCCCGAGGTCGGCGAAGGCCTGGCGGCCCTCAGGCGTCAGGATCAGGGCCGCAAGCGCGAACTTGCGCCCCGGCGCGGTCGAGCGTCCGCGCACCTCGGCCGCAAGCTGCGCCGCCTGCGCGAGGATCCCGCGCAGGGCCGGGCCGACCAGGATCTCGGCCCCTTCGGTCCGCGCGGGATCGAGGGCGTCTTCGCGCTCCGGCGCGGCGGGGATCGCCCCGAGCTTCTCGGCCTCGCGCCGGAGCGCGCCCGTGATCGAGCCGAGCGAGGGCTCGTCCCGCCCCTCCGCGAGGGCCGCCGACAGGAAGGCCGCCGGCGTGACCCCGACCACGCGCGCCTGCGCGTCATGGGGCGCGGGCATCAGGCGCGCCTCGCGCGACCCGGCCGCGCCTTGCAGAAGCCGCAACAGCGTCGGCGCCAGCAGCATCTCGCCCTCAAGCGCGGGCGTTTCGGCAAGGGCGTGCAAGGGCACGGCGCGGTCGGGGCGGTCGAGCAGGACGGCGCGGGGGTCGGGCGGCGAGGCCGGCGCAGGGTCGTCCATCGGCAGGTCGCTCGGTTCGTCGCCCTCGAGGGGATCGGCAGCGGTTTTCTCGGCCAGTTTCGAGCGGGGCCGGGACCTCGACACGCGGACCTTCGCCGTATCGCCATGCGCCTCCCGGCCCTCGCTGCGCGGCTCGGCCCGGGTCGGGGCGCCGTCCGGCCGGCCCATCCGTCCCAGCACCGCGGCGAGGGCGGCGAGGGGGGCGCCGCCCGCGTCGGGATCCTCGCCCTTCTCGACGCCCCCGACGATCCGCGCGAGGGTGGCGTAGCTGCGGCGCAGTTCGTCCTCGCCGAGCTTTTCCAGCACGCCCTGCACCCGCTCGGCCTGCATCGCGAGCTCGCCCAGCGTGCCCTCGCCGGGGCTGTCCACGGCGGCGCGCAGGATCTCTTCGGGCTCTGTGGCGGGGCGGTCGGCCAACGCGATCTCTCCTTCCCCTGAGGCGTTGCGCAGGCTATCGCGAACGGGCGCCGCCTGTCGCCCTTCGCGCGATCCGGCACGCGCGCGCGCCGCCGACACCTGCCCCGGGAGCCTCCCCCATGACCGAGCTCGTCCTCCCCGCCCCGCCGACCCCGACGGTCGCCGTCGCGGGCTCGTCCGCCCGTTTTCCGGTGCGGCGCATCTTCTGCGTGGGGCGCAACTACGCCGCCCATGCGCGCGAGTTCGGCAACGACCCCGACCGCGAGCCGCCGTTCTTCTTCACCAAGCCGGGCGACGCGGTGATCGACGACGGCGCCGTGATCCCCTACCCGCCCGACACGCAGAACCTGCATTTCGAGGGCGAGCTGGTGGTCGCCATCGGCAAGGCGGGCTTCGAGATCGACGAGGCCGAGGCCCTGTCCCACGTCTGGGGCTACGCCGCGGGCAACGACCTGACCCGGCGCGATCTGCAGAACCAGGCCAAGGACATGCGCCGGCCGTGGGATTTCGCCAAGGGCTTCGACCGCTCGGCGCTGTGCGGGCCGCTGGTGCGGGCGCAGGACATGGGCCGGCCCGCGGGCGCGATCCGGCTGAGCGTCAACGGCGAGACGAAGCAGGAGGCCAGGCTCGCCGACATGATCTGGGATGTGGCCGGCGTCATCGCCTTCCTCAGCCGCTCGATCGCGATCTCGGCCGGCGACCTGATCTACACCGGCACCCCCGCGGGCGTCGGCGCGCTGGAGCCGGGCGACGTCTGCGCGACCGAGATCGAGGGGCTGCCCTCGGCCACGCTGACCATCGCCAGGGGCTGAGGCGGGGCGCCGGGCCTGACCCGGCGCCTCCCGGGCGAAGTCGGGCCCGGCCTCAGGAGGGCGACGGCTCTCCCGGGCGGCCGGCGGCCTCGGCCATCGCGGCGAGCGCCGCCTGCAGCTGGTGGGCGAACCGCGCCGGCGCCACCGGCAGGGTGCGCCCCCGCATCTGGCCCAGCAGCAGGTGCGCGGGCGGCACGTCGCGCACCGAGACCGGGCGGGAGACAACCTCCGGCCCGTCCTTCAGGCCGACGGGAATCTGAAAGCCGATGGCCCCTTCATGCAGCACGTAGTGGCGCATGAACTCGAACGAATCCGCCTCGATCGACGGGCTCAGCCGCATCGAGCGGCCCCGCGTCGCCAGCTCCAGCAGGTGCCGCACGCCGTAGGGCGAGGTGGGCGCCACGTGGGGGCCGGCGAGACAGTCGCGCAGGCGCAGCTCGGTCTGGGCGGCAAGCGGGTGATCGACCGCCATGACCGCGTGGATCGGCTGCTGCAGCGCAAACAGCACCTCGAATTCCGCGAGATACACCGGCTCGACCACCAGCGCGAGGTCGGAGCGGAAGGCCGACAGATCCTCCTCGGCCGAGGCCCGGTCGCGCACATGGACCGAAAAGCTGACGCCCGGATGCCCGCTCCGGTAGGCCGAGATCTGCTCGGGCAGGAAATAGGGCTGCAGCGCCTGCGAGCAGGCGATGGAGACATGGCCGCGCCGCTCCCCCGACAGGTCGGCGACCTGGCCCCGCACCCGCTCCAGATCCGAGACCTGGCCGCGGATGTGCTGGATCAGCAGCTCGCCGGCGGGGTTCAGGCGGACGCCGCGGGGAAGACGCTCGAAGATCGGATAGCCGAACTCGTCCTCGAACCCGGTGATGCGCCGGTTCAGGGCGGACGAGGTGATCGCCATGTCCTCGGCCGCCTTGCGGATGGAGCCCGCGCGGGCCACCGCCTCGATCAGGCGCAGGGTCTGAAGGTGGCGCATGGCAGGACCTCCGGGGTGGGGGCGCTCCCTACGCTGACAAGCGGGCCGCGCCGGGCCGGCGCCCGGGCCGAGCGCTGCAAAAAGGGAAGCGGATCACTGCGGAAATAGCAATGGATGCGATCACCGCACGCCCGCACGCTTTCTCCCGACACGCGGCGCGGAAGAAAGTCGCGAATCCCCCACGACCGACAAGGAGAGCGACATGGGCCTGGACACGAGCCGGCGAGGTTTTCTGAAAGGCGGCGGGACCGTCGCCCTGGGCGCGGCGGCGCTGCCGTTCCTGAAGCTCATGCCGGCCCATGCGGCGGGCGAGGAGACGGTCGTGGTGGTGATGGGCCAGACCATCAACAGCCTCGACCTGCACCGCACCGGCACCAACCGGCCCTCCTACCAGGTGGCGGTCAACTGCTACGACCGGCTGGTCAGCTTCGGGACCAAGACCCTGCCCGACGGCTCGCTCTCCTACGACTATTCCACCATCGTGCCGGAGCTGGCCGAGAGCTGGAGCGTCTCCGAGGACGGCAAGGTCATCACCTTCAAGCTCAAGCCCGAGGCGGTGTTCCAGGACGGATCGAAAGTGACGGCGCAGGACGTGAAGTGGTCCTTCGACCGCGCCGTCTCGGTCGGCGGCTTCCCCACCACCCAGATGGCCGCCGGCGGCCTGCTGCGCCCCGACCAGTTCGCGGCGCTCGACGAGGAGACCTTCACGGTCACCCTCGACAAGCCCTCGAAGCTCTCGCTGCCCGACCTCGCCGTGCCGGTGCCCTTCGTGCTGAACGCGACGCTCGCCAAACAGCACGTCACCGACGCCGACCCCTGGGCGATGGAGTACGTCCACAAGAACACCATAGGCTCGGGCGCCTACAAGGTGGTGCGCTGGGACCCCGGCCAGCAGCTCGTCTACGAGCGCAACGACAAGTGGACCGGCGGCCCCCTGCCCGGCGCCAAACGCGTGGTGCTGCGCGAGGTGCCCAGCCCCGCCACCCGCCGCGCGCTGATCGAGCGCGGGGACGTGCAGATGTCGTGGAACATCCCCAACAAGGACGCCAGCGAGCTCGACGGGGCGGTCGAGGTCTATTCGACCCCCATCGAGAACGCGATCTACGTCGTCTCGCTGAACTACCAGTTCGAGCCGTTCCAGGACCCCGACGTGCGCAAGGCGGTGGCCTACGCGATCCCCTACGAGGAGATCTTCCAGACCGCCGCCTACGGCCGCGGCGTGCCGATGTGGGGCGGCTCGGGGATCGAGACCATCGACTGGCCCCAGCCCAGCCCCTATGCGTTCGACCTCGAGAAGGCCAAGGCGCACCTTGAGAAATCGGGCTTTGCCAACGGCTTCGACGTGCCCTTCTCGATCGACCTCGGCCAGGCGGACTGGATGGAGCCGACCGCCCTGCTGATCCAGGAGCAGCTCGCCAAGCTCGGCATCACCTCGACCATCGACAAGATCCCCGGCGCCAACTGGCGCACCGCGAGCCTGGTCGAGAAGCGCCTGCCGCTGGCGCTGGAAACCTTCGGCGGCTGGCTGAACTATCCCTGCTACTACTTCTTCTGGGCCTATCAGGAGGGCCACCTGTTCAACTCCTCGAACTACGCCAACCCCGAGATCGAGCGGCTGGTCGGCGAGACCCTGGACCTGCCCGTCGCGCATCCCGACTACGCCCCCAAGGTGAAGCGGATGTTCGAGATCGCCTTCGAGGACCTGCCCCGCATCCCCCTGTTCCAGCCCGCCCTTTCGGTCGCGATGAACGGGGCCACGGGATACGAGTACTGGTTCCACCGCGAGCTCGACGCCCGCAAGCTGGCGAAGGGCTGAGCCGATGAACCGGCGCCTGCGGGCGGTCCTGGCGCGCCTTGCGCAGGCGCTTCCCGTGATCCTGGGGGTGGTGCTGGTCAGCTTCCTGCTGACCCGCGCCCTGCCCGGCGATCCGGCGGCCTATTTCGCCGGAGACGCGGCCGACGCCGCCTCGATCGAGGCGACGCGGGTGAAGCTGGGCCTCGACCGGTCGATGCCCGAGCAGTTCGGGCTTTATGTGTGGCAGCTGGTCCAGGGCGACCTGGGCCAGTCGCTGACCACCGGCCAGCCGGTGATCGAGGAGCTCTCGCGCCGCCTTCCGGCCTCGCTGGAGCTGACGCTGGTGGCGCTGCTGGTCAGCTGCGGGATCGCCGTGCCGCTGGGGGTGCTGGCGGCCACCCGGCCGGGAAGCTGGGTGGACCACGCCTGCCGGCTGCTGGTCACGGCCGGGGTCAGCCTGCCGACCTTCTTCACCGGCGTGGCGCTGATCTACGTCTTCTACTACCTGACCGGCTGGGCGCCCTCGCCGCTGGGGCGGCTCGATTTCATCTATCTCGACCCGCCCGAGGTCACCGGGTTCTTCCTGATCGACGCGGCGCTGGCGCGCGACGGCGAGACCTGGCTCGCGGCCCTGCGCCAGCTGATCCTGCCGGCCGCGACGCTGGCGCTGTTCACGCTGGCGCCCATCGCGCGGATGACGCGGGCCTCGATGCTCTCGGCGCTGTCGTCGGACTATATCCGCACCGCGCGGGCCTCGGGGCTGACGCGGCGCAGGATCCTGTTCGGATACGCCTTTCGCAATGCGCTGCTGCCGGTGGTGACGACGCTGGGCATGGTGTTCAGCTTCACGCTCGGCGCCAACGTGCTGGTCGAGAAGGTGTTCGCCTGGCCGGGCATCGGCTCCTACGCGGTCGAGGCGCTGGTCGCCTCGGACTACGCCGCCGTGCAGGGGTTCGTGCTGTGCATGGCGCTGCTGTTCGTGGCCCTCAACCTTGCGATCGATCTGGCCTATTCGATGATCGATCCGCGCATCGGGTTCGATTCCAAATGATTGCGATGACCGAGATCCCGGCCGAGGCCGCGACGCCCGCCCGGCGCAAGGGCGCGCTGGACCATGTGATCTATGTGCTGCGCGACAACCCGGTCACGCTGCTGGCCTTCGCGATGTTCGCGGTGCTGCTGGTCGCCGCGGTGCTGGGGCCCTCGCTCGTTCCCTACGATCCGGTGGCGACCAACGCCTCGGTCGCGCTGCAGCCGCCCTCGGGGGCGCACTGGTTCGGGACCGACAACCTGGGGCGCGACGTGTTCAGCCGCGCGATCGTGGCGACGCGGCTCGACCTGCTGATCTCGGTCGCCGCGGTGGCGCTGAGCTTCGTCGTGGGCTCGGTGCTGGGCGCCTCGGCGGGCTACTGGGGCGGCTGGCTCGACGTGGGGCTGAGCCGGGTCATGGACACGATCATGGCCTTCCCGCTGTTCGTGCTGGCGATGGGGATCGTGGCCGCGCTCGGCAACACGGTCGAGAACATCGTCTACGCCACCGCGATCATCAACGTGCCCTTCTACGCCCGCCTCGTGCGCGCCGAGGTCAACATCCGCCGCGAGGCGGGGTTCGCGCTGGCCGCGAAGCTCGCCGGGAACACTGACGTGCGGGTGCTGGCGATGCACATCTTTCCCAACGCCCTGCCCCCGATGATGGTGCAGGTGTCGCTGAACCTCGGCTGGGCGATCCTGAACGCCGCGGGGCTGTCCTTCATCGGGCTCGGCGTGCGCCCCCCCACCGCGGAGTGGGGGATCATGGTGGCCGAGGGCGCGAACTTCATCGTCTCGGGCGAGTGGTGGCTGGCGATCTTCCCCGGCCTCTGCCTGATGTTCGCGGTGTTCACCTTCAACCTGCTGGGCGACGGGCTGCGCGACATGGTCGACCCGCGACGCCGGACCTGAGGGGGAGGACCCGAGAATGCTGTCGATCAAGGACCTGGCCGTCGCCTTCCGCACCCGGGGCGGAGAGGTGGACGCCGTGCGCGGCGTCTCGTTCGAGGTCGCCGAGGGCGAGGTGCTGGGCGTCGTGGGCGAGAGCGGCTCGGGCAAGTCCGTCACCTCCTACGCGCTGATGCGGATCCTCGACGCGGGGGGCCGGATCAAGGCCGGCGAGGCGGTCTATGGCGGCGTCGACCTGCGCCGCGCGAGCGAGCGGGAGATGCAGGGCCTGCGCGGGCGCGAGATCTCGATGATCTTCCAGAACCCGCGCTCGGCCCTCAACCCGATCCGCAAGGTGGGCCGCCAGATCGAGGACGTGCTCAAGCGCCACGCGCGGGCGGACGCGCAGGACGCCAGGGCCAAGGCGATCGCCGCGATGGAGGCGGTGCGGATCAACGACGCCGCCGCGCGCTATGACGCCTATCCGTTCGAGCTTTCGGGCGGCATGTGCCAGCGCATCGTGTGCGCCATTGCGCTCGCCTGCGACCCAAGGCTGCTGATCATGGACGAGCCGACGACCGGCCTCGACATCACCACCCAGAAGGCGGTGATGGAGCTGGTGACCGACCTGATACGCGCCCGCGCGATGAGCGCGATCCTGATCACCCACGACCTGGGGCTCGCGGCGCAGTACTGCGACCGGATCGTGGTGATGAAGGACGGCCGCATCGTCGAGACGGGCGACCCCGCGGCGATGTTCGCGCGGCCCGCGCATCCCTACACCCGCAAGCTGGTGGACGCGACGCCGCGCGAGGGCGCCTCGATCCGCGACCTGCTGCCCGCCGAAGCCCGCACGCCCGAGCCTGCGCGCAAGATCTCGCAGACCGCCCTTCTCTCGGTGCGCGACCTCGTCAAGACCTATGCCGGCAAGTCGGGCCCCGTGCACGCGGTCAAGGGCGTCAGCTTCGAGGTCAACGAGGGCCAGTCGGTGGGCCTGGTGGGCGAGAGCGGCTGCGGGAAATCGACGACCTCCTCGATGGTGGTGCGGCTGCTGGATCCGACCTCGGGCCAGATCCTTTTCGACGGCGAGGACCTTGCGAAGCGCCCGGCGGCGGGGTTCGCGCGCGATCCGATGCGCGCCAGGATCCAGATGGTGTTCCAGGACGCCACCGACAGCCTCAACCCCCGCCACACCTCCCGCCAGACCATCGCCGAGCCGCTGCGCGCCATGGCGGGCCTGCGCGGACGCGCGCGGGCCGAGCGGATCGAGGAGCTGGCCGATCTGGTGGGCCTGCCCCGCCCGCTGCTGGACCGGTTTCCCCACCAGCTCTCGGGCGGGCAGAAGGCGCGGGTGGGGATCGCGCGGGCGATCGCGGTGAACCCGCGGTTCCTGGTGCTGGACGAGCCGACGGCGGCGCTCGACGTCTCGATCCAGGCGATCGTGCTGAACCTGCTGGCGGACCTGCGGGCGCGGCTGGGGATGAGCTGCCTGTTCGTCAGCCACGACCTGCACGTCGTGCGCCTGCTGTGCGACCATGTGGTGGTGATGAAGGCCGGCGAGATCGTCGAGCAGGGCCCGACCGAGCAGGTGATGACCGCCCCCGCCGATCCCTACACCGCCGAGCTTCTGGCCGCCGCGCCCAGGCCCCCTGCCCGCGACGTCGCCTGAGACCGCCGCCCCCCCGCCCAAACGACGCGCGCCCCGGGGGATGCCCCGGGGCGCTTGGGTCTTGCTGCGGTCGCCCGGGCGGGGCTCAGCCGGCGGCCGGGGCCGCCGCCTGGGCGGCGCGGGCGTCGGAGAGGACGGCGAGGCGGCGGGCCAGAAGCTCGGGCGTCGGGCGGGCGACCCCGGTCGGCATCGCGGCCACGGCTTCGGCAAAGTGACAGGCCGCTGCGGCCGGGCCCGAGGCCGAGGGCATGGCGCGCAGCACCGGCCGCTCGGTCTTGCAGATGTCCTGGGCGAGCGGACAGCGCGGGTGGAAGGCGCAGCCCGAGGGCGGACGCAGGGCCGAGGGCGCGTCGCCCATCACCATCTCCCGCCCCTCGGCCGCGCCGGGCACGGGCTTGGGCGCGGCCTCGATCAGTGCGCGGGTGTAGGGGTGGCGGGGGGTGGCGAAGATCTCCTCGGCCGGGGCCTCCTCGACGATGCGGCCGAGGTACATCACCGCCACGCGCTTGGCGATATGGCGCACCACGGCGAGGTCGTGGGAGATGAACACGTAGGCCATTCCGAACTGCTTCTGCAGATCCTGCAGAAGGTTCACGATCTGGGCCTGCACCGACACGTCCAGCGCCGAGACCGGCTCGTCGCACACGATCAGCCGGGGCCGCGTGGCCAGCGCCCGCGCAATGCAGATGCGCTGGCGCTGGCCGCCCGAGAACTCATGGGGGTAGCGCTCGGCGTGGTAGGCGTTCAGGCCCACGGTCTTGAGCAGCTCGGCCACCAGCTTCTCGGCCGCGGGGCCCGAGGCGACGCGGTGCAGCAGGATCGGCTCCATCAGCGTCTCGCGCACCGTCATGCGCGGGTTGAGCGAGCCGAACGGGTCCTGGAACACCATCTGCATGTGCCGGCGCGCGCCCTGCAGGCGGGCGGGGGGCAGCGCGATGATGTCCTCGCCATCGAGCACCACCGAGCCGCTGTCAGGCTCCAGCAGGCGCAGCAGGGCCCGGCCGGTGGTGGACTTGCCGCAGCCGCTCTCGCCCACGATGGCCAGCGTTTCGCCCGCGCCGACCGAGAAGGTCACGTCGGTCACCGCCTGCACGGCGCCGGTGGTGCGCTTGAACACGCCCGATTTCATCGGGAAGTGCTTGGTCAGGTTGCGGACCTCGAGAATGGGGGAGCTCATGCGGCGGCCTCCTCGATGGGCGCGCGCCAGCAGGCGACGGAGCGGCCGGGGCCGATCTCCTTCAGCGGCGGCGGCGCGGCGCGGCAATGGTCGGTGGCGAGCGGACAGCGGCCCGCAAAGCGGCAGCCCGGAAGCTGGAGATAGGGCGGGGGCACCGAGCCGGGGATCGTCTCGAGCCGGTCGGCCCGCACGTCGAGCCGCGGCACGGCGGCCATCAGCCCCAGCGTGTAGGGATGCTGGGCCGAGGCGAAAAGATCGGCGACCGGCGCCTTCTCGACCACCTTGCCGGCATACATCACCACGACGTCGTCGCAGGTCTCGGCCACCACGCCGAGGTCGTGGGTGATCAGCACGATGGCCGATCCCGTGCGCTCGCGCAGGTCGCGCATCAGGTCGAGGATCTGGGCCTGGATGGTGACGTCGAGCGCGGTGGTCGGCTCGTCGGCGATCAGCAGCTCGGGGTCGTTGGCCAGCGCCAGCGCGATCATCACCCGCTGGCGCTGCCCGCCCGAAAGCTGGTGGGGAAAGTCGTCGATCCGGCTTTCGGGCGAGGGCAGACGCACGAGGTCCAGCATCTCGACCGCGCGGGCGCGGGCCTTGGCCTTGTCCTTCCAGCCATGGGCGCGGAGGCTTTCGATGATCTGGTCGCCGATCGTGTAGACCGGGTTCAGGGAGGTCATCGGCTCCTGGAAGATCATCCCCATGCGCCCGCCGCGCAGCTTGCGCATCTCGTTCTCGGAGATCTTGAGGATGTCCTTGCCCTCGAACAGCACCTCGCCGCCGGCGTAGCGGCCCGGCGGGCGGGCGATCAGGCGCATGATCCCCAGGCTGGTCACGGACTTGCCGCAGCCGGACTCGCCCACGATGCCCAGCGTGGCGCCGCGGCGGACCGAGAAGGACACGCCGTCGACCGCGCGGAAGGTGCCCGCCTCGGTGTCGAAATGAACCTGGAGGTCGCGGACCTCGAGGAGGGGAGCGTCGGAGGTGTCGGTCATTCGGCGCCCTCGTTGGCGTAGACGTAGGGAGCGGCCTGCGCATGGCTGCGGCCGGCGAAATCGAGCTGGCGGAACATCGCCTCGGCCCGACGCTGGGCGGCCTCGAGCCCGTCGAGCGCACGGTCGAGGTCGAAGGCGACGCAGTCGCCGTCCTTCACCACCTGGCGGCCGTCGACATAGACGTCCGAAACGGCGCGCTCGGCGGCGACGTAGACCAGCGACGAGAGCGGGTCGCGCACCGGGCGCATGGCGCGGTGGCGGATGTCGACGGTGAAGAGATCGGCCTTCATCCCCGGCGCCAGCTTGCCGATCTGGTCGTTGCCCAGGATCTTCGCGCCCCCCGTCGTGGCCATGTCGACCAGCTGGGCGGTGCGGATGTCATAGACGTTGGTGGCCATGACGCGGGAGTTGGTCAGCGCGTTGCGCATCTCCTCGAGCATGTTGTGGGGGTAGGTGTCGGTCCCCAGCCCCATCGGGATCCCGCCGCGCAGATAGCGGCCCAGCGTGCGCATGGTGATGCCGCGGCGCTGGAAGACGGTCGGGCAATGGGCCACCGCCGCGCCGGATTTCTGCAGCGTCTCGAAATCGTTGGCCATCGGCCAGTTGGCGTTGGCGTGATCGTTGAGGAAGATGCCGTGGCCGATGATCAGGTTGTCGTCGAGCACGCCGAGGCTGTCGAGCCACTCGATCGGCGTCATGCCGTGGCGCCGCGTGATCTCCTGGAACTCCACCACGCTCTGGGCCGCGTGGAGGGTCATCTTCAGGCCGCGCCGCTTCGCTTCGGCGGCGGAAGCCTGGATCAGCTCGGGCGTGCAGGTGTCGATCTGGGAGGGCGAGACGATGCCCGAAAGGCGGCCCGAGGGATGGGCGACGGCGGCCTCGACGACGGCCATCGCCTCCTCCATCGCCGTCTCGCCCGCGGCCTCGTCCCACTCGTATTCGGTGACATGGCCGTTCCTGGTGTACCAGCGGGCGGAGCGGTACATCGGCGCGGCGTAGGCGCGAAGCCCGCTCTGCGCCAGCAGGTCCAGCCAGCCCTCGTAGGGGACCGAGAGGTCGACGAGCGTGGTGACGCCCGACATCATCAGTTCCGACAGCGCCACCTGCGCGCAGTGCTGCACCCCCTCGGGGTCGGGGCGGAACAGGGGCATGAACTCGTAGAGCGAGGACATGTAGAGGCGCTTCGAGCCGAGCTCGTCCAGCATCCCCTTGTTCATCGGTTCGGAGGAGGGGTGGGAGTGGATGTTGATCAGGCCCGGGGCGACCATGCGGTCGCGGCCGTCGAGCTCGACCGCGGCCTCGCCTTCATACCGGCCGCCGACCTGCACGATGCGGTCGCCGGCAAAGGCGACGTCGCCGTCATGCAGATAGACGTGGCGGCCCCTGGCCTCGTCCCAGGCGACGATCCAGGCGGCGCTGCGGATCACGGTGACGGGGGCGGAGGCGTCGGACATCTGGGGCGGACCTCGGGTCGCGGCCCGGGCGGCGCTTGGGCGCCGGCGCGGGCGGAAATTCGGGAGGGAGGCGCCGGCCCTCGAAGGGGGCCGGCGCGGTCGTCATGGCGCCCCCCCGGGAGGGCTGCGCCGGTCTTCAAGGGCGCGGCCCCCGGAAGGGCCGCGCGGTCTTCAAGGACGGATCAGTCCACGAACTCGAGCTGCAGGCCCTTGTAGAGGCCGGCGCCGTAGATGTTGTGCGGCGTGATCGGCGCGAGCTTGGAGACGTAGGCGATCTGCATCGGGCGCTCGTAGATCGGCAGCCAGGTGACCGCCTCCTGCACCTTCATCAGCACCTTGCCGTAGGCCTCGGCGCGCGCCTCGTCGGTGGTGGCGGCGGCCGCGGTCTTGAGCAGCTCGTCGGTCTCGGGGTCGTTCCAGTTCATCCGGTTCGGCGAGGGGATGTTGGCCGAGCGGAAGTACAGGTTCAGCGCGTCGCCCGTCGAGACGTAGGGGAAGCCCATCGTGAAGATGTCGAACTCCTGCGTCGCCAGCTTGCCCCAGATGACCGTGGGGTCGAAGGCCTGGATCTGCAGGTTGATGCCCACCTTCAGCAGGTCCGCCTGGACCACCTCGGAGGTCTTGGCCCACTCGCCGATGAACGAGTAGATCGTCGGCTCGAGGACCACGCCGTCCTTCTCGCGCACGCCGTCGCCGTTCAGGGTCCAGCCGGCCTCTTCGAGGATCTGCTTGGCCTGCTCGGGGTCGTACTTGAACACGAACTCCTCGACCGCGGGGTTGTAGTCGAGCGCGCCGGCCGAGACGTAGGTGTAGGCCGGATCGACCTCGCCGAAGAACAGATCCTCGGCCATCGCCTCGCGGTTGACGGCGAGGTTGATCGCCTTGCGGACCGCCGGGTCGTTCATGCCGGGCTTGTCGACCTTGAAGCCGATGAAGTTGGTCCAGAACGCGGCGTCGGAGCGGACGACCTCGATGTTGGGCGCCTGGCGCATCTTCTCCATGCCGATGAAGGGCACGTAGTAGGACACGTCGGCCTGGCCGGTCAGCAGGGCCACGGTGCGGGTCGCGGCCTCGGGGACCACCTTCCAGACCACCTTGTCGACCTTGGCCTCGGCGCCCTCGCCATACATCGGCGGGCCCCAGTTGTAGCCCTCATGCTTGGTCATGGTCAGCTGGTTGCGCGGCTCCCAGCTCTCCCAGCAGAAGGGGCCGGTGCCGTTGAAGCCGCTGATGCCGAAGTCCTCGCCCAGCGCTTCGACGTTGTCCTTGTCGACCACGGTCCCGAAGGACTGGGCCAGCTGGTAGAGCAGCTCGGAATAGGGCGCGTTCAGCTCGTACTTCAGGGTGTAATCGTCGAGCGCGACCACCTCCTTGATGTCGCCCGCGCGCCAGGCGACGCCCGACTTCAGCTCGGGGCTGACCCAGCGGTTGATCGAGTAGGCGATGTCCTCGGCGGTCATCGGCTTGCCGTCGCAGAAGGTCACGCCTTCCTTGATCTTGAAGGTGTAGGTCTTGCCGTCCTCCGAGACCTCCCAGCTCTCGGCCAGCAGCGGCTCGATGGTCTGCATGTCGTCGTTCAGGGCGACGAGCGTGTCGCCCATCATGAACAGCGCCTCCGAGCCCGCCAGCGCGGTGATCGCGGGGGGATCGTACTTGTTCGAGTCGAGCTCGCGCACGATGGTGACGGTCTGCGCCGTCGCCAGCGCCGGGAGCGAGACGGCCAGCGCCGCCCCCAGTCCCAGGGTTCTCTTGGTCATCTAACGGGCCCTCCTTGTCGGCACGTGTCTGGTGCGATGGCGGCCGGGGTCTTGCGCCCCGGTCCGCGATGCGGGGTTGGCCGCGGCTTACGCCTGAAGCCGCGGATCGAGCACGTCGCGAAGCGCGTCGCCAGCGACGTTCGCGCAAAGGACGATGATGAAGATGACCACCGAGGGGATCACCGCGATATGCGGGGCGAACAGCAGGTAGTCGCGCCCCTGGGAGGCCATCATGCCCAGCTCTGCCATCGGCGGGCGCGCGCCCAGGCCGAGGAAGCTGAGCGCCGCGCCGATCAGGATCACCTGCCCGAAGCGCAGCGAGATGAAGATCATGATCGAGGAGATGCAGTTGCGCAGCAGGTACTTGCGGAACAGGTCCCGGTCCGAGAGGCCGACCGCGCGGCCCGCCTCGATGAACTCCATCTTCATCACGCCGACCGCGATGCCGCGCGAGATGCGGGCGCAATCGGGGATCGAGGAGATCGCCAGCGCGATGATCACCGGCACCGCCCCCTGCCCCATCACCGCCACCAGCGCGAGGCCGAGCAGGATGGCGGGGAAGCTGAGCATCATGTCCATCAGGCGCATCAGCCAGGCGTCGAGCCGCGTGTAGAAGGCCGACAGCAGCCCGATCATCGAGCCGATGAACCCGCCCACACCGACCGAGATCAGCCCGATCAGCAGCGTCAGGCGCGAGCCGTAGAGGATGCGCGAGAAGATGTCCCGCCCCTGCCCGTCGGTGCCCAGCAGGTGCTCGGCCTCGCCCCCCGCCTGCCAGACCGGCGGCGTCATCACCGAGCGGGAGTTCACATAGGGATCGTGGGTGGCCAGCAGCGGCGCGAAGATCGCGCCGAGGATGATGATCCCCAGCACCGACATCGCGACCACGGCGGCCTTGTCGCGCAGCAGGCGGCGGAACCAGGACTTGCGGCGCGGAGGGGCCGCGTCCTCGGGCGGGACGGCCGGGGCGGCGGCGACGGAGGAGGCTTCGGCCAGGGTCATCGGCGCACCCGCGGATCGAGAAGGGAATAAAGGACGTCGACGATCAGGTTGATGATGATGAACGCCAGCGCGAACACCAGGATCGCCCCCTGCGCCACGGTGAAGTCCGAGCTCAGGATCGCCCCCACCGTCAGCCGCCCGATGCCGGGCCAGGAGAAGATCGTCTCGGTCACCACCGCGCCGCCCAGCAGGTAGCCGGCCTGAAGGCCGATCAGCGTCACCACCGGGATCAGCGCGTTGCGCAAGCCATGGCGCAGGATCACCTGGGTCTCGGTCAGGCCCTTGGCCCGGGCGGTGCGGACATGATCGAGCTTCAGCACTTCCAGCACCGAGGACCGCGTCATCCGCGCCACCGGCCCGATCATGATCGCGCCGAGCGAGACCGCGGGCAGGATCAGGTGCATCAGCCCGTCGGCCGACCACAGCGGCCCGCCGCGCCCGATGAAGGGCAGGTTGAACCACAGCACGCCGAAATACTGCACCGCCAGCAGGCCGATGAAGAAGATCGGCAGCGACACGCCCGCCACCGACAGGCCCATGATGAAGCGGTCGACCAGCGAGCCGCGCAGCACCGCGGCCAGCGTCCCCATGCCGATGCCCAGCGGCACCGACCAGAACAGGCAGGCGACCATCAGCTCGACCGTCGGGCCGATCGCCGACCACAGCTCCTCGGTCACCGCCTTGTTGGAGATCATCGAGCGGCCCATGTCGCCCTGGGCCATCCGCTCGAGATAGGCCCAGAACTGGTAGATCATCGGCTGGTCGAGGCCCATCTGGACCCGGATCGCCTCGACCACGTCGGGCGCGGCCATGGGCCCCGCCACCACCTGCGCGGGGTCGCCGGGGACAAGCTGCAGCAGCAGGAACCCGAACAGCAGCACGCCGAACAGGACCGGGATCGAGAGCAGCAGCCGGTCGGTGATCGTGGAGATCATGTCGCGTTCGCCTCCCTGTCGAAGACCACCGCGCCGCCCAGCAGGGTCATGTCGCAGACGGTGGTCAGGATCGCCTCGGGGTCGATCTCGAAGAAGTCGTTCGAGAACACGGCCACGTCGGCGTACTGGCCCGGGATCAGGCGGCCCTTGCGCTCTTCCGCGTGGACGCCGTAGGCGGCCTCGTAGGTGTAACAGTGCAGCGCTTCGGCCATGCTCAGACGCTGATCTTCGCCCAGCACCACGCCCGTATCGGTCTTGCGGGTGACCATAGCATAGATGTTGGCGAACGGGTCGATGTCGCAGACCGGACAGTCGGTCGAGGCCGAGGGATGCACGCCGGCCTCGAGAAACGCCTTCATCGGATAGCAGAACTGCGGGCGCTCCTTGCCCAGGCACGCCTCGTAGCCGTCGCCGAAGAAGTAGATGAAGGTGGGCTGGGGCGCGGGAACGATGCCCATCTTCGCCATCCGGTCGATCTGCGACTGCGAGAGCCAGCCGCAATGCTCGATCCGGTGGCGGCGATCCTCGACCGGGTGGGCGGCGTAGGCCTTCTCGTAGGCGACCAGCATCTGCTCGATGGCCGCGTCGCCGATGGCGTGGGGCGTCACCTGGTAGCCCCACTTGTGGTACTTCATCACGAAGTCTTCGGTCTGCTGGGCGGTCTGGCACTGCAGGCCGTAGTTCGCGGGCGCGCCCTCGGTCTCGGACTCGTAGGGCTCGGACATGAAGGCGGTGCGCCCGCCGGCCGAGCCGTCGAGGAAGATCTTCACGCCCGCGATGCGGAACATGTCGTCGCCCACGCCCGTCACCAGACCCTCGGCGTGGCACTGGTCGACGACGTTGCGGTCGAGGTCGCCCATCAGCACGCCCGCCACGCGCACCGGCAGGCGGTTCTCGGCGTGGGCCTTCTGGTAGGCGCGCATCTCGCTCATGTCGTCGCGGATGCCGATGGCGGCCTCCATGCACGAGGTGATGCCGTAGGTCAGCAGGTCGCGGCCCGCGACCTCGATCGCCTCGACGATGTCGTCGACGGTCGGCGAGGGCATCGCCCGCTGCACCGGCTCGCGCGCGGTCTCGGCCAGCCAGCCGGTCAGCTCGCCCTCGGCCCGCCCGATGGCGCCGCCGAACGGGTCGGGGGTGTTGTGGCCGATCTCGGCGATCTGCAGCGCCTTCGAGGAGGCCACGCCGACATGCCCGCAGGCGCGCACGATATAGACGGGGTTGTTGGGCGCGGCCGCATCCAGCTCCCGCCTGTGGGGGTGGCGGCTCTCGGCCAGCTTGTCGTGGTCGTAGCCGCGGCCCACGATCCACTCGCCCGGCTCGGCGGTCTCGGCGGCCTTGGCGATCCGCGCCAGCAGCGCCTCGACCGAGCGGACGCCGTCGCGGGCGCGCAGGTCCACCTGCTTCATGTTGAAGCCGTACATGTGCAGGTGCATGTGGTTGTCGTTCAGACCGGGCGTGGCGAGCTTTCCCTTGAGGTCGATCACCTCGGTCTGCGGGCCCGCCATCGCCTCGATCTCCTCGCGCGTGCCGGTGGCGAGCACCTTGTCGCCCTCGATCGCCAGCGCCTCGAAGAAACCCTCCGCGAGGCCGGCCCAGATCTTGCCCCCGACGAGGATGCGGTCCGCGGTCCGGGTCATGCGCGAAGCTCCGGGAGGGGGGCGGCGGGGGCGGTTGGGGTCATTGTCGGCTCCGGGAAGGGGGGGCGTGGAGGGGGAGGACGCGCTCAGTAGCCTTTGGCGCGGTCGACGCGGTTTTCGGGCGCGCGGCCCTGCGCGAGCGCCTCGACGGCGTCCGCAAGCTGGCGGACCGTGGCGTGTCGCGAGGTGTCCGAGGCGCGGTGCGGGGTCACGAAGACCCGCGGATGCGCCCAGAACGGATGGTCGTCGCCCGGCGGCTCGTTTCGGAACACGTCCACCGAGGCGGCGGCGATCTGGCCGGCGTTCAGCGCGGCGAGGAGGTCCTCCTCCACCATCTGCTCGCCCCGGCCGATCTGGATCACGCAGGCGCCCTTGGGCATCCGCGCGAACAGCGCCGCGTCGAGCACGTCGCGCGTCGCCTCGGTCAGCGGCAGGACGTTGACCAGGATGTCGGCGCGCTCGGCCGCGCGGCCGATGGCGTCCTCGCCCGAAACGACCTCGACGCCGGGGTCGCCCTCTGCCGCGTTGCGGGCCGCGGCGACCACGCGAAACCCCAGGGCCGCGACCGCGCGCGCCACCGCGCGGCCCATCAGCCCGTAGCCGAGCACGCCCACGGTGGTCTCGCACGGCTCGGCGGGGCGGTCGGTGCGCCGCCATTCGCCGCGGGACTGCCAGGCGTGGAAATCGTCCATGCGGCGGTGGTGCCAGACCACGTGGAAGGCCGCGAAGCCCGCCATCAGGTCGGCCTGGCTGTCGTCACGCACCCGTGTGACCACGGCGTCGGCAGGCAGCGAGGGGCAGGACAGGATATGGTCCACCCCCGCCGCGATCGACCCCGCGACCTTCAGGTTGGGATAGGCGTCGAACCCGTCGTCGGGCGCCTGCCAGCACAGCGCGCAGATGACGGCGGCGGGATCCTCGACCTCCTCGGGGCGCATCAGGACCAGGCGAGGGTCCGTCGCCTCGCCGAAGATCTCCTTCAGGTCCAGGCGGCTGGAGAGGTAGACGCCGATCGCCGGGGCGGCCGGCGCCTCGCCCTCTGGCAAGGGCTGGAGGGGCGGGATCGCATTCATCTCAGGAGTCGAAGTCCGGGCAGCGCTTCTTGGCCAGCCGCAGGTAGGCCTCCCACTCCGGGTCGGGCTTGCCGGAGGCCTCGTGCCTGGCCGACCAGTCCTCGCCCTGGCGGGCGGTGAACTCGGCCAGGTCGTGGGCGACCAGGCGCGGGGTCATCGAGGTCGCCATCAGCGCCAGCTGCGCCTTGCAGGCGCGCTCGAAGTTGAACATCGCCTTGAACGCGTCGCCCACCGAGGTCCCGCAGGTCATCAGCCCGTGATTGCGCAGGATCATGATCATCTTGGTCCCGAGGTCGGCGATCAGGCGCTCGCGCTCCTCGAGGTTCAGGGCGATGCCCTCGTAGTCGTGGAAGGCGATGCGGTCGTAGAACTCGAGCGACCACTGGTTCAGCGGCAGCAGCCCCTCCTCGGCCGAGGAGATCGCGACGCCGGCGACGGTGTGCGTGTGCAGCACGCAATGCACGTCGGGCCGAGCCATGTGCACGGCCGAGTGGATGGTGAACCCCGCCTTGTTGATCCCCTGCCCGTAGTCGTCGCGCAGGATGTTCCCGTCGAGATCCACGGTGACGAGGTTCGAGGCCGTCACCTCGTCGAAGCGCAGGCCGTAGGGGTTGATCAGGAAGGCGTGCTCGCCCTCAGCCGCCGGAGCGCGGGCCGAGATGTGGGTGAAGATCGAGTCGTCCATGCCGAACTCGGCGATCAGCCGGTAGGCGGCGGCGAGGTGAACCCGTTCCACCGGCTGGGCGGTGGAGATCTGGGTCTGGATCGTCATGGCAAACTCCGGAAAGGCTTGCCGTCCGGGGTTGTCCGGACGATTCTGCTGCGTCGCAAAACACGATGATGAAGATTTCTCGACAAATCAACTGTCGACAGATTGTTTTCTTCGGCGTTCCCTTGTGCGACTCGCTTCACGCGTCCCGACCGCGGCGCGCGGCCGGACCAGGCGGGGGGATCGACGGCGGACAACCGCCGCGGCCGAGGCCCGTCCGGGAGGCGGAAGAGGACTTGTTTCGAGTATGTTCGAGAAGTTTCAGGACCCATCGACTGCACGCACCTTCAAGGTGCTCGAGCCTGACGATCTGGTGACGCGAATCGCCGACCAGGTGGTGCGCGCGATCGGCGACGGCCGGCTGCGCCCCGGCGAGAAGGTGGCCGAGGCGAAGCTGGCGCGGGAGCTGGGCACCTCTCGCGCGCCCGCCCGCGAGGCCCTGCGGCTGCTCGAGAGCCAGGGGCTGATCGTCTCGCATCCCCGTCGGGGATTCTTCGTGCATGCCTACGATTCCAAGGAGATGCACGACATCTACGACCTGCGCGAGGTGCTCGAGATCCACGCCTCGCGGATGGCGCTGAAGCGGATCACCGAGGCGGACCTCGCCCGCCTCGAGGCGCAGGTCGAGACGCTGCACCGGCTCGGCCGGGCCGGCGCGGCGCAGGAGCAGGTGGCCGAGGACTACCGATTCCACCGGATGCTGTGCGAGCTGGGGGACAACGGCCAGATCCTGCGGATCTTCGACCAGCTCGCGACCCAGCTCCGGGCGGGAATCGCCATCGTCGGGCGGCTCTACGACGATCCCGAGCGGATCGCGGCCTCCCACGATCCGCTGATGGAGGCGATTCGCGCCCGCGACGCCGACCGGCTCGAGGCGCAGTTGCGCGAACACCTGGCCGATGCGCGCGAGCATGTCGTGGCCCTCTACCTCGCGGCCAGCGTGGCCTGAGGCGGCGCGCGTTCAGGACCTCAGTTCGGCGCGCAGCCACTCGAGCAGCGCCTCGGTCTGCCGGCGGGGGCCGCGTCGGGCGCCGCGGAACACCGAGATCTCGGCCGGGCGCGGGACGCCCTGGGCGGTCACGCGGACCAGCTTGCCCTCCTCGATCAGGCCCGCGACGGTGCGCGCCCAGCCCAGCGCAACCCCCTGCCCCGCCGCGGCCGCCTGCAGCACCAGCGGAAAACTGTCGAAGGCCACGCGACGGGCGCCCGTGGGCATCGGGCGGCCGACGGCGGCGAACCAGTCGGGCCAGTCCATCCAGTCCTGCGGCGCCACCCGGTGCGAGAGCAGCGGCAGATCCGCCAGCGCCTCGGGCGAGAGCGGCCACGCCGCGCCCGGCAGGCTGGCGGCCAGCAGCGAGGGGGCGGCGACCGGGAACACCTCGTCGTGCGCGGCGAAGACCAGCGGCGCGGCCCCGCTCGCCCGGCCGGTGGTCTGGAGCGCCACATCGAACGGCTCGGCCGCTTCGGTGAGCGGGGCGAGCGCGCTGACCACGCGCAGCTCGACCTCGGGGTGGCGCTCATGGAAGCGGGAGAGGCGGGGCATCAGCCAGTAGAACGCCTCGCAAAGCTGGCAGTGCAGCACCACGCCGGCGGGCTCGCAGGCGCCGCGCAGGCGGGCGGCCTCGGCCGCGATCTCCGCAAGCGCGGGGCCCACGACGCCGCCAAGGGCGCGCCCCGCCTCGGTCAGGAACGCCGCGCGGTTGCGGCGCACGAAAAGCGCGACGCCCAGTTCCGCCTCCAGCGCCGCGATCTGCTTGGAGACGGCGGTCTGGGTCAGGCCCAGCTCCTGCGCCGCGGCGGTGAAGCTCTCGTGCCGGGCGGCGGCCTCGAACGGGCGCAGGCGCGAGAGCACGGGGAGGGAGCGGAGATGCATTCCATCGCCTCATGCCTGGGGGACGCTTTCTCATTTTATGCCTGCCTCGGGATCGGATTTCCATGGGCGCATGGCATGGATCGCCCCCCCCCTCCCCCCAACCCTCGGCGCGGCTGCGCGGCATCCTGGCGATCACGCTGGGCGTGCTGCTGCTGTCGCTCTCGGACGCGCTGGTCAAGCTGAGCGGGGAGCGCTTCGGGCTGGCGCAACTGATGCTGCTGCGTTCGCTGGCGGCGGCGGGGCTGATCGCGGCGGGGCTGCGCGTTCTGGGGCGAACAGGGCGGCCGAGGCGCCGGGGCTGGGTGCGGGCGCGCAGTCTCAGTCTCGCGGCGATGTGGCTGTGCTACTATGCGGCGCTGCCCTCGCTGTCGCTGGCGCTGGCGGCGGCCTGCTACTACACGGCGCCGGCCTGGATGGCGCTGATGGCGCGCAGGCGGCCGGATCGGCGCGGCTGGGCCGCGATCGGGCTGACGCTCCTGGGCGCGGGGCTGGTCGCGAACCCGCAGGCCGGCGCCCTCGAACCTGCGGCGCTGCTGGCGCTCGCCGCGGCGGGATTCTACGCGCTGGCCGGCACGATCACCTGGCGCCGCTGCCGCGAGGAAAGCCCGGGCGCCCTGGCGCTGGATCTAAACCTGTGCCTGAGCCTGCTGGCGGGGCTGGGCCTGGCGGGGCTGGAACTGGCGGGGTTGGAACTGGCGGGGTTGGAACTGACGGGGCTGGGCCTGAGGCCGGTCGCGGACGCCGGCTTCGCGCTCGCGGGCTGGCGGCCGCTGGCTCTCGAAGACTGGGCGCTCGCCGGCCTGCTGGGGGCGCTGCTGGCGCTGGTGGCGGTCGCGGTGGCCGCGGCCTACCGCCTGGCGCCGACGCCGCTGATCGGGGTCTTCGACACGTCCTACCTCGGATTCGCAATGCTGTGGGGGGTGGTGTTCTTCGCCGAGATCCCCGGCCCCCACGCCCTGCTGGGCATCGCGCTGATCGGGCTGGGCGCCCTGCTCGCCACCCGAGGGTCGCGGGCGGACGCGGCGCAGGCGGGCTGACATCGAAAAGGGCGCCCGCCTTGCGGCGGACGCCCCTCGACACGTCAGGGGGAGGCGCGGCTCAGCGCGGCTCGTCCATCAGGCCCTTGATGATCGCCCAGCAGCCGATCAGCAGCACCACCGCGAAGGGGAAGCCGGTCGAGACCGCCATCGCCTGCAGCGCGCCCAATCCGCCGCCGACCAGCAGCGCGATCGCGACCAGCCCCTCGAAGCTCGCCCAGAACACGCGCTGGGAGACGGGAGCGTCGACCTTGCCGCCCGCCGTGATCGTGTCGATCACCAGCGAGCCCGAGTCCGACGAGGTCACGAAGAACACGATCACCAGGATCACCGCGAGAACCGAGGTCACCGAGGCCAGCGGCAGGTCCGCCAGCATGCCGAACAACGACAGCTCGGGGCTGTAGCTGTCGATGACGTGCTCCTTCACCTGGGAGTTGGCGAGCTCGACCACCTGCTCGATCGCGGTGCCGCCGAAGGCCGACATCCAGAACACCGACACGAGGGTGGGGATGATCAGCACGCAGACGATGAACTCGCGCACCGTGCGCCCGCGGGAGACGCGGGCGATGAACATGCCCACGAACGGCGACCAGGAGATCCACCACGCCCAGTAGAACGAGGTCCAGCCCTGGCGGAAGCTGTCGTCGTCGCGCCCGACCGGATTGGACAGCGGAATCAGCTCGCGACCATAGGCCAGCAGGCCGTCGACGAATCCGGTCAGGATCGACAGCGTCGGCCCCACCAGCACCACGAAGGCCAGCAGCAGCATCGCCAGCACCATGTTGACCTCGGAGAGCAGCTTGACCCCTCCGTCGAGCCCGCGCAGCACCGAGATCAGCGCCACGCCGGTGATCACCACGATCAGGATCACCTGCGCCTCGATCCCGTTGGGGATGCCGAAGACGAAGGCCAGGCCCGCGTTGGCCTGCTGCGCGCCGAAGCCCAGCGAGGTCGCGAGCCCGAACAGCGTCGCGAACACCGCCAGGATGTCGATGATATGCCCGGGCCACCCCCAGATCCGCTCGCCGAAGATCGGGTAGAACATCGAGCGGATGGTCAGCGGCAGGCCCTTGTTGAACGAGAACAGCGCCAGCGCCAGCGCGACGATCGCGTAGATCGCCCAGGGGTGCAGGCCCCAGTGGTAGATCGTGGCGGCCATGCCCATGGCGCGCGCCGCGTCGAGGTTCTCGGGGATCAGCGAGCCGTCCTCGGCGAAGGGCGAGGGCACGCCCAGCGGCTCGGAGATGGCCATATGGTAGACCGGCTCGAGCACGCCGAAGAACATCAGGCCGATGCCCATGCCCGCGGCGAACAGCATCGCGAACCAGCCGAAGTAGGAGTAGTCGGGCGTGGCGTCCTTGCCGCCCAGCCGGACCCGGCCCAGCGGCGAGATCACGATGCCGAGGCACACCAGAACGAAGATGTTGCCCGCCATCAGGAAGAACCAGTCCAGCGATCCGGTCAGCCAGTTGCGCAGGTCGTTGAACGCCGGCCCGAGCGAGTTCTGGAAGGCCAGCGTGATCACCACGAAGGCGATGACCACCAGGCTCGAGATCGCGAACACCGGGTTGTGGATGTCGAGGCCGAACGGCCCGATCCTGGGCTGGATGTTGTTCTGACCGATCTCGTAGTCGGTCTCGATGATGTTGGCGGGTCCTTCCGGGGCGGGTATCGCCTCGGAGTCGGAGGAATCGCTCATGGGGGGCTCCCTGTCATTGAATGTGCGTCAGGCGGGCGGGCGGCAAGACCCGGAGCGCGTCAGTCCCCGGGCCGCGCGCCTCAGCGCACGACGAAGACCGAGGCCTTGGAATGGGCCGCGATCGCGCCGCCGTTCGACGGCCAGAGGTAATCGGCGAGGTTGGGCACGTGGCTCTGCATGACCACCAGGTCGGCGCCGATCTCGTCCACCGCCTTGAGCAGCGTCTTGTCGAGGTCGACGCCGGGGTCATGGCTGACCAGCGCCTTCGAGTCGGTCGCGATGCCGTGGCTCTGCGCCTCGCTCTGCGCGAAAGCCTTGAGCTTGGCGGCGAACTCCTCGGGATTGTGGGCGACCGAGCCGGGCTCGGGCGAGGTGACGGCCACGTAGGTCACGGGCGCGTCGTTCTGTCGGGCCAGCCCGGCGGCCACGTCGAGCGACTTTCGCAAGCGCTCGAGGTGGGCCAGGTCGACCGGCGTCATGATCCTGGAAAACACGGCTCCCCTCCTCCGGGCCGCGGGCCCGGTTCCAGATTCGCTTCTAAATGACGACGCTCGGACGGCGTCGCGCATCGAAATCGTCGGTCGGACGGAAAGATGAAACCTGCGCCATCCTGCCGACGACCCGCGGGATGCAGGACGCGAATATTATATTCATACGCCTGCATTTCGCATGCGGCGCCCGGAAGCCTAGGGCGCTGAGCGCGAAAGGCAACCCGTGGCTGACCTGCCCGCCGGCCAGTTCGATGGAACCGCAGGGCGCCCCAAGGGAACCACCGCCGCCCTCCGGCGCGCGGCACGGGCGCGACCATCGGCGCCGGGAATGCGACCGATGCCCGGCCCAGATCCTCGCCAGCTCCGCAGCTCCCGGCGACAGAGGTTTCCCGGACGCTCACAATTTATCCACACAGGCCCATATTATCGCGGGCGCTTTCTCGCTCCATCTTGAGGCGGTCCGCCCGGCGCGGGCCGCCGCCCCGCCTCCCGCCTCGATCTCTCTCTCCGCCAAGGAGCCCCGCCATGACCCAGGCCGCCTCCCGTTCCCCCTCCCCCGAGGGGGCGATGTTCGACATGCAGGCCGCGCCGCTGCGCATCGGCCGCGTGCGCCTGCGGGTGCGCGACCTGGCCCGCGTGGCGGAGTTCTACGAGGATCTGCTGGGCCTGCGCCGCCTGGACGAGGGCGCCGGCTGGACCGTGCTGGGCGCCCCGGCCCCCGGCGGCGGCGCCCGGCCGCTGCTCGAGCTGGCGGGCGACGCGCGCCTCGCGCCGCTCGACCGCCGCCAGGCGGGCCTGTTCCACACCGCCTTCCTGATGCCCTCGCGCGCCGACCTCGGCCGCTGGCTCGGCCACGCGCGCGCGACCGGGGCGCGGCTGGAGGGCGCCTCGGACCACGTGGTCTCCGAGGCGCTCTACCTCTCCGACCCCGAGGGCAACGGCATCGAGGTCTACGCCGACCGGCCCGAGGCCCGCTGGCGCACGCCCTCGGGCGCGGTGGCGCTCTCGACCCTGCCGCTCGACGCGCAGGCGCTCTTCGAGAGCGGCGCGGGAACCGCCTATGGCGCGGCCCCCGAGGGGCTGATCGTGGGCCACGTGCACCTGCAGGTGGGCGACACCGGGCGCGCCGACGGCTTCTACCGCGACGTGCTGGGCTTCGACGTCTCGGCCGACTATCCGGGCGCGAGCTTCTACGGCTCGGGCGGCTACCACCACCAGCTTGCGGCCAACGTCTGGAACAGCCGCGGCGCCGGGCGCCGGAGCGGGGGAATGGCGGGCCTCGAGCAGGTGGAGATCGTGGCGCGCGACGCCGACCTGCGCGAGGCCATGCTGGCCCGCGCCGAGGCCGCAGGCCTGACGCCCGAAACCCGAGACGGCCGCGCGATCCTGCGCGACCCCTGGGGCGGGGCGGTGAGTCTCGCCGCCTGACCCCCGCCCGGGCGACCCGAGCGGGCCTCCGCGCCCCAGGAATTCGTGCGCCCGTGGCGGGGTCGGCGGGCGGGCGTCCCGGCCGCGCAGCGGACGGCAGAGCCGCCCCGCCGACCCCGCTCCGCGATTCCCCGCTTGCGGCGAGCCGAAGCGCGACATAATTTCCGCGCCATGTCCGGACCCCTCGTCATGAGCGATCGCGCCCGCCTGCCGTGGCGCTTCTTCGGCCGCCTCGCCGAGCTTCCCGCCGTGGGCTGAGCCTTCGCGCCCGAAGCCCGCGCGCCGCGACGCGCCCTGACGACCCCAGCCCGACGCCAATTCCGGAGACCTCCGATGACCGCCCCCAAGACCCTCTACGACAAGATCTGGGACGCCCACGTGGTGCACGAGGCCGAGGACGGCACCAGCCTCCTCTACATCGACATGCACCTGACCCACGAGGTCACCTCCGCCCAGGCCTTCGAGGGCCTGCGCATGACCGGCCGCACCGTGCGCCGCCCCGAGCTGACCGTGGCCGTGCCCGACCACAACGTGCCCACCGACATCGGCCGCGCCACCGGCGAGATCTCGGACCCCGAGGCGAAGCTGCAGATCGACACCCTGCGCAAGAACGCCGCCGACTTCGGCGTCACCTATTTCGACGTCAACGACGTCCGCCAAGGCATCGTGCACATCATCGGGCCCGAGCAGGGCCTGACCCAGCCCGGCATGACCATCGTGTGCGGCGACAGCCACACCGCCACCCACGGGGCCTTCGGCGCGCTGGCGCACGGCATCGGCACCTCGGAGGTCGAGCATGTGCTCGCCACCCAGACGCTGATCCAGAAGAAGTCCAAGAACATGCTGGTGAAGGTGAACGGCAGGCTGCCGCTCGGCGTCACCGCCAAGGACATCACCCTGACCGTGATCGGCAAGACCGGCACCGCCGGCGGCACCGGCTACGTCATCGAATACGCGGGCGAGGCCATCGAGGCGCTGTCGATGGAAGGCCGCATGACCGTGTGCAACATGGCCATCGAGGGCGGCGCCCGCGCCGGCCTGATCGCGCCGGACGAGAAGACCTTCCAGTACGTGATGGGCCGCCCCTACGCGCCCAAAGGCGCCGCGTGGGAGCAGGCGCTGGCGTTCTGGAAGACCCTCAGGTCCGACGAGGGCGCCCACTACGACAAGGTCATCGAGATCGACGCCGCCGAGATCGAGCCCGTGGTCACCTGGGGCACCAGCCCCGAGGACGTGCTGCCGATCTCGGCCGTGGTGCCCTCCCCCGACAGCTTCAAGGGCGGCAAGGTCTCGGCCGCGACCCGCTCGCTCGACTACATGGGCCTGAAGCCCGGCATGGCGCTCAAGGACATCGAGATCGACACGGTGTTCATCGGCTCGTGCACCAACGGCCGCATCGAGGACCTGCGCGAGGTCGCCAAGGTGATGGAGGGCCGCAAGGTCAAGGACGGCATCCGCGCGATGATCGTCCCCGGCTCGGGCCTGGTGCGCGCCATGGCCGAGGAAGAGGGCATCGCCCAGAAGCTCATCGACGCGGGCTTCGAGTGGCGGATGGCCGGCTGCTCGATGTGCCTCGGGATGAACCCCGACCAGCTCGCCCCCGGCGAGCGCTGCGCCTCGACCTCGAACCGCAACTTCGAGGGTCGCCAGGGCCGCGGCGGCCGCACCCACCTGCTGAGCCCGGCGATGGCCGCGGCCGCAGCCGTCACCGGCCGCCTGACGGACGTCCGCGACCTGGCCTGAGCCGAGCCCGCGGGGCGGCGCCCCGCGGCCGCTTCAGGGGGCGGGCCGGCGGCCCGCAACCGCTTCAAGGGCGGGGGGCGACGCTCCGTAACCGCTTGAAAGGGCGGGCCGATCCCGGCGAGGATCGGCCCGCCCGTTTCATCTCCGCCCCCCGCACCCGTCTGGCCGACGAAACGCCCCTTTCGGGCGCAGCCGGTCGGGTCCCGCGACGACCTTCAGGCGCCCGGCGCGCCGCCCGGCAGACCGAGGACGAGAGCGGCGACCGGCGTGGGGGATGACCCTGGATGCCTGGATCCCGCCCCCCTGCCCGGCCATCGCCGACGAGCTCAGCCCGCCGAGGACCGCCGCCCGGGCTTCGCCCCCGCCCGCTTCGGAGCGATGTGCGGAACAACGTGACCGGAGGCCAAGGGCCCGGCCCGAGGACGGCGGGCGCATGCGTCGCCGCCTGCCACGCGCCCGGCGCGCGCCTGCGGAGTGTCACGCGCGTGTCGGCGCCTTCGTGCGCCGAGGCGCTGTCGGGAGCGTCGTGCGCCAAAGCCTGTTGGGGGGGGCGCCAAAGCCTGTCCGGGGCGTGCGCCAAAGCCTCGCCTGCGGGCGAGGCGGGGCGCCTGCGTTCAGCCGCGCAGGCGCGCGGCGTTGGCGCGCATGCGGCGCGACATCGGGGCGGCGGCGGCGCGCAGCGCCTCCTGCGGGCCGGCGCCGCCGGCGAGCGCCACGGACATCGCCTCGAGCGAGGTCGAGAAGGTGGCGGGCTTCTCCATCACCATGTCCACCGCCTCCTGCAGGCTCATCGCGCCGGTGGCGGCGAGCAGCGTGCGGCGCAGGATCACTTCCGCGGCGGCGGCCGAGGTCTCGTACTGGAAACGCCACATCTCGGTCATCACCATCCAGGGCGCCATCATCTCGGCGTAGCCCAGCGGCATCGCCCCGCGCGCGGATCGCTTGCTCATTCGTGGTCCCTGCCCTTGCTGCTCTGCGTCCGGGCGCCGCCCGGATCATCTCCCGGCGTCACCCTGCCCCGGAATGCCTGAAGACCGGGTTCACGCCCGGCCCCCGGCGCCGCCTCTCGGGGTCGCGGCGGCGCGTTGTCGAACGTCACCCAAGCACGTGGGGGAGGGAAAGGCGAGCGTTTGCGCATGGCCCGAGCATTCGACCGGGGGCGCGGACAGCTCTCCGCGCGCCCGAAACCCGCCCAGCCGACGCCAGACCGGGGTCCTCACGCGCAGACCGCCGCGCCTCCTACCGCGAGCGGCGCGCGAGGTCATCGCGCCCCGGCGCACAGGGCGCGGCCGCCCCCTGAGCCGCGTCGGGGCGCCGCCCGCAGGCGGCCGCAGCGCTCGATCGTCGCGCCGGCGCGAGAGCCGGGATTCGCCGCCTCCGCGCCTAGAGACTCAGCCGCGGCGGGACACCCGCATCGTCACCGGCTCGCGGGTGCGCAGGGTGATCTTGCCCACGGGCTCCGGCGGCGGGCCGTCGGGGGCAAGGCGGAACCGCGGCAGGGCGCGGGCGAGCACCATCACCCCCTCGAGCCGGGCCAGCGCCAGGCCCACGCAGATCCGCGGGCCGCCGCCGAAGGGAATGTGGGCGAAGGGATGGCGCCCGGCCCGGTTGGCGGGCAGGAAGCGCTCGGGGTCGAAGACGCCGGGGGCCTCCCAATAGCGCGGATTGCGGTGGATCATGCCGATGACGATCTGGATGCGGGTCCCCGGCGCGATCTCGACATCCTCGAACCGGTCGGCGGCCGTGGCCTGGCGCCCGATCGAGAAGGCCGGCGGGTAGAGGCGCAGGATCTCGTCGTAGGCCGCCGGCAGCAGCGGCACGGCGCGGGCCGCGGCGGGATCGAGCGGGGCGCCCGCCTCGGCCTCGGCCGCCGCGGCCGCAAGGCGGTCCTGCCACTCCGGCTCACGCGACAGGCGGTCGAGGCCCCAGGCGAAGCTGAGCGCGGTGGTCTCGTGGCCGGCCGCAAACAGGGTCAGCACCTCGTTGCGGATCGAGGCGCGGTCGAGGAAGGCCCCCGTCTCGGCGTCCTTGGCATGCACCAGGATGTCGAGCAGGTCGGGAGCGGCGGGCTCGGCCTCGCCCGCCTCGCGCCGGGCGAGGCGGGCGTCGATCAGCGGATAGAGCCAGGCGTCCAGCTCATCGAGCCAGGCCATCGCCTTGCGGCGCGAGCGGCGGGGGATCCAGGCCGGCAGGTTCATGATGTCGGCGAAGGGCGGAGAGCCCGCGTCGGTGATCACCTTGTCCATCAGCGCGCCGATGCGGGCGGGATCCTCGCCCATGTCGGCCGAGAAGAACGCCTCCATCGCGATGCGCATCGCCAGCTCGCCGACGTCGTGGGTCAGATCGACGGGACGGCCGGCGTCGGCTGCCTCGCCCCAGGTCCCCAGCATCGCCTCGACATGGCGGGCGACGATCGCCTCGACCCCCTTGATGGCGCGGGCGTTGAAGGCGGGCGAGATCAGCCGGCGGCGCTGGCGCCAGGTCTCGCCGTCCATGGTCAGCGAGCTCTTGCGCAGGAAGCGCGAGAAGATGATCTCGTAGAGCCGGCCCTTCACGTAGTTGTCCGGATTGGCCTGCAGCACGTGGCGGGCGAAGTCGGCGTCGTTGACGGTGACGATGGTCTCGCCGCCCGCGCGCACCACGTTCCAGCGCCGGTTCGCCAGCTCCGGGTGGATCAGGTCGAGAAGGTTCTTCGAGCCCTTCCACATCATCCTGATCGTGTTGACCTTGCGCAGCAGGCGCGAGGACTCGAGCCGCGCCATCGAGGGCGGCGGATGGGGTGAGACATACAACTGCGGCCGCTCCAGCGCCGCGCGCTCGGCGGCCGAGACCTCATGCCCGGCGCGATCGAAATCCTTCATCGGATCGGTCCTTTCGTTGCGGCGGCCAGCTTGCGCCAGGGCGACCCGGTCGGTCTAGCCCGGTCGGTCTAGGACGACTTCAGCACGCGGCGGGCGAGCCCGGCGAGGTTGCGCACGAACGGCGCCCGGTCATGCCAGACCGGCGTGATGTCGCTGGCCGAGGAGCGCTGAACGCCCATCGGAGGGTCGAAGGCCAGCGTCTGCGTCTCCGGATGGGCTTCGCGATAGATCTGGTAGGCGCCGTCGACATGCATCGGGCCGCCCGCGCCATGGCCCTTCGGGCGCGCGGCGACCTGTTCGAGGTGCTCGACGATGCGAGGGATGATCTCGCCCCGGAAGCCGACGAAATGCGCGTGGTAGAGGACGTCCTGCGCCGCGGGCCTCCAGGCGCGGACGGCGCGCGCGCCCGGCGTATCGGCCGGGCGGCCCGCGTGGAGCATCCGCCAGTCGGGCGACCTGAGGGGGTCGAAGTATCGCCCGGGCTCGGCCAGCAGCGAGGGCGAGAAGTCGAAGTCGTCCTCGACGACGGCGACGCAGCGCAGCCCCTCGTCGCGCGCGTCGCGCAGCGCCGAAAGCTGGCTCATGAAGCAGCCTCGTGCGCCGATCGAGGGCCAGTCGCCCTGTTCGCTCGGGCGCACCGCGGAGACGCGGCGCACGAGCGGGCCGTCGATCGTGAGGCCGACGCGGGCGAACTGGGCCGCGATCCCGCGCAGGCGGTCGGGGCGGCTGTCGAGGTTGATCACGTAGATCCGCTCGAAGATCTCCGCGAAGTCCTTGCTCAAGTCCACGAAACGCTCCCCGCCCCTCGGCGCCGTCGCCGCGTCGCGCTCCAGCGCGCCTTCGCCCTGGTCGCGCTCCAGCGCGCCTTCGCCCTGG
>NZ_CAXBOD010000020.1:0-68166 GCF_963977235.1 uncultured Albimonas sp.
AGGGCATGATGGGCGGCGCCAAGGCCCATTACGACGGCATCAAGGCCTTTTCGGAGACCGATTTCACCGAGGATCTCCGCGCCGTCTCGGTCCCCGCGCTGGTGATGCATGGCGACGACGACCAGATCGTGCCGATCGCCGACTCGGCGCTGCTGTCGGCCGACCTGCTGCAGGCCTCGGAACTGAAGGTCTACAAGGGTTTCCCCCATGGCATGTGCACGACCCATGCCGAGGTCGTGAACCCCGACCTGCTGGCCTTCGTCCGCGCGCTGGCCTGACCCGGCCTCCTGCCCGGGCGCGGCGGCTCGGTCCCGCCGCGCCCGACGCAGATCCGCCATGACGGCGCGCAGGTTCATTGAGCTCATACGACGTGCAGAATGGTCGGGTCGGAGCCCCGCCAGGGTCAACGCCCAGTCGCCCGGCGCCGGCCGCCCCGCGGCGAAACCAGTGGGTCAACGGCCGGAAGCGGTCGTTCGTCGATAGTGCGGCGAGGTTCCGCTTCCCGCCCAGGATGCTAGTCGGTGTCGGTCGCAGCGAACGACCGCTATCGCGGGCTGGTCCTGGCGGTGGACCGCTTGCAGTGCCAGGATTTCGGGGCGCCTGGCGCAGTGGTTCCGCTGTTCCGCCTCCGAAGCGGGTTTCGCGCCGACGCAGGTCGAATTCGCACGGACTGCCCCCGCACAGGAAGCGGTGGCGTCGACGTCGCGACGCAGGGCCTGACCTGCCGCGACCGTCTCGGCGCCTTCGCCGGGGCCTCTGCGCGGTGGGAGGCCCGGGCATCGGGAGCGGGCCTCGCCGGGAGACCGCGACGATGACCGGGATCAAGCTCACCGACCTGCAGCCGGTGCTGCTCTCCGCCGCCTCCGCGCGACCGGACTTCATGCTCCTGCCGGCGCACGCCTCGGAGGGCGTCGACGATCAGCCGCCGGTGACCGCGCCGATGCCGACCGAGCCTGCGGAGGCCGGGAAGCCGCCGGCGCTGAATGCCGAGCCTGAGCCGGCGCGCGGCTGATCAAGCTCTGGCGCGGCGAGACGCACGAGGTGGCGGCGACGGCGGACGTCGTAGAATGGAGGGGGCGGCGCTACGCCTCCCTCTCCGCGGTGGCCCGCGCCATCACCGGCACGCGGCGCAACGGGCCCGCCTTCTTCGGCCTGCGCGAGGAGCCCGGCCGATGAGCCTGAAGCGCTGCGCCATCTACACCCGCAAGTCCTCCGAGGAGGGGCTCGACCAGGGCTTCAACTCGCTGGAGGCGCAGCGGGAGGCCTGCGCCGCCTATGTGCTCAGCCAGCGGCACGAGGGCTGGCGCGAGGTGCCGGAACGCTACGACGATGGCGGCATCTCAGGCGGGACCATGAACCGGCCGGGGCTCCAGCGCCTGCTCGACGATGTCCGCGCCGAGCGGATCGATACCGTCGTGGTCTACAAGGTGGACCGGCTGACGCGGGCGCTGTCGGACTTCGCCAAGATCGTGGAGATCTTCGACGCGGCGGGCGTGTCCTTCGTCTCGGTGACCCAGGCGTTCAACACCACCAGCTCGATGGGGCGATTGACGCTGAACGTTCTGCTGTCCTTCGCGCAGTTCGAGCGGGAGGTCACGGCGGAACGGATCCGGGACAAGATCGCGGCCTCGAAGCGCAAGGGCATGTGGATGGGCGGGCTGCCGCCGCTGGGCTACGATGTGAAGGACCGGGCGCTGGCGGTCAACGCGGCCGAGGCGGAGACGGTGCGGACGATCTTCCGCCGCTATCTCGATCTCGGTTGCGTCCGGGCGCTGAAGGCGGAGCTGGATGCCGACGGCGTGGTCAGCAAGCGGCGGGCGAACGGCTCGGGCGGCAAGCCGATCTCGCGTGGGGCGCTCCACGAGCTGCTGCGCAACCCGGTCTACGTCGGCGAGACGCGGCACAAGGGCGAGCGGCATCCGGGGATGCACGATGCGATCCTGGACCGCGACACCTGGGACGCGGTGCAACGGGCGTTGGACGACAACGGCGGCGGAAAGCGATCCAGCTCGTCTCGCTCATCGGCGCGGCCGCTCGACGGGCTGCTGTTCGATGCGCGGGGCCGCGCGACGAAGCCGACGCATGCGTCGCGGTCGGTGAAGGCAGGGCAGGGCGTCGTGCGCAAGCGCTACTGGTACTACGCGTCTCGACCGGATGGGGATGCGCCGGCGATGCGGATGCCGGCCGGCGAGCTGGAGAGCTTCGTGTGGCGCACCCTCAAAGCCCATCTCGGCGACGAAGATCGGCTCGCCGCGGACCTGCATCAGGCTGGCGTGCCGCCGACAGGCATCGCCGAAGCGCTGAAGCGTGCGAGGACGCTCGCGGTGCAGCCGGATGATCGTATCGCGCCGCTGCTCGACCTGGTCGAGCGGATCGCATTGGGGCGCGGCGCGCTGACGATCATGGTCAGGCCCGTCGCCTTCTCTGGCGATCTCGTTGCCGACGCGCCCGGCGAACCGATTCGCATCCAGGCGCCGCTGCGGTCCCGCCAGGCCGGCCGGGCGAAGCCCATCGTGATCGGGCTCGACCGACGCGAGCGGAGGCCGGATTTGGAGTTGATCGCGATGGTCGCCGATGCGCGGCGATGGGCAGGCGAGCTGCTCTCGGGCGCGACCGCCTCGGTTGGTGAGATCGAACGGCGGGAGGGTGGCCGGAAGGGATCGGTCAGCCGCATCCTGCCGCTGGCCTTCCTGGCGCCGGACATCTCGGAGGCGATCGTGAACGGGGATCAGCCCGAGACGCTGACCGCCAGCGCGCTTCGCCGACTTCCGGGCCTCCCGCTCGACTGGACCGAGCAGCGCCGCCTTCTGGGCTTCTAGTCTCGTCCGGACTAGGTGCCTGCGCCCCGAGGCGCCGGCCTCAAGACCTCACCTGAAACTCGGCCGCAGAGCAAACGCCCCTTCGCGGGGCGTTTCCGCTCCGATTTCGGTGCTCTCGTGAGGTTCTAGCGCGCCTACGGGAAGCTAACCCTCGGAAATGTCGGAGACTTCCGAGACGAGGCAGGATCGGTGGTTTTGAGAAGGGCTGCGTGGTGGTGGACGCAGTCCCGCCCGAACCCTGCTCTGGGTCAAGAACAGGGAACTTACAGGGAAATCCATGCGGTTTCGTGCGCTCCGAGCGGAAGCCGTCGCGGAAACCCGCCCATTCGCAAGGGCGTGCAGGCGATTTCCCTGTTCCGCGGAACAGGGAATTGAATCCAGGCGATCAGGGAATTCTCAGGGGCGGAACAGGGAAGTTCGGCGCCGGAACAGGGAGCCCGGGGAAGCCGGCCGGCTCACCCGTCTCCGCGGTCCCGGGGCTCCGCCAGCAGCAAGGTCATCGCGTGGCCGTCCGCCTGACGAAGGGTCTGGGCGAAGACCTCGCCGGGGAACCAGCCGGCGATCCAGTCCTCCGCCTCGACCTGGTCCATGCCGCTCAGCGGCTCGCGGCCGGGCTGGGGAAGCAGGTGGCCGATCGCGTCGCCTTTCCAGGCCGCCGTCCGGGGAAACGCCTCGTCCTTGTCGATGTAGAGGACCCGGCCGTCGCGAGAGAAGATCACCGCCAGCGTCGCCTCGTGAAGCGCCACGTACCGGCGGGCGGCGGCGGCGCGGCTCACGTCGAAACGATCTGACATCTTCAGCACGTGCTCCAGGTCGGCGGAGAGCTTGAGATGCCGACCGAGAAGCCTGCGCGGCGTGAGCACCTCGATGGCGAAGGCGTTCGCCTCGCGCTCCTGGCGCAGGCGGACCCCCTCCCGCACCGGGGACCGCATGTCCTGCGCCGTGCAGGCGAAGCGAACTCCATCCACCGGACGGTGTCGCTCGTTGAGGAAATGCCCCAGCTCATGTGCGATGGTGTAACGCTTGCGGCGCGGAGTCTGACCCGCGCGCAGGACGAGGCTCTGCGCCTCATTCCCCCCGACCGGCTCCGGACCTGGGCGCGCAACGCGCGCAAGCACTCGAAGAAGCAGCTCCGCCAGATCGCGGACAGCATCCGCGAGTTCGGCTTCACCAACCCGGTGCAGATCGACGAAGACCTCAACATCCTCGCCGGCCACGGCCGGGTGGAGGCGGCGAAGCTGCTGGGGCTGGAGACCGTCCCCTGCCGGCTGCTGTCGGAAATGAGCGAGGCGCAGAAGCGCGCCTACGTGCTGACGGACAACAAGCTGGCCCTGAACGCGGGCTGGGACGACGAACCGCTGGCCGAGGAGCTGGGCGCCCTGCAGGACCTTCAGTTCGACGTCAGCCTCACAGGTTTCTCGACCCCCGAGATCGACTCGCTGGTCGAGGGGCTGACGCCGGAGGAGCCGGGCGATCCGGCCGACGACGCTCCCGTCGCGGACGGGCCGCGGCGGTGCCGGCCGGGGGACGTCTGGGTGCTCGGCGAGCACCGGCTGGTCTGCGGGGACGCTCTGGACCGGGAGGTGGTGAACCTGCTGATGGGTGGCGAGCGGGCGCGGATGGTGTTCACGGACCCGCCCTACAACGTGCCGATCGACGGTCATGTCGGCGGCCTGGGCAAGACGAAGCACCGGGAGTTCGCGATGGCCTCGGGCGAGATGAGCCCGGCCGAGTTCACCGCCTTCCTCGGGACCACCTTCCGCAACCTCGCGGATCACAGTCTCGACGGCGCCATCCATTTCATCTGCATGGACTGGCGCCACATGCAGGAGGTGATGGCGGCGGGGCAGGGGGCCTACTCGGAGCTGAAGAACCTGGTCGTCTGGGCGAAGGACAACGGCGGCATGGGCAGCTTCTACCGCTCCCGCCACGAGCTGATCTTCGCCTTCAAGGTCGGAACGGCGCCGCATGTGAACGCCTTCGAGCTCGGCCAGCATGGGCGCTACCGCACCAACGTCTGGGAATACCGCGGCGTGAACACGATGCGGGCAGGGCGCATAGAAGAGCTCGCGCTGCTCCCGACAGTGAAGCCGGTGCAGATGATCGCCGACGCGATCAAGGACGTCTCCGGGCGCGGGTAGATTGTGCTGGACCTGTTCGGCGGTTCCGGCTCGACGCTGATCGCGGCCGAGAAGACCGGCCGGCGGGCGTTCCTTTGCGAGCTGGACCCGGTCTACTGCGACCGGATCCTCCGGCGCTGGGAGGCCTACGCGAAGGATGACGCCGAACGCGTGGTCTGCGGCTGGCCCGGCGCCGCCTTCGCGGAGGCCGCCGAATGAGCCGGAACGACGACAAAGACCGCAAGGCGCTCCGGGCGAACCGCCCGGAGGCCGGCTAAGAGGTGGGCTACGCGAAAGCGCCGGCGAAGAGCCGCTTCCGGCCCGGTGTCTCCGGCAACCCGAAGGGGCGGCCGACGGGGTCGCGCAACCGGCCGGCGCTTCATGAGGAGAGGCTGAAGGACATCATCCTCGACGAGGCCTACCGGACGGTGTCGGTGCGCGACGGCGAGCGCAGCGTGACGGTTCCGATCGCGCAGGCGGTGGTCCGCTCTCTGGCGGTGAACGCCGCGAAGGGAAAGACCCGGGCGCAGGAGCTGTTTACCGAGCTGCTCGCGGCCACCGAGCGGGGGAACAAGCGGCTGCATGACGAGTGGCTGGAGACGGCAATCAGCTACAAGGCTGATTGGACCCGCGAGCTGGAGCGGCGCAGGGCGCTCGGCATCTCGGCGCCGGACCCGATCCCGCATCCCGACGACATCGTCGTCGACATGCGCACCGGGCAGGTCCAGGTGCGCGGGCCGATGACGGCGGAGGAGAATCCGGACTGGGACTGGCTGCGGGCGCGCAGGCGGATGTTCGAGGACGAGGTCGTCGAGCTCAGGCGCATGCTTGAGGACGATCCGGACCATCCGGACCGCGACCTGATCGAGGCCGACATCGCGCATGACGAGCGCCTGCTGAATTTGATGAGCAAAGTGTTTCCGGATTGACGTCCGACCGTCGGAGCGATGGCCTGTGACGCGGCGCCTTTACGTCAGCCCGCCGGCCGGCTTTTTTTAGCTTCCCTCGGTCCAGCTGTCGGGGATCAAAGCAGCGGCCAGGGCTCCGACCATCGCGGCTATGCACCCCCGTTGGCGGCGAACGGGCCGCCCGCCCGCGTGCCGCTGGCTGACCGGGGCTACGATTCCGATGCGATCCGCCAGGACATGGAAGCCAGAGGCGGCGTCGCCGTGATGCCGGCCCGCAAAACCCGCAGAGTCCGCGACATCGTCGACGCCCATATCTACGCCCCGCGCAACCGCATTGAGCGGTGCTTCAACCGCCTCAAGAACGCCCGCCGCGTCGCCACCCGCTACGACAAGACCGCGGACAGCTACCTCGGCTTCGCCCAGATCGCCTTGATCCGCCTCTGGATAAGGAACTTTGTCAACACGCCCTAGCCAGCGCGACCAACCACGTGATGGCAGCCACGACGTGGGCTCTGTTGCCCAGCTACGACAGGTCAGGAAGGAATCTTGGCCTGCCTCCGCCGTGCCCGCGATCACGGAGTAAGGCATTGGGCGGAAGGTGCTAATGATCGATCCGTTGCCGTCGACGACCTGCGTCAGTCACTTGGAGGCGCGTTTGAGCTTCGAGGAAGAAAAGAAGCGCCTTCGTGCCAGGTTCCTGCGACAGGGGCCGGAACGCATCGACGGGATCCTGGCGACGGCGATGAGCAATCCAGAGGGCGCGCTGACCCAGGAACTACGACACGAGCTGCATCAGTTCGTCGGCACCGCCGGCATGCTCGACCTCCCGGAATCCGCTTCCATAGCCCGAGAGATCCTGAGCGTCTTCGGCCCTGCACCCGCGGGCGGCCGGGCGATGACACCGCGCGAACATGAGCTTTTTACTAGAGGCCTGAGCGAGCTTCGACGCGCGCTCGCCGAAACGAGCGAAGGGACCTGATGGCGAGACTTTCCGCATGGGCGGCTGGCGCCGCGCTGATCCTCGCGGCGCCCGTCGCCGCTCAGCAGAACGCGTCCCCGACCGCTCCGGCCCAGCCGACGATCGCCGTCGGATCCCAGGTCGGGCCCGATGGTTTTCTGCGCGCAGTCACGCTGCGCGAACTGGGCTTCGAGGCGGGGTTCGAGTTCTCGATGCTGAGCGGCTACCGCGAGGTCTTCATCCCGGTTCCGCGCAACGCGCCGGTCCGCGCCATGAAGCTGCGTCTGCACCTGCGGCAGGCCGCCGCGCTGCGGAGCGATCGGCACCTGTCCCTGCTCGTCGACGACCGGGTCCAGCGGGTGGTCACGTTGAGCGGGGGCGACGAGGCCCGGGAGATCGTGGTCGACGTCCCGGCGGAGGCTCGCCGCGACGGCTTCGTGAAGCTGGGCTTTCGCTATGGCGGCGCGATCAGCGAGTACCGCTGCATGGATGAGCGCGCCGCCGGAGACTATCTCCACATCGAGCCGCGGACGGCACTCGAATTGAGCTTCTCGCAAGCCGACGAACTCGGGGTCGCCGACGCGGTTGCGCTTTTTCCATCGAAGGTCGGCATCACGCTCGAGCCGGAGGGCCCGGTCAGCGACGAGATGCTGGCGGCAGCGCTTCGGGCGGCGGCGTTTTACCGGGCGGACGCCGGGCGGGCCTGGGTGGGGACCGGCTCCGCCCCGTCGGAGACGGCCGACGAAGGCGCCTGGGCGCGCGGCCTGTTCGTCGTCGCCGGCGCCGGCGGACAGGCCGGCGCCACCCTGCGGGCCGAACCGCGCGACGGCCGGCCGGCGCTGGTCGTGAGCGGTCCTGCGGTGCAGGACGCCGTCGGCGCGTTGTCCGAAGGGCTGGCGCCGCTTGCTTCGGTTGCGGCCGGCGGGGGGCTGTCGCTCGACCGGGCGGCCGTGCGCGAGGGCGATGCCGACCAGGTCCCGCTGATCCCGGCCGGCGCGGCCTCGATCGACTACGTGGTCGAACGCTCCTTCTTCGAGGCCGGGTTCGAGATGGCGGACATGCCGGCCGGACGCCGCCCCGCCGCCGTGCAGATCGACATGGCTGTGGCGCCGGACCCTGAAGGCTCCGGCCTGGTGATCAGCGCTTTCGTGAACGACCTGCTGCTGGGCTCGACCTCCACCGAGGGGGGCGAACGGACCCGCCTGGTAGTGGATCTTCCCGAGGGGCTCGTCGGCCGCTCCAATCAGGTGCGCGTCGCGGTGCAGCGGCGCGCAACGGGCGGCGACTGCCTGATCCGCCCGACCGGCTTTCCCGCGCAGCTTCTGCCGTCCAGCGCGATCCTGCTGGCCGCGGCGGAGCCCGCGCGCGAGTTCCACCAGCTGATCCCCGCCTTCCGCAACGGCGCGATCCTGGCCATCGACCCGGCGCTGGGCTTCGACGCGGAGCGGGCGCTGGCGCATCTGGCGCCGGTCTTCGCCGCGCTTGGCGCCGCGGATGCGCCGGTGCAGGTGGCGGACGCCCTGCCGGAGGCGCCGCAACTGCCCTTCCTGCAGCTCTCCGCCTCGGCGCCGGAGGGGTCCTCCCCGCCGCTGGTCTTCGATCGCGGTCGGGCCAGCCTGGCAATGCCGGACGGTCGGCCCTGGCTGGAACAGGCCGCCATCGACCAGGCGGACGTCGTGCAGCTGGTGCGGGTGGGCGAGACGGCGGGCGTGTGGATCCGCCCCGGCGCCGGCGAGCCGCCGGGCGAGGGCGACGTCGTGGCGCTCGATCGCGGCGACATCGCCTTTCTCGACGCGGGGGGCACGGCCCTGTCGCTGGCCAGCGACCGGCGGGACCTGTTGCGCATCAGCTATCCCGACGTGTTCGACCCGCTGCGTCTGGCGAAACGCTACTACGGCTGGCTGATCCTGGCCGCATGGGCGCTGGCTACGGTCGTCGCGGTGCTGATCATCCGGCGTCTCTACGCCAGCAGCCGCAAGCGCGAGTGAGGCGGAGTCGATGGCGCTCTCCTACTCCGACGAGGCTTTCGGGGACCTGCTGCTGGAGCGCGGGCTGCTGACGATCGAGCAACTCGACGAGGCCGTCGAGTCCGCCGGGGCCTGGCGGGTGGGGCTGCTCGACGTGCTGCTGGCGCGGCGCTGGATCGAGCCGGATCGCCTTTACGAGATGCTGTCGCGGCATTTCGGCCTCGCCTGCGTCGACCTCATGGCCGAGCCCTGCGATCCGGCACTGCTGGCCGGCATCGATCCCAACGAGATGGCCGAAGAGCTGACTGTGCCCTGGCGGGTGGAGAACGGGGTAACGGTACTAGCCACCGCGCTTCCCGGCCCGCGGGCGGTCTCGGCTTCGCGCCGGCGCTACGGGCGCGCGATCCGCTTCGTGGTGGCGAGCAAGTTCGACGTGATCTGGGCGATCCAACGGGTGCACCGCGACCGCCAGTCCCACCGCGCGGTGTTCGACCTGGCCGAGAGCGACCCACAGATGTCGGCGCAGCGGGTGATCGTGCCCGGCCAGGTTCTGGCGATCTGGCTGCTGGTCACGCTGCTGGCGCTGGGCTTCTGGCTGGCGCCCTGGGCCACGCTGATCGCGTTGAACGCGCTGATGTCGGTGTTCTACCTCGGCAACTTCGTGTTCAAGGCGCTGCTGGTCTGGCTGGGCGGCGAGGCGCAGGCCCGCGCCTCGACCGCGATCGAGGCCGAGGCCCGGCTGATGCGCGACGACGACCTGCCGGTCTACACCGTGCTGGTGCCGATGTTCCGCGAACCCGAGGTGCTGCCGATCCTGACGGCGGCGCTGCGGCGGCTCGACTATCCGATCGCCCGGCTCGACATCAAGATCGTGCTCGAGGAAGGCGACCACGAGACCATCGACGCCGCCCGGGCGTTGGGGCTCGAGGGGGTGTTCGAGATCATCCGCGTGCCTGCCTCGCAGCCGCAGACCAAGCCCAAGGCCTGCAACTACGCGCTCCAGTTCGCCCGCGGCGAGTTCCTGGTGATCTTCGACGCCGAGGACAAGCCCGAGCCCGACCAGCTCAAGAAGGTGCTGGCCGCCTTCCGCCAGTCGCCGCCCAACACCGCCTGCGTGCAGTGCCGCCTGAACTACTACAACAGCGACGAGAACTGGCTGACGCGGATGTTCACGCTGGATTACTCGCTGTGGTTCGACCTGATGCTCCCGGGGCTCGAGCGGCTGGGCGTGCCGATCCCGCTGGGGGGCACCTCGAACCATTTCCGCATGGACGTGCTGCGCGAGCTGCGCGCCTGGGACCCGTTCAACGTCACCGAGGACGCCGATCTGGGCATCCGCCTGACCCAGAAGGGCTACCGGGTGCGGGTGATCGACTCGACCACCTTCGAGGAGGCCAACGTCTCGATCCCCAACTGGATCCGGCAGCGCTCGCGCTGGATCAAGGGCTACATGCAGACCTTCCTGGTCCACACCCGCCGGCCGCTGCACCTGGTGCGCTCGATCGGACCGCTGGGAGTGCTGGGCTTCGTGTTCTTCATCGGCGGCACCTGCCTGTCGGGGGTGGTGAACCCGTTCTTCTGGGGAATCTTCGCGCTTTGGCTGATCATCGGCGCCGAGATGTTCGAGCAGCTGTTCCCTCCGGTGATCCTCTACATCAGCCTGCTGAACCTGCTGGCCGGAAACGGGCTGCTGATCTACCTGACCATGGTGGCGCCGTTCCGGCGGCGCTGGGTGGGGCTGGCGCCCTGGGGGATGACGGTCGTGGGCTACTGGGTGCTGATGACCATCGCCTCCTACAAGGCGCTGGGGCAGCTGATCTGGAACCCGTTCTACTGGGAGAAGACCCAGCACGGCCTGTCCAAGCGCACCGCCGAGGAAATCGCCGATGCGGAGGCGGCGGCATGAACCCGGTGCGTACGCTGGTTTTTCTGGGCGTTGTCGCCGGGTTCTCTGGCCTGCTTCTGGCGGCCTGCGCCTGGGTCGAGGGCGGCGGCTTCCTCTCGCGGGAGACGCTGGAGCTGTGGTCGCGGGCCCTGCTGCTGGACCACGAGGGCTTTCTGCTGCAGCAGGGGCAGAGCTTCTATCCTCCCCTGCCGTTCCTGCTGACCCTGGCGGTGCAGACGTTTGTGCCTGCGGGACCGCCGCCGCCGGTGCTTGTCTCCTGCCTGCTGGGCGGGCTGATGGCGGCGACCTGGCGGGCCGACCTGCGGGAGCGGGGCGACGTGGGCAGGCTCGCCTCGCTGGCGATCGTGGCGCTGCTGGTCCTCAACCCCCTGTTCCTACGTTGCGTGGCAGAAGGGCCGGCGCAGGTGCTGCTGGTGATCGGGGTCTGGACCGTGGGGCGGGGTTTCTTCAGCCTGCGGCTCAGCGGGTCGGCGCACGACATGATGCGCTTCGCGCTGGGGCTGCTGATCCTGGCCTTCTCCCATCGCTATGGCATGATGCTCGTGCTGGCGGCCTTTCCCTTCGCCTCCGTCGCCGCGCGGCCGAGCCTGCTGACTTCCTCGCCCCACGGCTATCTCGTGGCGCTGTTCTTCCCGGTCGCCGGCGCCGCCTTCGCCTACCTGTTCCTCGGGGCCGTGTTCTCCGACGGGCTGGTGGAGACGTTGCTTTCGCCGCCGGGACGGGCAGGCGCCGACCAGGCGCTGCAGGGCTGGCAGGCCGCCGCATGGCGCCTGTGCCTCGCCTTGTGCGTGGCGCCGGCGGTCCTGGGGGCGTTGGCGGCGGCGCGCGCCACGGCCCGCCTGGCCCTGCCGATGGCCGCGACGGCGGCGACGGTGGTCGCGGCGGCGCTGCTTGATCTCGCCTATGGCTATCAGCCCGAGCTCGCGCTGGCGCTGGCCCCCATGCTGACGGCGGCCTTCGTGGCCATCCGCTACTGGCCGACGAAGCGCGGCCGGACGCCCGCGGCGCTGGCCCTGTCGCTGGTCGGGGTCTTCGGCGGAGCGCTGACCCTTGGCCTGTCCACCGCGCCGGGAGCGAGCGCCTGGCGCGCCGCGGCGCTGTCCCCCGCGCCGGTCACACTTCTTGCCGAAGTCGGGGAGGTGGCGGCCTTTTTGCGCGGACGCGACGACCTGATGATGGATCCCCAGGCGAGCCCGGAACTGGTCGTCGCGCTGGGCGGCCCTCCCGGCGTGGTGACGCCGGGCGATCCGCGCTTCGAACGCGCGCTGGCGCGGGGCCGTCCGGCAAGCGCCTGGGTCGCGGTCCGGGCCGAGGGCTTGCCCGCCGGTCGGCCCGACGCCGTCGCGCGCGCCTTCGGCGCGGCTCTGGGGCCGGAGTCGCCGACCTACGAACTGGTGTTGCGGCAGGAGGACTGGCGCATCTACCGTCGCCGAACCCTTCCCCTGATGCAGATGGGAGGTGCGACGTGACCTTGGTTGCGATCGACGATTCCGAAACTGCGCGCCTCCTGATCGGCGCGGCGCTCGCGGATGCCGGCTATGAGGACGTGGCCCTGTTCGATGGCGCAGAGGCCTTTCTCGCCGCCATGCAGGAGGCGGCCGCGCGCGGGGCGCCGCCGCCGGAGCTCGTGCTGCTCGACGTGATGATGCCCGGGGTCGACGGCATCGACCTGTGCGCGACGCTGCGCCAGATGCCGGCCTATGCCGGCACCCCGATCATCATGCTGACCGCGGACACCGACGTCGAGACGCTGGACCAGGCGATGCTGGCGGGGGCGGACGACTACCTGACCAAGCCGTTCCAGCAGGTCGAGCTGCGCGCCCGCGTGCGCAACAGTCTCAAGATCAAGGCCGAACGCGACCGCCGGCAGGCCAGGGAGCGACAGGTGGCCGAGCTGCGCCGCCGCGCGCCCGAAAGCGTCGACGCGCCCGGTCCCGGCGGGTTGCCGTCACGCGGCGCCTTCGAGTCGGTGCTGCGGGCCCGGTTGATCGACCGCGCCGGGGGGGCGCGCCCCGACGGGCCTCTGGCGGTCCTCGCCCTGCGGGCGGACTGGCTGGCGCCCTCCGATCCGGACGAGGTCGCCGACCCGGAACCGGAGGAGATCCGGATCGCGCGGACCGGACGGGTCGCGCGCGCGCTGGCCGCTGCGCCGGCGCTCGCAGGGGATCTGCTCGTCCACTACGAGGGCGATCTCTTCGTCATGCTTGCCGAGCGCGGCGATCGCGAATCCTGCTTTGCGTTGCGCGATCGACTGGGCGGGATCCTCGCCGAGCTATCGCGCGATGAGGATCCCCTCAACGGGGTGCGGGGCCGCGTCGGCTGCGTCGGCCTCGCTTTCGCCGGCGACGCCGAGCAGCAGCCGGGAACGCTGATCGCGGATGCGATTCTGGCCATCGGCTCGTCACCTGTGCGGACCGCCGCATCCGCCTCGCCTCGCGCCGAAAGATACAACGGGACATGACCGGTCGCTTCGCCTTCCCTCCCCGCCGCGGACTCGCCGTGTGCGCCGCGCTGTTCGCGGCTTCGATGCTGCCCGCGCCCGACGCGCTCGCCGGCGCCTGGACCTTGCCGGAAGGCGACGGGCAGGCGATCCTGGGCTTGGTGGTCAACAACGCCGACCGGACCTTCGATGGCTCCGGCACGGTGATCGGCGGCGGCGGGCTCGACCGGATCGAGGTGACCGGCTTCGTCGAATACGGCCTGCGCGACGACCTCACCCTGATCGGCCAGACCACGCTGACCAGCCGCGAGACGGCGCCCCCCTTCGCGTCGGACTATCAGGGACTGGACTACACGGAGCTGGGGCTCCGCCAGCGTCTGGCGCAGGGCGAGCGCTGGGTGATCTCCGGCCAGGGCTCGGTCCGCCTGCCCGGCGCCACCGACTCCCGCGACCCGGCCCAGGCGGGCATCACCGACGTCGAGACCGACCTGCGCCTGCTGCTCGGCCGCTCCGGCAAGGCCGCCGGCCTGCCTGCATTCGCCGAGCTTCAGACGGGCTACCGGGTCCGCTTCGACGATCCCCCCAACGAGATCCGCGTCGACGCCTCCTTCGGGGTTCGGCCGCACGACGACTGGTTGCTGCTGGGGCAGAGCTTCACGACCCTGTCCGACGGTTCGGCGCGCGGCGTGTTTCCCGACAGCGACTACGTCAAGCTGCAGGCCAGTGTCGTCTACGACGTGACCGAAGCCTGGTCGGTGCAGGTCGGCGCGTTCGCCACCGTCTGGGGCCGCAACGCCCTGGTCGAACGCGCAGCCCTGGCCGCCGTCTGGCGACGGTTCTGAGCGCGTGTCCTTCCCGCCGCCCCGCCTCGGACCGTCCCGAGAGCGTCGGGCCCGCAGCCGCGCCACGCGCCGGCGCGGCGGGCCGATCGAGCTGTGGATGGTGGCGCTCGCCTGCATCGGCATCATCGGCGTCGCCGGCTGGTCGGCCTATTTCGATCTGCGCCAGACCATCGGCGCAGCGGGAGAGCGCAACGCCAGGGCGGCCGACCTTCTCGCGATCCAGATTTCGAACACGGTGCAGAACGCCAGCCTCCAGATCGAGGTGCAGATGGAGGAGCTGGCCAAGGGCTGGATAGACGACCCCATCCGCTTCTCCCGTCGCCATGCGCCGATGTTGACCGCGCTCGCGGATTCCAGCGACGCCATCGACGCTGTCGTGGCCGCCGGCCTGGAGGGCGTCGTGCTGTGGAGCACCACCACCCGCATCGTCGGCGTCGATATCTCCGATCGCGAGTACTTCCGCGACGCAATGAGCGCCCCGCCCGGGACGATGGTTCTCGGCGACCCGATCATCTCGCGCGGGACGGGGCGCTATCTCACGCCGCTGGCCTGGCCGGTGCACGATGCTGACGGGGTGCGGAAGGGCGTACTTGCGGCATCGCTTGACGTAGGGTTCTTCGGCTCGTTCGTCGAGACCCTGGCCCTCGAGCCCGGGATGACCGTCGAAGTCGCCACCAACAAGGGCGAGCGGGTCCTGGTCGCCTCGCTATCCGAAGAAGTTCGCGCACCGCGCCGGTCGACCTCCGAGGACGCCATCTTCGAGGCGATGATGAGCGCGGCAGGGCTTGGGGGCGGCGCTGGAGTGCTGGCGGCCGGAGCGCAGGCGCCCAACCTAGACTACCGCATTTCGGTCACGCAGGACATCGCGCCTGCGATCTCGGATTGGAAGCTTCGTGCGATAGTGACCACAGCCTTCGCCATCTCGCTGGCCGCGATACTCGCGGTGTCCGCGGTGTCAGTGCGCAATCGGCAGTTTGCGCTGGTCACGGCGATGATCCGCGCCCGCAACGACGAGCGCGCGGCCACCCGCGCGCGTGCCGAGTTCGAGGCGATCTTCGAGAGTGTTGGCGACAGCGTGGTGATCTACGATGCAGACGGCGAGTTCTCCCGCGCGAGCCGCGCGGCGCTGAACCAGCTGGGCGCCGCCGACGCGGAAAGCGCGGTCGAGCGGCTGCTGGAGATTTTCCCCGAAATCGAGGAGGATCAGGGCTCCCCGCGACGCGACTTGGCGGCGCGCGAGGCCGTCGGCCCGGACGGGGTCGTGCGGGAGTTTTCCTGCGCCGTGAGCCGCGTCGAAACGGGCGCCCGTCTCACCCTATTCTGTATCCTGCGCGACCTTACGCAGGAGCGTCGCTTGGAGCGCGCGCGCGCTCGTTTCGTCGCTTCGGTCAATCATGAGCTGCGCACGCCGCTCACCTCGCTCAAGGGCTCGCTCGATATGTTCGCCCGCCATTTCGCTGCCGGGCTGGACGCGGACGCGGCCACGCTCATCAAGCTGTCGCAGCGCAACGCAGAGCGGCTCTTGAACCTGGTCAACGACGTTCTCACCGTGCAGGCGATCGATGCGGACGGCTTGTCGTTGAGCGTCGCGCCGGTGAAAGCCGACGAGGCCGTCCAGGACGCCGTCGACAGTCTCCAGGGCTATGCCGACGGGTTCGGGGTGCGGTTGATCCTCGTCACCGACGGTTCGCACCCCACGATCCTGGTGGATCGGGACCGGTTGCTGCAGGTCTTCGCGAACCTCATCTCGAATGCCGTGAAGTTCAGCCCCCGCAACGGCGAGGTGCGCGTGTCGATGGCAGTGGAGGCCGGCTCGGTCGTGTATGAAGTAGCGGATGACGGCGACGGCATCCCCTGGGACCTCCGCGCGCGCCTGTTCGAGCGTTTCGCGCCGGGTCGGGATCGGGGGGGCATCGCCGGGGCGCAGGGGACGGGTCTCGGCCTTGCCATCAGCCATGAGCTCGTCACCCGCCTCGGCGGAGACATCGGCTACGAGACCCGGGCCGTCGGCGAAATCGCCCCTGGCGAAGCATCGGGCACCGTGTTCCGGATCCGTTTCGCCGTTCATGGCGGCGACGACCGGGCGGGCGAGGGGCGACAGGGCGCGCCGCGAGAGGAGGTCTGATGAGATTGCTCTACGTTGATGACGAGGAGGACATCCTCCAGCTTGCGAGGATCGCGATGCGGTTCGAGGAGGGCGTTGAAGTGACCCTCGCGTTGTCCGGCGCGCAGGCGCTGGAAATCCTGGAGACGCAGTCTTTCGACGCCCTGGTGATCGACGCCATGATGCCCGCGCCGGATGGCCCGCAGGTGGTCGCGCAGCTCCGCTCGGATCCCCGCTTCGAGGGCCTTGCAATCGTGTTGGCGAGCGCGATGACCCACGGGCCGGAGCACGACCGGATCGTGCAGGCCGGCGCGGATCGCGTCATCGCCAAGCCGTTCGACCTTGCCACGCTGCGCGTCATGTTGGACCAGCTGATCCTGCAGCGTGCGGGCAGGGCGTCCTGATGCGGCACTGTCGCGTCGATGGGCTCAGGCTTGAGGTGCTCCCCGATACCGGACATGCGGCTAAGCCACGTTTCGTGGGGGAGCGAGGACTAACCGTATAGCGGGGAAGAGGCGGCGCTGCAGCGTCGAATTCAAGGCAAAGGTGACGCTGATCCACACCCAGAAGCGACAGGCGTCGAAGGCACGTCCGGCGTGTTTTCGCAAGGCCGAGGGGGCGGCGGCCGATCGGGTGACGGAGCCATCGAAGCTGCACGCGAAGATTGAAGAACTGGTCGTGGAACGTCATCCTTTGCGGACGGCCTCCGGACGATGAGCGTGTCCCGGAGGCGAGAGATGTTAGATCCCGCTCAGCTGCGCCTGTCGATCGCACGGCGGTGCAGGCTCGTGGCGATCAGCCGGTCTGCGTGTCTTAGGACCGGCCAAAAGCGAGAGTCCGCTGAACCGGGCCCTGATGCGGCTGATCGACGAGCCGCTGTTGGAGACGTCGTGGTACGGCTCGCGCCAGATGGCCCGGCTTCTACGCCGCCGGGCCACGAGGTCGGGCGCAAGCGCATCCTGCGGCTGATGGCGAAGATCGGCGTTCAAGCCGTCTACCAGCGTCCAAAGTCATCGCAACCGCGCCCTGACCACAAGGTCTAGCCGTACCTACTGCGGAACAGGATCGTCGACCGGCCTGTTCAGGTCTGGCGCACGGGACACCCCCTGCAGCCCGATGCGCCGCGGGTTCCTCTAATCGGTCGCGGTCTTGGACTGGGCGACGCGGAAGGCGCCGGCCTGGCGTGTGTCGAACACGGTCCACGCGGACGTCTGCGTCGAGAAGCTGAAGAGGTCCTGGTGCGGAACGGTCCGCCGTAGAACTTCAACACCGAGCAAGTTGGTCAGTTCACCAGCCTGCGAAATCACCGGCGTGCTTTAGCACGCAGGCGTGCGCATCGATAAGCGCCACGGCCACGCGGTCAACGCCGACAAAATGAATCGGCGAAGACGCGCGCGCCTTCGCCGAACCGAGGGGCGCAGGCGCCCTCAGGCGGCCTTGTCGGCCGGCTCCCAGGCGAACTTTTGCATCACCGGGTCGACCGGCGTCTGCGCGAAGCGGTTGGTGTAGTTGGAAATGATCTTCTGGCTCAGGCCCAGGATCACCTCCAGCACGTTCTGTCTCGTGAAACCGGCGCCGAGGAAGGCCTTCAGGTCGGCCTCCGGCACGTCGCCGCGACCCCGCATCACCTGCAGGATGAAGGTGCGCAGCGCCTCCAGCTTCGGCGTCGGCAGCGGGGTCTCGTCGCGCAGCGCCTGGCTGATCGCGTCGTCCACCTTCATCGCCTTGGCGATACCGGTATGGGCAGGCACGCAGTAGTGGCAGCGGTTCTCGACGTTGATCGTCTGCCAGACCACGGTCTTCTCCTCGTCGGTGAAGCTGGTCTGCAGGAACAGCGCGTGCAGGACCTGGTAGCCCTCGTAGGCCGCGGGCGACTCGGCGAGGACCGCGTGCAGCCCCGGCAGGCGTCCGAAGGCGGCCTTGGACTTCTCGATCAGGGGCTTCGAGCCCTCGGGCGCGGTGGTCTCGTCGTGCTTGGCGAACTCGATCATCTCGGGCGTCCTTTTCGTTCGGCCGGCGCGGGTCGCCGGCGGCACGGCAGAGGTAGGTCCTTTTGAGCGAACGCTCAATGCCGGATTTGAGCAATCACTCAATCGTGCATGCGCGGCCTGCGTCGCTCGCGGGACAAGCCGCACGCGAGGCGATAGGATGCGACCATGAAACGAGCTCGGCCCTACGATCGCGAGGCGGCGCTGGACGCGGCCATGGCGCTGTTCTGGCGCAAGGGCTACCACGCGACCTCGCTCAAGGATCTCGAGGCGGCGCTGGCGATGAAGCCGGGCAGCATCTATGCGGCCTTCCGCAGCAAGGAGGCGCTGTTTCTCACCAGCCTCGAGCGCTACTTCCAGCGCAGCCTGGCCGGGCTCGACGCCCGCATGGCAAAGGCGGAGACGGTGCTGGGCGGGCTGGCCGACCATCTGCGCGGCTTCGGCGCGCCCGAGGCGCCGGAGGCCGAATACCGCGACGGCGCGCGCATGTGCATGATCGTGAAGACCCTGGTCGAGACGACCGAGGCCGACGGCGCCGTCGCGGCTCGCGCGCGCGAATGTTTCGACGGCATGCGCGCGGCCTTCGCCCAATGGTTCCGCCGCGCGCAGGAGGCCGGAGAGCTGCCGCCGGACGCCGACCCGGAGCGGCTCGCGCGACGCTACCAGACCGAGATCTCGGCGCTGCGTCTGGAGGCGCATCGCGGCGGAGATCCCGCGGCGCTGGTAGAGCTGGCCGACGCCCTGGCTCGCGATGTGCAGGCATGGGGTCGCCCGGAGACGGGCACCGCCCGCCTCCACTGACGCGGACGGACAGCCCGGCTCAGCGCCGGCGCGCCGCCTGCCAGGTCTCGAACCTCGCCTGGTTCTCGGAGTCGGTGAGCGGGTAGAGGCCAATCACCGGGCGACCGGCGCGGACCTCCTCGAGGACGAAATCCTCGTAGCTCTCCATCGACACGGCCTCGCGGGCGATGTCGTCGGCCAGCGCGCGGGGGATCACCATCACCCCGTCGCCGTCGCCCACCACGATGTCGCCGGGATAGACCGCCACGCCGCCGCAGCCGATGGGCACGTCGATGTCGATGGCGTGGTGCCTGGTGAGGTTCGTCGGCGCCGAGGGGCCGGCGGCGAAGACCGGCAGGGACAGCTCCGCGGCCCCCTCGACGTCGCGCACGCCGCCGTCGGTGACCACGCCCGCCGCTCCGCGAACCTCGAGACGGGTCAGCAGGATCGAGCCTGCAGACGCGGCCGAAACGTCGCGGCGGCAGTCCATGACCAGGACATGACCTTCCGGGCAGGTCTCCACCGCCACGCGCTGGGGATGGTCCCGCTCCCGGAACGCCTCCAGCGGGTCGGTGTCCTCGCGCGCGGGGATGTGGCGCAGGGTGAAGGCCGGCCCGACCATCCGCGGGCCGCCCGCGCGCAGCGGCGCCACACCCTGCACATAGGCGTTGCGGAAGCCGCGCTTGAACAGAAGCGTCGCGAGCGAGGCGGTGCTGACCCGCCGAAGCTGGTCCAGGGTCTCGGGCGCCAGCGGGATCTCGGCTGCGGGCCTGGGGTCGGGCATGTCGGGCGAGCCTCGTGTTCAGGAGGAGAAGGCGGGGTCGGGCGGCGGCGCGAGCGCGCCGCGCACCGAGATGACGTGACGCGCGAGGGCCGAGGCGTGGGCGATCCGCGTGGCCAGACCCTCGCCGGAGTCGAAGCGCGACAGGAACCCGGCGTTGAACGCGTCGCCGGCCGCCGTGGTGTCGACGACGGCGTCGGCGGGCGGCGTCTCGACCTCCCCGGTCTCCTCCCCCGCGTCGTAGAGCACCGGGCCCGGCCCGTCCTTGACCACCACGCACCGCGCGCCCGCGCTCCGGTAGCGGTCGAGCACCGCCTGGCCATCGCGATCGCCGAAATGGAGCGCATCGTCCTCGCGCGACGGCAGAGCGATGTCGCAGACCTGCGCGCCGCGCATGATCCAGGCGCGCATCTCGTCGGCGTCGGACCACAGGGCGGGACGCAGGTTGGGGTCGAAGGCGACGGTCCGGCCCCGGTCGCGGGCGCGGGACAGCGCGTCGAGCAGCGCTTGCCGTCCGGCCCGCGGCAGGATGCCCAGGGTTATGCCCGAGAAGAACAGGAGGTCCGAGGCCTCCATCGCGGCGTCGAGCCGGGCCGGATCCTCGGCGAGGTTCCGCGCGGCGGAGGCCGAGCGCCAGTAGCAGAACCGCCGCTCCGCCCCGTCCAACGCGATCATGTAGAGCCCGATGGACTCCCCTGCCCGGCGCTGGATGAACCGCGTGTCGACGCCGGCGGACCCGATCGCCGAGATCATCGCGTCCGAGGGCGCGTCGTCCCCCGCCGCCGACAGATAGGCGCAGCGGGCGTCGGGGCGGAGGCGGCGGAAGTACCAGGCGGTGTTGTATGTGTCGCCTGCGTAGTCGAGCCGATAAGCCCTCGGGTCGCGCGCGTCGCCGGCAGGCGACAACTCGGCCATGCATTCGCCGATGGACAGGAAGCGCATGGGGATCCCTCCGCGCAGACCCGGCGGCGCGGGCGGCGCCGCCGGGCGAGGACCTCAGCTGAACAGCGTGCCGCCGTTGATGTCGACGTTGGTTCCGGTCATGAACGCCGCGTCCGGGCCGGCGAGGAAGGCGACCAGGCGGGCCACGTCCTCGGAAGTTCCTTCGCGGCGCATCGGCGTGGCGCCAGCGACCTTGGCGCGCACCTCGTCGGGGGTGAAGGTATTGTGGAAGTCGGTGTCGATCATGCCGGGGCACAGCGCGTTGACGCGGATGTCGGGGCCGAGCTCCTTGGCCAGTCCGCGCGTCATGGTCATCACCGCGCCTTTCGAGGCGCCGTAAGCCACCGCGCCGCCGCCGCCGCCGTCGCGCCCGGCCTGACTGGCGATGTTGACGATCGCGCCGGCGGTCATGTGGCGCAGGCAGGCCCGGGTCATCAGGAAGGCGCTGGTCACGTTCAGCGCCAGCACCGCGTTCCAGTGCTCGGGCTCCATCTCGGCGATGGTTTTTCGCGCGATCAGGCCGCCTGTGTTGTTGACCAGCACGTGGATGCCGCCGAAGGCCTCGGTGGCCGCGTCGGCCAGCGCCTGCGCGTCCTCGGGCCGGGTCAGGTCGCCCCGCATCGCGAAGGCGCGGCCGCCGGCCTGCTTGATCGCCGCGACCGTCGCCTCGGCGCCCTCGGCGCTGGAGTGGTAGTTGATGGCCACGTCGGCGCCATCGGCGGCCAGCGCCAGCGCGCAGGCCCGCCCGATGTCGCGTCCGCCGCCGGTGATGATCGCCGCTTTGCCGCTCAGTCTCATGTCCTGCTCTCGCATGCTTCCCGGTCCTCGTCGATGCGACGGCCGCCTGAGCGGCCCGTCGGTCGGGTGTGGTCATGGGTGGCCCGGAACCGTGCGGCTGGTCAAGTGTTGAATACAAGATGGAATACACGTAGCCTGAAGGCCGCAGGCGCCGCGGCTCGCGGGCCAGCGGGCGCGCGCTGGAAAATCCCGACGCCGCCGGCTATCACGCGAGGCGACGGGAGAGTGCAGCATGGAACGATCATCCGAGCCCAATGGCCGCAAGAGCAGCGTCGACATGATCGTCGAGCGGCTGCAGGAGGACATATCCTCGATGCGCCTGATGCCGGGATCCCGGATCTCGGAGCCGGAAATCGCCGCGCAATTCGGCGTCTCTCGCCAGCCGGTGCGTGACGCGTTCAGCCGCCTGGAAAGCATGGGCCTCCTGCGCATCCGCCCCCGCAAGGCGACCGAGGTGAAGCGCTTTTCGCGCAGCGAGATCGAGAAGTCCCGCTTCGTGCGCGCCGCCGTCGAGATGGAAGTGCTGCGCCGCGCCGCGCGACGCTGCACTGCGGCGGACGGCCATGAGCTGGACGCCTGCCTGGCCCTGCAGCGCAAGGCCCTGGCGAGAGGGGATCAGCTCGGGTTCGCCCAGCTCGATTACGATTTCCACCGCGCCATCTGCGGCATCGCCGGCGTCCCCTTCGCCTTCGACGTGATCCACGCAGAGAAGAAGAAGGTGGATCGGCTGTGCATGCTCGCCCTCTCGCGGGAGGACCGGATGCCTCAGCTGATCGACGACCACGCCCGGATCGCCGAAGCGCTGAAGGCCGGCCGCGATGAAGAGGCGGTCGAGGCCGGGACGGAGCACCTCTCCCGCCTCGATGCGACCATCGAGGCCATCAAGATCGCCAGCGCCGCCTATTTCGACGACGATGACTGAGACCGGCCGAGAGGTGGGGCGCCAGGTCGCGCCGCCCTGCGCGCGCAGCCATCGCATCTCGCCTTAAGATTCTTCTTGGATACAAGTTGGGATACATGCATTGTGCGGGAGTCGGCGACCACGGGAGGTGGGTGTTGCGCCGGCAGGACATTCGCAGGGAGGAAGACGATGACCGCACTGAACCATGCAAAGGGCGTCGCGGCCGCGACGCTGCTGGCCATCGGGCTGGCGCCGGTCTCCGCATCCGCGCTGGAGCTGCGCGGCTGGAACATCCATGTCGAGGACTACCCCGTCTCCATCGCGATGGAGTCGTTCCTCGCGGAGGTCGAGGAAAAGACCGGCGGAGAAATTTCGGGCAAGGTCTACCACAACGGCGTTCTCGGCTCGCAGCCCGACGCGATCGAGCAGATGCGCCTGGGCGTGATCGATTTCGGCGAGTTCAACCTCGGCCCGATGGGCCAGGCGGTGCCCGAGGCCAACGTCACCGCGCTGCCCTTCATCTTCAAGAGCGTGCCGCAGATGTACGCGCTGATGGACGGCGCCGCCGGCGAGGCGATCGGCGAGGGCATGAAGGCCAAGGGCATCGTGCCGCTGGGCTGGTACGCCGCCGGCGCGCGGTCCTTCTACAACTCGGTGCGCCCGATCAACACGCCCGCCGACGTCGAGGGGCTCAAGGTCCGCGTGATGAGCAACGACCTGTTCGTGAAGATGGTCGAGGCCATGGACGGCAACGCCACGCCGATGGCCTTCGCCGAGGTCTACCAGTCGATCAAGACCGGCGTCGTGGACGGGGCCGAGAACAACCCCCCCTCCTACGAATCGACCAACCACTACGAGGTCGCGCAGTATTACTCGCTGACCGAGCATCTGATCATCCCCGAGTGCCTGTGCATGAGCCTCAAGACCTGGGAGAAGCTGACGCCCGAGCAGCAGGAGATCGTGATGGCGGCCGGCCGCGCCAGCGCCGGCATGCAGCGCGAGCTGTGGGCCGAGCGCGAGGCCGCGAGCATGGAGACGGTCGAGGCCGGCGGCGTGACCGTCAACACCGTCGCCGACAAGGCGCCGTTCCAGGACGCGATGACCCCGGTCTACGACGCGTTCCTCGAGGACAACCCCGACCTCGCCGACCTGGTCTCGCTGATCCGCGACGCCGACTGATCGGACCCGCCGCGGGACGCCGGCCGCGCCGGCGCCCCGCGGCGCCTTTCCTTCAAGCCAGAGGGGACGCATGTCCACCGAACCGCTTCCGTTCCGGCGCGTCGAGCAGGCTCTGGACCTGATCCGCGGCGTCTGCATGGTCGTCGCCTCCATCGCCCTGGTCCTGCTGATCGCCGCGTTCGGCTGGCTGGTTTTCGGCCGCTACGTCCTGAACGCCACGCCCACCTGGGTCGAGCAGCTGGCGCTGCTGCTGATCTGCTGGATCGCCTTCCTGGGCGCCGCGGTCGGCGTGCGCGACGACACCCATATCGGCGTGCTGCTGTTCCGCGACATGGCGCCGATGCCGGTGCGAAAGGTGCTGATGATCGCGGTGGACATGATGCTGGCGGCGTTCGGGGCCGTCATGCTCTCGGCGGGTCTCGAGCTGGCGGCGTTCGGCTGGGACACGATGCTGCCGATGCTCGACGTTCCGGAAAGCATCCGAACCCTGGCCATCACCTCGCTCGGCGGCCTGATGCTGCTGTTCTCGGGAACCCGCGCGCTGCTGCGCATCCTCCGGTTCCGCAGCTGGACGCCCGACGAGTTCCTGAACGACGACATCAAGGACGCCTGACGTGGGTCTCTTCATTCTGCTCGGCGCCTTCGCCGTCGGGGTGGTCATCGGCATGCCCGTGGCCTTCGCCATGGGCATCGCCGCCGCGGCCGCCTTCCTGGTCGAGGGCTTCCCCAGCCTGATCACCTTCCAGCGGGCCACGGCCGGGGTCTCGGTGTTCTCGCTCCTGGCGATCCCGTTCTTCATCTTCGCGGGCGAGATCATGCTGCATGGCGGCATCGCCCAGCGGCTGGTCAAGCTCGCCTCCGCGCTGGTCGGCCACCTCAAAGGCGGGCTGGCGATGGTCAACATCTTCTCCTCGATGCTGTTCGGCGGCATCTCGGGCTCGGCGGTGGCCGACATCTCGGCGCTCGGCTCCCTGCTCGTCCCGGTGATGAAGGAGCGGGGCTACCGTCCGGATTTCGCGGTCAACGTGACCGTCACCTCCTCGATCGCGGGCATCGTGATCCCGCCCAGCCACAACATGATCATCTTCGCGGTGGCCGCGGGGGGCGGGATCTCGGTCTCCAAGCTGTTTCTGGCCGGCGTCATCCCCGGCATCCTGATGTGCGTCAGCCTCGCGGTCGCGGCCTGGGTCCTGTCGATCCGCCACAACTACCCCGCCGAGCCCTTCCCCGGATGGCGCGTGGTCGGCCGCGCGGCGATGGACGCCATCCCCGGTTTCATGACGGCGGTGATCATCGTGGGCGGGACGCTGTCGGGGGTGTTTACGGTCACCGAATCCGGCGCGTTCGGAGCGATTTACGCGGTGCTGCTGACCGCATTCTATTACCGCACGCTGACCTGGGATGCGTTCCGCAAGTCCGTGGTCGGCGCGGTGCGCACCACGGCGATGGTGATGATCCTGATCGCCTTCGCCAGCTCCTTCGCCTATCTGCTGGCGCTCTATCAGGTGCCGGCCGCGCTCAGCGGGCTGCTGGTGTCGATCTCCGACAACCCGATCGTGATCCTTTTGATGATCAACGTGATCCTGCTGATGCTGGGCATGATCATGGACATGGCGGCGCTGATTCTGATCTGCACCCCGATCTTTCTACCCATCGCCACCGGCCTCGGGATGGACCCGGTACAGTTCGGGATCATGCTGCTGATCAACCTCGGCATCGGTCTGTGCACGCCGCCGGTGGGCACCTGCCTGTTCGTCGGCTGCGCAGTGGGAAAGATCCGCATCGAGCACGCGATGCGCTCGATCTGGCCCTTCTACCTAGCGATCTTCGCGGCCCTGCTGTTGGTCACCTACGTGCCGGGCGTCTCGCTCTGGCTGCCCTCGATCCTTGAGTAGAGCCCTGATCCAGGGCAACGCCCGCCGCGTTCTGGTGCATCGACCATCGAGTCGCCTCGTCTCGACGCACTGTGCTTGGACGGCATTGTCACATAGATGAGCAGGTGCCCGTGAGCCGCATGGGGCCCGCCCTCAGGCGGCGGCGATCTCGCGCCAGGTCGCGAAGGCCTCCGCCCGGAGCGACTTCATCGTTCGGCGGGCGATCAGGTGGCGCTGGATGTTAAAGTGGTTGTAGGCGGCGGCGTGACGCGAGAGGAAGCGCTGGGCCGAGCCCGGCGAGCGGAATCCTCGCCTCTGGCGCTCCTTCTTGCGCGTCGGTTGGTGCGAGACCTCTGCCCGGTTGTTGGACCGGCCGCCGGCCACATGGCGGTTCGCCAGGGCGAGATCCCGCAACGCCGCGCCGTAGGAGCGCAGCCGGTCGGTCACGATCGCGTCGGGCACGACACCCTGCCGCTTCAGAAGTTCTCGCAGCAATTTCAGCGCCGCCTTCCGGTCTCGTCGCGGCTGAACGATCACCTCGAGCACCTCGCCCTCGCCCTCGCCCTCGTCATCGACAGCGCGCCAGAGATAGTGGATCCGGCCCAGGATTCGGATGAAGACCTCGTCCAGATGCCAGCGGCTGCTGGGCCGTGGGCGTCGCGCCCGGATCCGCTGCGCATAGGCGGCGCCGCACTTGAGGGTCCAGCGGCGCACCGTTTCGTAAGAGACATCGATGCCGCGCTCGGCGAGCAGGTCCTCGACATCGCGGTAGCTCAGGGCGAACCGGAGGTAGAGCCAGACCGCATGCTGGATGATGGCCGGCGGAAAGCGATGGCGGGCGTAGGAGATGCGTCGCATGCTCGGGCCTATCGCATCGCGCTTCGGGCCGCCCTCCGGTTTACGTGTCAAAGCCAACTGGAGAGCATCGCCGTGTTGGGTCCGCGGAGGTAGCGGAATTTCCCGCGGCGCCGGCGGTGGAGAGCGGGGTGGCGATCGAGCTGTACGGTCAGGGTGGAGTTTGCCGACTTCAACCCGTCGCCGAAGGGACCGCGACGACCAAGCCCGGCATGAGCGTGGCCGAGCTGCTTGAGAAGCACCACGACGGCGACTTCCTCCGCGCGATCGCCGAGGCGGTCTGGCAGCTCATCATGGAGACAGACGTCGAGGGGGTGGCTCGGCGCGGGCCGGCACAAGCGGGCGGAGGGCCGCAGGACCTGGCGCAATGGCTACCGCGACCGCGCCCTCGACACCCGGCCCGGCACATTGAAGGGCGCCCGCATGAAGCATTCCAACGGAAACCGTGGGACAAACGGTCCGCACCGGGCGACGGTCGGCGTCGTCACCTTCTCAGCGTCGCGAGGTAGGCGACCAGATCGGCCCGGTCCTCGGGCTTCGCGATGCGCAGGGTCATTCGCGTCCCGGGCGCGTAGCCGCGCGGGTCGGCGAGGAACGCCTCCAGCCGGTCAGGGGACCAGTCGCCGCCCAGCTGCGCAAGCGCTTTCGAGTAGCGGAACCCGGCGGCGGTGCCGACAGGACGGCCGACGATCCCGCCCAGACCCGGCCCGACGCGCGGCGTGGCGTCGGTCGCGTGGCAAGCCGCACAACGCTTGAACTCGGCCTGGCCGCGAGAGGCGTCGCCGTCGGCGAGCGCGGGCAAGTTCGTGGCCGCGGCGAGCGCGAGCGCGAGCGCAGGTGCGCGCAGGATCATGGTCGTCTCCTTCGTCGGGGTCGGGCGGGGGCGCCCGTCGGATCGGGGCTGCGGCCGGCGATGGCCGCGACCGGTCAAAGGGTCGGATCCCGCCGGCCGCTGCGCCAGACATACCGAAGGAGGTGAGCGATCCGCCCAGGGGATGGGAGGCCCGACCGCGGCCGCTTCGCAGCCGTGCGGCGGTCCGCACATACCCCGGCAGGGGGCGGGCCCTTCCTCCGTGCATAGGGTGGTCGGGGCGTGCGGCTCCTATCCTTGCGCTTGTCCCCAAGGAGACGTCTCATGACCGAAACCACCGCCGACGTGATCGTCGACACCCTCGCGCGGGCCGGAGTGCGCCGCTGCTACGGGGTTCCCGGCGACACGCTCAACCACGTCACCGACGCAATCCGCCGAAGCGGCATCCGATGGGTGCATGTCCGCCACGAAGAGGCCGGCGGCTTCGCCGCCGGGGCCGAGGCGATGCTCACCGGCGAACTGGCCGCCTGCGCCGGCTCCTGCGGGCCGGGCAGCCTGCACTTCGTCAACGGCATCTTCGAGAGCCACCGCAACCGGGCCCCCGTCGTGCTGATCGCCAGCCAGATCGTGCGCGACGAGATCGGCTTCGACTTCCCGCAGGAGGTCGACTTCCGCGCCATCTACGCGTCCTGCAGCGTCTTCTGCGAGGAGATCCGCACGCCGGCTCAGGCTCGCCGGATGACGGCCATGGCGGCGCAGGCCGCGCTCGCGCGCCGGGGCGTCGCCGTCCTGATCGTGCCGGCCGACGTGGCCCGCGCCCCGGCGGCGAAGTCGCCGGCGTTCGAAGTGCATCGCGCCCGGCCGCGCGTCCTCCCGTCGGAACCGGAACTGACGGCGCTGGCCGAACGGCTGAACGCCGGGCGCCGGATCGCCATCTACGGCGGCTCGGGCTGCGAGGGTGCGCGCGAAGCGGTGACGGCCCTGGCCGAGCGGCTGGGCGCGCCGGTCGCCCACACCTCCCGCGCGAAGGACTTCCTCGAGCCGGGGAACTCGTTCGACGTGGGCATGACCGGCGTCTTCGGTTCCGAGGCGGGCGCCCATGCGCTGGGCGCATGCGACACGCTCCTCTTGCTGGGGTGCGACTTCGCCTGGCGGCAGTTCTACCCCTCGAAGGCGACCATCCTGCAGGTGGATCTCGACGCGACGCATCTCGGCCGCCGCCACCCGGTGGACCTCGGCGTGGTGGGGGACGTTCGCGAGACTCTGGAAGCGCTGACGCCGCGGATCGCGCCGCGCGCCGAGCGCGCGTTCCTCGACGAATGCCTCGCTCACAGGACCCGCGCCCGCAAGGCGCAGGAGCGGCACGCGGTCGCCGACGACTCGCGACCCATTCACCCGCAATACCTCGCGCTCACCGTGGCCCGGCATGCGGCGCGGGACGCGGTGTTCACGGCCGACGGCGGTTCGCCGATGGTCTGGTGCCTGCGGCATGTGCCGGCGACCGGGCGCAACCGGACGATCGTGTCGCTGACCCATGGCACGATGGCCAACGCCATGCCCCAGGCGCTGGGCGCGCAGGCAGCATTCCCGGATCGGCAGGTGATCTCGATGTCCGGCGACGGGGGCCTCGCAATGCTGTTCGGAGACCTGATGACGACCGTGCAGGAGCGGCTGCCGATCAAGATCTGCGTCTTCGACAACGCCTCCCTCGGCTTCGTCGAGCTGGAGCAGAAGGTCGAGGGGCTGCTCGACGCCTACACCGATCTGATGAATCCCGATTTCGCGCAGGTGGCGCAGGCGATGGGCCTGTGGGGCCGGCGGGTGGAGCGCGCCAGCGACCTGGACATGGCGGTCCACGACTGGCTGGCGGCCGAGGGGCCGGCGCTGCTCGACGTGGTGACCGACCGATACGAACTGGTCATGCCGCCGAAGGTCGAGGCCTCGCAGATCTACGGCGCGGCGCTCTATTCCGCCCGGGCCGTCCTGGCGGGACGCGGGCGCGAGGCGGCGGCGCTGATCCGCGGGGCGTTGAGCTGAGATCGGCGTCGGCCCGGCCGACAGAGCCGGGTCGACGCCTTGCAGTGGCGTCAGATCGCGTAGCGACGGACCGCGGCCTCGTCCCACCGCACGTCCATGCCCGGCAGACCGCTCGCCACGATCCGACCCTGAGACGGGACCGGCGGATCGAGCAGGATCGGCGAGGCCCAATCGACCCATTCCAACCAGTGCGCGCTCGGCGTGACCCTGAGCAGATGAGCGGCGATCTCCGGGTAGAGATGGTTCGAGAACTGCACCCCCGCCGCCCCGGCCACGGCGGCGGCGCGCAGCCAGCCGGTCACGCCGCCGATCCGCATCAGGTCGCCCATCGCATAGTGCAGCGCCCGCGCCTCTACGAAGCGCATCAGGTCGCGGGCGCCGTAGAGGTTCTCGCCCAGCTGCAGCGGCGTGCGCAGACGGGCGGCCAGTTCGGCGTAGCCGCGAAGGTCGTCGTAGGCGAGCGGCTCTTCGAACCAGTAGAGCCCCTGCTCGTCGAGCTCATGGCAGCGCCGCAGCGCGTCGCCGCCGCCGAGGCCCTGGTTGAAGTCGACCATCAGGTCGAGGTCCCGCCCCACGCCTTCGCGCACCGCGGCTATGGCGGCAAGATCGTCGGCCAGCCGCTCCGCCCCCAGACGCAGCTTCAGAGCGGAGAAGCCGCCCTCATCGGCGAGCTCTCGCGCCTCGCGACCCAGGGAGCCGATCTCGTGACGCCAGAGCCCGTTGGAATTGTAGGCGCGGACCGGCCCGAGGGTCCCCCCGAGCAGCTCCACCAGCGGCAGGCCGGCCGCCTTGGCGCGGGCGTCCCAGAGGGCCATGTCGATCGCCGCGGCGGCGATGGTCGTCAGCCCCGCGACGCCGACGACGTTCAGCGCGCGCATCAGGCCGGCCTCGACGTCGAAGGGCGCGGCGGGGCGGCCGACCAGGACCTCCGCGAGGTCCGAGAGCTCCGCCAGCACGGCAGGGACCGAGGCGGCGCGATAGGGGGCGACATAGGCGCTGCCCACGACCCCGCCCGCCAATTCGACGTCGACCAGGACCAGCGGCCAGCGGTCGAAGCGCCCGATGGCGGCGATCACCGGGCGTCGAAGGGGAACCAGCACGGCGCGGGCGCGCAAGCTCCGGATGGCGCCGGGGGGCGTCCGGATCGCGTGAGCGCGCGTCTGCGGCCATTCGACGGGCGAGGCGTCGGACATCCGTCCCTCCCTCAGGCGAAGCGGCGCAGGGGCTCGAGCGCCATGGGCTCGGCCAGGAGATCGTCGAACCGCGCCGCCAGCTCGGCGAGCGCCGGGCCGGCCGCGTGGACATCGAGCGCCGCCTGATCGCGCCAGGCCTCGTACATCACCACGGTTGCCGGCGCCGCGTCGGAGACGTGGGCGTGATACGCGATGCACCCATCCTCAACGAGGACGCGGGGCACGAGATCGGCGATGGCGTCGCGCAGCGCCTGCTCGCGCCCGGGGCGGGCGGTCAGGCGGGCGAGGAGGCGGACTTCTTCGGTACGGTCGGGGGTCATCGGGGGCTCCTTTCGGTCAGGGGGAGATCAGTCAGGGGGAGAGAACGCGACAGCGTGGCGCCGGCGGGCGGCAGAGGCGCGGACCACAGGGTCACGGGAAGGTGCAGCCGCGCCCCGCCGGCATGGAACAGGGCGGCGCGGTCGATCTGGGCCGCGGGCATCCAGAGACGCCCGAGGACGTCGAGGTTCATGGCGTCGACCCAGTGCAAGCGCGGGTCCGCGAACAGGGTCTCGACGCGGCCGTCGGGCCCAAGCGCCCGGATCGCGTCGGCCGCAAGGTCCGAGAACACCAGACGGCCGTCCGGCGCCATCGCCGTGCCGCCGGTGGGCGGCAGGTCGGCGAAGGGCTCGACCGCGGCCGCCAGCGCCTCGGCCGGCAAGGCGGGGTCGTCGAGGGCGGCCAGCGGAACCCGCGACCAGGGCCCGGCCAACGGACCGTAGAGCAGCCACCGGCCGTCCGGCGACAGCTCCAGCGGGTCGGCATGGACCTTCAGCGGTCGTCCGTCGGGCCCGCGCAGGATCTCGCCGTCGACCACGATCGGCCGGTCGTCGCGCGCGACAGTTGAGGGATGTCCCTCGAGCGCGCGGCGGGCCGTCCCCCGGTCGAGGTCGACGACGATCAGCCCCGGCCGCCCCGCGTCCGTGAGATAGGCGCGCCGGCCCTGGAACCGCACGTCGTCGATGTATGACCCGGGCAGCGCCGCATCGGGCCCGAAGCGGATCACCCGCAGCACCCGGCCCGAGGCAGGATCCATCCGCACCAGCTTGGCGCCTCCGGGCAGCGGATCTCCGCCGAACCCCGGCGCGCCGGTATCCACGGCCCAGAGCGCGCCCTCGGCGTCGAGCCGCAGGGCGTTGAGGTTCACGAAGCGGTCGGCGGCGTCCAGTCCGGGCGCCCAGGCGTTCCAGTGCGCGTCGGGAAACGGCCTCGCCGAGCCGTCCACGGCGCGCGACAGCTGCGGCCCGCTCCCGGACGCCCAGCGGGGGCCGGAGACGAAGACGTCATGCGCCGCGGGAACCACGGCGTTCCAGACGAGGGTCCGCGAAGTCGCCTCCGCCCTCAGGGGCGCCTGCGCCGGCGGCGGCTCCGGCGCCGCAGCGAAGAGGCGGGTCGCCGCGAGAGCGACCACGAACGAGCAGGCCAGACCGAGGGCGGCGGCCTCGAGAAACGGCGCGGGGACATGGACCGACATCGATGCGGCTCCTCCGGGGCTGCGGGCTCGACGGACGGCGCGGAGAGGGGCGCCGGGCTTGCCGGAGAAAGGCGCCCGGGCGCGCCGCGGCCAGACATACGACGGTCGGGGGCGCCGCAGCCGGCGCGCGTCCGGCGTGTCGCGCAAGGCTCCGGCGAGGGCGGCCCGAACTGCGGTATGGGGCGCGGAGACCGACGTTCAGGCGCCCTGCGGGGGCGCGCTCGCGCAGGCTGGGGGCCTGTCCGGAAAGGAGATCGCCCCCATGTCCTCCCCGCTTCCCGCCCTCCATGAGCAGCCGCCCTTCGCCGTCGGCGACCGGGTGCGCATCGCGACCCGCGCGCCCATCGGCCACTACCGCGTGCCAATCTATGTCCGCGGCCGCGAGGCCAGGGTCACCCGGATCATCGAGCCGGCGCTTATCGACAACGAGGAGGAAGGCTACGGCCGCAACGCCGGCGGCCTGCGCGGGCGCTACTACCGCGTCGCCATCCCGCTCGCCCGCCTCTGGAACGGCTATCCCGCCGCGAAGGGCGACGAACTGCAGATCGAGATCTTCGAAACCTGGCTGGAGCGCGCCTGATGCCCCACGATCATGACCACCCGCACGATCACGACGACCACGCCCCGATCGTCGAGGACGCGACGCCCGGATACTACGAGGTGATGGAGACCGCGCTGCGCGAACTCCTGATCGCCAAGGGCCTGATCACCGCGGCCGAGATCCGACGGCAGATCGAGGTGCTCGACAGCCGCACGCCCGCGCTCGGCGCGAAGGTGGTGGCGCGGGCCTGGACCGATCCCGACTACCGCGCCCGCCTGCTGGCCGACGGGCGTGCCGCGGTCGAGGAGCTGGGCATCTCCGTCTACGACGACACCCAGCTGATCGTGCTCGAGAACACCGAGACCATGCACAACCTGATCGTCTGCACGCTCTGCTCGTGCTACCCGCGTCCGGTGCTGGGGCTGCCGCCCGACTGGTACAAGCTGAAGCCCTACCGCGCGCGCGCCGTCTCCGAACCCCGCAAGGTGCTGGAGGAATTCGGCACGGTGCTGCCCGAGGGCATGGAGATCCGGGTCAGCGACTCGACCTCGCTGGTCCGCTACCTGGTGCTGCCCCGCCGGCCGGAGGGAACCGCCGGCTGGTCCGAAGAGGCGCTGGCCGCCCTCGTCACCCGCGACGCCATGATCGGCGTCGTGCCGGTCACGCTGTCGCAGGAGGCCGCGTGATGGCCGCGTTCGTTCCCGATCGCGTCTCCCGCCTTCCCAACGATATCGGCGGGGCCGAAGCCGGCCCGATCGTGCAGGTCGAGCATACCCTGCTGCCCTGGGAGAAACGCTGCCACGCGCTGGCAGACGTCCTCGACTTCCGCAAGATCGTGAACACGGAGGAGAAGCGGAAGGGCGTCGAGGCGCTGGGCGAGACCCTGATCGGCCAGCTTCCCTATTACGAGCGGTGGACCGTGGCCTTCGCCAACATCCTGTTCGCCAAGGGCCTGCTGACCCCCTCCGAACTTGCCCGCAAGATGCAGGAGGTCGAGGCGCGGTTCCCACCTGTCGAAGCGAGCGTGGCCCCAGACGCCGAGGGTCGCGCGTCCGGGGCGAAACGATGACGCCCCGGCCCGGCATGGCGGCCGCGTCCTTCGCCAGGAGAGGCGCGTCGCGCCGCCCCTGGCCCGGGGGCGCGCGCACATGCTTCCACGAGGCGGACCCGGAGGCGCCCCTCGTGCGCCGCGCCGCAGCCGAGGGGCTGGGGACCGCGATGCTTGTCCTCGCCGCCGGGGGCGCAGGGCTGGCGGCGGAGCGGGCCTTCGGTCCGGGCGCGGACCTGATCCTGCCGATGCTGGCGCTGACGATCCCGGCGGCGCTCGCGGGGCTGATCGTGGCGTTCGGCGCGTTGTCCGGCGGACATTTCAACCCGCTGATCACCGGCCTGCAATGGCTGGCGGGCGACCGCTCGGGGCGCTGCCTGGCGGCCTATGCGGCCGCGCAGACGGCCGGGGCCGCGGCCGGAGGCGTCGCCGCGGCGCTCCTCTGGGGCGTCCGCGCCGGCGCCGGGGCCCTGGCACTGCCGTCCCCCGGCTGGCCGGAGGCGGCGAGCGAAGCGGCGGCGAGCGCCGGCCTGATGCTGGTGGTCTTCGGCTGCGCCCGGAGCCTGAAGCCCGAGACCGGCCCCTTCGCCGTGGCCGCCTGGCTGACGGCAGCGATCCTCGCCTTGCCCTCCATGTCCTGCGCCAACCCGGCGGTGGCGCTCGGCGTCGTGCTGACGGCCGGGCCCGCGGCGCTTCCGGCCTCGGCCCTGGCCTGGTTCTGGCCGGCGCAGGTCGGCGGCGCGCTGGCCGCGTTCGCGTGCATCCAGCTGCTTTTCCCGCGCCGAGGCGGCGCGGGGAGGGCCCTCCTCCTGCAACCGGGCGATCCGTCATGACCCCCACCGCTTCCCGCCCCAGCCCTGACCGCGCGTTCCGCGCCCGGGCCGCCTCCGCACTCGCCGTGGCCGGGCTGATGAACCTCGGCGCCTGGGGTTGGGCGCTGCTGGCCTTCGACGGCCGCGCCGACCTGCTGGCGACCGCCGGGCTGGTCTATGCGCTGGGCCTGCGCCATGCGGTCGACGCGGACCATATCGCGGCGATCGACAATGTCGCGCGCCGCCTGGCGCAGGGCGAGCGGCCGTCGGCCTCGGTCGGGCTCTGGTTCGCGCTGGGCCATTCGGGACTGGTGGTCGCGGCGACGCTGGTCGTCATCCTCGCGGCCGGCCGGCTGTCGGCGCTTCCGGGCGCGCGCGAGCTCGGCGGGATCGTGGCGACCTGCGTCTCCGGGGGGTTCCTGCTGGCGGTGGCGGCGATGAACCTGCAGATCCTGCGCGGCGCCTTGGGCGACCTGCGCCGCCTGCGCGCGGGGGAGGCGCCCTGCGGGCCGGAGGCCGCCGCGAGGGGGCCGCTGTCGCGGCTGTTCGGCCCGCTGTTCGAGCGGATCGGGCGGCCCTGGCACATGGCGCCGCTGGGCGTCCTGTTCGGGCTGGGCTTCGACACCGCGACCGAGGTGGCGCTGTTCGGCCTGGCCGCGGCGCAGGCGGGCTCGGGCCTGGGTCTCGGCGCGGCGCTGGCGTTCCCGGCGCTGTTCGCGGCCGGCATGTCGCTGGTCGACACGGCCGACGGCGCGCTGATGACCGGCGCCTATCGCTGGGCGCTGGACGATCCGGGGCGCAAGCTGCGTTGCAACCTGGCCCTGACGCTGATGTCGATCGCGGCGGCGGTGCTGGTCGGCGCCGTGCAGGTCGCGGCGCTGGCCGCCGAAACCTTCGGCCTTCGCGGCGTCCTCATCCGCGCGGCCGAGGCGCTGGCATCGCGCTTCGACCTGCTGGGCCTCTCCATCGTCGTCGCCTTCGCCGCCGCCTGGGCGCTCGCGGCCGCGCTGGTCCCCGCGGGCGGGCGCGACGCACGGGCCGTCGCCTGATCGGCGAACCAGACGACGTTCGGCCGGCGCCTTGCGGCGCCGGCCGTTTCCGCGTCCGGCGGGGCCCGTGCTCAGGCGGGCCAGCCCTCGAGCACGGTCTTGCCGATCGCCCGGCCGCTTTCCTGCAGCGCGTGGGCGCGGCGGAGGTTGGCGGCGTCGATAGGAGCCAGGCGCTCGGTCCGGGTGGTCTCGATCAGGCCGGCGTCCACCAGGGCCGCAAGCTCGCTCAGCAGGCGGTGCTGCTCGATCATGTCGGCCGTGTTCCACATCGGGCGGGCGAACATGAACTCCCAGTGGATCGAGATCGACTTGCGCTTGAAGCCGTTGATGTCAAAGGCGTCGGGGTCGTCGATCAGCGCCAGCTTGCCCTGCGCGCGGATGATCTTCGGATAGGTCGAAAGCTGCGCGTCAGAACCGGTGAGGCTGGCGATGAAGTCCACCTCGGGGATGCCGATGCGGGCCAGCTCCTCGTCCAGCGGCTTGCGGTGGTCGACCACGTGGTGGGCGCCCATCCGCTCGACCCAGGCCACTGTCTCGGGGCGGGAGGCGGTGGCGATCACGGTCAGCCCGGTCAGCCGCCGCGCGAGCTGGATCAGGATCGAGCCGACGCCGCCCGCCCCGTTCACCACCAGCAGCGTCCCGCCCTGGGTCTTGCGTCCGACGCGCACGCCGAGGCGGTCGAACAGCAGCTCCCAGGCGGTGATCGCGGTCAGGGGCAGAGCGGCCGCGTCGGCCCAGCCGAGGCTGGCCGGCTTCTTCGCCGCGATCCGCTCGTCCACCAGGTGCCGTTCGGCGTTGGCGCCCGCGCGGGTGACGTCGCCGGCGTACCAGACCTCGTCGCCGGGGGCGAAGAGGGTCACCTCGGCCCCGATCGCCTCGACCACGCCGGCGGCGTCCCAGCCGAGGATCTTGTGGGTCCCCTCGGCCGGTGCGGCCGCTGCGCGGACCTTGGCGTCGACCGGGTTGACCGAGATGGCCTCGACCCGGACCAGGATGTCCCGGGGGCCCGGAGCGGGGACCGGGACATCGATGTCCTGCAGGATCTCGGGGCCGCCGGGGGCGGTGTAGCCGATGGCTTTCATGATGCGGTTCCTTTCGCAGTCACAGGGAGACGCCGCGCCGTCGCGCGTCGTCGAGCTCGCTGACCCGGGCGTTGCCGAGCCGGAGACGGGAGAGGGCGTCGAGCGTCGCCGCGCCCAGCCGGGCCTCGGCGTCGCGGCGCACCACCAGGGTCGCCTCGTCGGCGCCCCCCAGCAGGCCATGCGGCTCCTCCAGCGCGCGGATGCGGTGGCGAGCGTGCAGGTAATGGGGATGCCACAAGGGCACGACGATCCAGCGGCCTTCGGCCTGGGCCCGCTCGAACCGGTCGAAGCAGTCGGCCTCGGTCCCGGTCTCGAACCGGTAGCCGGCGGCGGCGAGACCGTAGCGCTCGACGATCGCCCGGCTGAAGCGGCTGATGCCGGCGCCGGGGTTGATGCCCTGGATCAGCCGTTCCATCCGGCTCAGCGCCGGTTCGCGCAGGAGGTCGGCGACCGAGGCGACCTCCGCCTCGGGCACGGCCTCGGTCACGCCCCAGATGCAGCAGGGGTCGTAGAGCACGCCGAGCCTGCGCAGCTGGTCGGCGATGGGGTCGAAATAGACCTGGTGGCTGGATGGCAGCCAGGCGGAGACCATCAGGTCCACCTCCCCCCGCCCCAGCCGCGCGAACATCTCTTCATGCGGGGCGGCGGAGCGGGCGACGGCGTGGCCATGGGCCTCCAGCGCGCGCTCGACCTCGCGCGCGGCGGCGGCGTGGAAGCCGAGGTCGATGTGACCGACCCGGATCGGGGCGGTGGTCACTTCGCGCCCTCCGCGGGGACCACAAGGCCCATCTGGGTCAGCAGGGCGAGGTTGTCCTCGATGTGCCAGTTGTCGGCGATGCGGCCGTCCTCGACGCGCACCAGGTCGGTGGCGATGAACTCGATCGGCTGCCCCTGGCCCTGCACGCCATTGAAGGCGCCCGTGAAATGGCCGGAGAAGACCATGTGCACGGTCGCCCAGTCGCCGGCGATCACCATGCGGCGGATGGCGACGCCCAGGTCTGGCACGGCGGCGCGGAAGGCGGCCGAGGCCGTGGCCGGCCCCTCGGGGCCCTGGGGCCGGCCCGCGGGCAGGGTCCGGTCGGTGAAGTCCGGCGCAATGGCGGCGGAGAGCTCGGCCGGCGCGCCGGTGTTCCAGAAGGCGTAGAAATGGCGCGCGGCGGCTTCGGTCGCGGCCTCCCGCGCGGGATCTGCGCCGGAGCGGATCACCTGCTCGATGGTCTGCGCGGAGACCGGCGCGGCGGCAAGAGCCGTGAGCGCCAGCGCGGCGAAAGCGGTGCGGAGGGCCATGACTGTTCCTTCGGCGGGGTCTGGAGGCGGTCGGGACCGGCGAGACGCTCGCCGGTCCCGCCTATCTGGCGCGGACGGGATGGGCGGGGAATGCGCCGCGATCCGGAAGCAGTCTTCGGAAGTTCCGAACGATCCGCGGCGCGCCCAGCCTCAGTCCCGCAGCACCGGGCCGGCGTCGATCTTCATGCGCAGCACCCGGTAGGGCGGCTGGCGCAGGTCGCGCCCCTCGTGGAAGCCCGCCTGCCGGTCGAGCTGGTTGGCGGTGACGTAGAGCCAGCCGTCCGGGCCCACCGACAGCGTGTCGGGCCAGCGCATCCTCGGGTCGCGCGCCAGCAGGCGCCAGGCGCCGTCGGGGTCGCGCACATGGATCGCGTTACCCTCCAGGTCGCCGGCATAGACCCGGCCTCGGTCGTCCTCGGCCAGCCCGTCGGAGGGCGGCTTGGGCCCGAGGTCGCGGACCGCGGCGGCGAGCTCGACCTCGCCGACTCCGGGGTCACGCAGCAGTGCGGTCGGGGCGCTGTAGAGACGGCGGGAGGTCAGCGCGCACCAGTAGAGCGTCTTTCCGTCGGCCGACAGAGCGATGCCGTCTGAGGCGACCCGCCAGGGCTGCGGCGGGGCGCCGGCGGGGCGGACCTGCAGGGGCTCGCCGTCGAAGGCCATCGAGAAATCCGGCTCCGGCGCGGTTGAGGCATGGCCCGACAGCCGCCGGATCGCGGTCCCCGAGGCGATGTCGACCACGATGATCCCACCCGGCCCGGTCAGCGAGCTGTCGGTGATGTAGATCGTCCCCTCGGGCCCCGCCCCGAGGTCGATGCGCAGGTCGTTGACGTAGCTCGTCGGCAGCAGCGCCTCGGGCCCGAAGGGGATCGTCCGCACCGCCTCGCCGGAGGCGAGGTCGTAGGCGACCAGCTTCGCGGCCCCCTGGATCGGCGCCTGGAAGCCCGGCGCTCCGGTGTCCAGCGCCCAGAGCCGGCCGGCGGCGTCGGCAACCGCGCTCTGCACGCTCAGCAGCGCGGCCGAGGGCGCGGCGGGATCCCAGGCGTTGGCCTCGGCCGAGGGCCAGGCGCGGGGCCGGCCGTCCACCAGTTCTCCGAGCGTGAAGGGGGCGCCGTCGCCCCACTTCGGCCAGGTGAGGAACAGGCGCCCGTCGGGCGTGGCGGCGACGCCGGTGGGCATGGCGCCGTCGATCTCGGCGAACACCTCGACGGGCACGGGGCCGGGAGCCGTCGGACCGGCCTCGGTCGTCCAGGGCGGCAGCGCCAGCGTCACAGCGACGAAGGCGAGCCGCGCCGTCCGGCCGGAGCCGAGGGGCGGGCGCCCCGGCGCCGACGGTCGCGCCGGCGCCCCGCCGCCGGACCCGGCGAACGGCGGCGCCGGCGGCGGGGCGGCGCGCAGGAGGCGGGGGGAGACGGGCCGGGCCTCGCCGGCGGGCGTCGGATGGGGAACGGTATGCATGGAGCGGTCTCCTCGATCCGGGGGGATGGGGAAGCGTCCGCAGAGGCGTCGGGTCAGGCCAGCCATACCTCGGCACAGGTCGCCCCAAGCCGGCGGATATTCGTCAAGCGCATCAGGCGTTTGCAGCGGCCCCCCGGCCTGCGGCCTCTACCCGGGTATCGGTCGGCCAGACGGGCGGATGACGGCGCGTCGCGAAGATCCGGGGCACAACGGGGTCGCCGGGCCGCTGTCTGCGCGGCTCGCCCCCGCCTGCGCCGCGCACCGCGGCTTGTGGACAGGAGATCGCCTTGGACGCCCTTCCCTCCCTCCTCGTCAGCCGCCGCGCCGCGATGCTCGGCGGCGCGGGCCTCGCGCTGCTCGCCCGCTCGGGCGCGCTCGCGCAGGCCGCCGTTCCCACCCCCGACCTCAAGGACAGAGACATGAGCTTCATCGACGCCGCCGACGGAACCCCTATCTTCTACAAGGACTGGGGGCCGAAGACCGCGACCCCAATCGTCTTCCATCACGGCTGGCCCCTCACGGGCGACGAGTGGGACGCGCAGATGTTGCACTTCCTTGGCGAGGGCTTCCGCGTGATCGCCCATGACCGTCGCGGTCACGGCCGCTCCGGCTGGACCGAGGAGGGCAACGAGATGGACACCTACGCCGCCGACGTGGCGGCGCTGACCGACGCGCTGGACCTGAAGGGCGCCGTGCATGTCGGCCACTCCACCGGCGGCGGCGAAGCGGCGCGCTACGTGGCCCGCGCGAAACCCGGCCGGGTGGCGAAGCTGGTGTTGATCGGCGCGGTGCCGCCGGTGATGGTCAGATCGGCCGCCAACCCCGGCGGCACGCCAATCGAGGTCTTCGACGGCTTCCGCAAGGCGCTGGCGACGAACCGGCCGCAGTTCTACCTCGACGTCGCCTCCGGCCCCTTCTACGGCTTCAATCGCGAGGGGGCGGAGGTCAGCCAGGGCCTGATCCGCAACTGGTGGCGACAGGGGATGGAGGGCTCGGCCAAGGCCCACTACGACTGCATCAAGGCCTTCTCGGAAACCGACTTCACGCAGGACCTGAAGACCATCGAGGTCCCGACCCTGGTGATGCACGGCCGCGACGACCAGGTGGTGCCCTTCGACGACTCCGCCGCGCTTTCGGCCAAGCTGCTGAAGAATGGCGAGCTGAAGGCCTACGAGGGCTATCCCCACGGCATGGCGACGGTGCATGCCGAGGTGATCAACCGCGACCTGCTGGCCTTCGTCGCCGCTGGCTGATGATCGCGGGCCTGGGCTGGGGCAGGCGCGTCGGGCCGGCCCCCGCCCAGGCCCGGCCTCCGCCGCCGGCCCCGCCGCCCGGCGAATTGAAGTGCGCCCTATGCCTTGAAGCCCACGGCCAGCGCCTCGATCAGCAGGGCGACGCGCCGAATGCGGCCGCGGTCCTTCGGATATACGAGCTGCAGGCCGATCGCCGGCGTCTCGTATGCCCGCAGCAGGGGCACCAGGCGACCCGCGGCGAGATCGTCGGCCACGTCCCACCAGGCCTTGCGCGCCAGCCCTCGGCCAGCCACGCACCACGCCCGCACCAAGCCGCCGTCGTTCGCCTGAAGGCGGGGATGCACGACCACCTGCCGCTGCTTTCCCTCGATCACGAAGGGCCAGATGCTGTCGGTCAGTGCGCCGAAGCGCATCCCGAGGCAATCGTGGCGGGCCAGGTCCTCCGGCCGCTCCGGACGCCCGCGTCGGGCGAGGTAGGACGGCGCCGCGCAGACGATCCGTGCGCTGGGCGCGAGCCGGCGCACACGCAGCGCGCTGTCCGCCAGGTCCCCGTAGCGCACCGCCAGGTCGAAGCCTTGGGCCGCGAGGTCCACGTAGGCGTCGGAGAGGTGCAGGTCGATCACCACCCGCGGGTGCGCCTCCTGGAACGCCTCCAGGATCCGAGCGACCCGGTTGCGGCCAAGGTCCAGCGGCGCGCTGAGGCGGATCGGGCCGGAGACCTCCTGCGCGCCGTGGCGCAGGCGCGTCTCGATCTCCTCGGCCTCGGCGAGCAGGCGGGGCGCGGCCTCGGCCAGGATCCGCCCCTCCTCGGTGAGGCTCAAGGCGCGGGTGGTGCGCTGGATCAGGTTCGCCCCGTAATGGGCCTCGAGCGCCGAAAGCCGCTCGGACACCGTGGCGGGCGCGAGGCCCAGCGCGCGCCCCGCGGCGGCGAGACTGCCGAGTTCGCAGATGCGCAGGAACACGCGGAGCTGGTCGAGGAGCATCGTGCGGCGTCTCCGAAGAATGGCCCCGCCATCTCGCCCGCCCTTCGGCCTCCGTGCAAGGCGGCGGCGGTCAGACGCGAGTCGCCACCTGCGTCTCGACCGCCGCCCGGGCCTCGAGCGTGCGGTGGACGGGGCACTTGCCGGCGATCTCGACCAGGCGGTCGCGGACCTCTTGCGGGATGTCGGCGCCGACGTGGATCACCCGGGCGAAGCGGTCCACCTTGCCCTCCAGCCCGAGGTCGACGCAGGCGCCGCAATCGTCGGCGTGGACCTTATCGTGGGTGACGCTCACCTCCAGCGCCCCCAGCTCCCAGCCTTTGCGGGCGGCGTAGAGGCGCAGGGTCATCGCGGTGCAGGCCGCGAGCGCGATGGCGAGGAAGTCGTAGGGCGAGGGACCGGCGTCGGCGCCGCCCTGTGCCTCCGGCTCGTCGGCCAGCATCCGGTGCGCGCCCGAGGCGACCGCGAGCCGGAACGGGGCGGGGTCCAGCGCCCGCGCCGCGCCGCCGCCGGGGGGCGATTCTGGCCAGGGATCGGCCGCGGGCGGCGGCAGGTAGCGCCCGGCCCAGGCGGCGATGACGCCCGCGGCGAACTCGGCGTCTTCGGGATCGTCCAGCAGATGCGAGGCGCCGTCGAGGGAGACGAAGCTCTTGGGCTGCCGCGCGCCTTCGTAGAGGCGCCGCGCGTGGTCGACGTCGACCAGCGCGTCGGTCGGCGAATGCAGGATCATCAGCGGCCGGCGCAGCTCGCGCACCGCCTGCGCCAGGCGCTGTCTGCGGGCGTCCTCGACGAAGTCGCGGCGCAGGCGGAAGGGGCGGCCGGCGAGCGTGACCTGCGCCTCGCCCTCCCGCTCCACGGTCTCGAGGTCGGAGCCGAGCTGCCCCAGCACATGTGCCACGTCCGAGGGCGCGGCGATGGTCGCGACGGCCGCGACCTGGGAAAGGCGTCTCGCGGCCGCCAGCACGGCCGCGCCCCCCAGCGAATGGCCGACCAGAAGCGAGACCGGGCGACCGGCCCTCGCCATCGCCTCGGCCGCAGTGATCAGATCCGCGACGTTCGAAGAGAAGGAGGTGTTGGCGAAGTCGCCCCCCGAGCCGCCCAGCCCGGTGAAGTCGAAGCGCAGCACCCCCCAGCCCCGCCCCGCCAGCGCGGCCGCCACCCGGCGCGAGGCGTGCAGGTCCTTGGAGCAGGAGAAGCAGTGCGCGAAGAGCGCGAAGCCCAGCGGCGGCCCGTCCGGCAGATCCAGCCGCCCCGCCAGGGCGTCGCCGTCATGGCCGTGAAAGTCGAAACGCTCGCTGCGCATGGCGTGGTCTCCCTGTTCGTTCCGGTCCCCCCCGACGCCTGCCCGGCGTCGGGGGCGCGCACGCGGCGAGACGCGCCCCCGGCTCGACCCGGGAGCTCGCCTGCCCCAGGGCAGGCGGCTCCGAGGGGGGCCCGGCGCGCGCCTCCCGCGGCCGGGCGGTCAGGCGGCGCGCGCCGCCGCGTCGCCGGCCATGATCGCCGTAGCCTCATCGGTCGTCCACAGGGCATGGGCGAACCAGCGGAAGTTGAACAGCGCGGCGGCATAGCCGTCGCCCTCGGGCAGCTGCGCGCCGGCGGTGGCGTCGCGGACCACGGCGACCTCGAACCCATGCTCGACGAAGTCGCGCAGGTGGCTGTCGACGCAGAAATTCGCCGCCATGCCCGCCAGCACCACCTGGTCCACGCCCAGCTTGCGCAGCTGGAAGATCGTGTCGTTGGTCTGCGGCCCGGCGACCTTGTGCGGCGAGCAGACCACAGTGCGTCCGTCCTCGATCAGGTCGCGCAGTTCGGGCAGCCAGTCGGCGCCCGAGCCCTCGAAGCCCTCGACTGACAGCGGGTGGCGGCGTTCGAACATGCCCAGGTGGTGCATCAGCCGCTCGGCCGGCCCTGCGAAGCCATGGGCGTGGTCGTGGGGGTAGTAGTAGTGGGGCGAGATCACCACAGGGATCTCGGCCGACTTCGCCGCCTCCATCAGCCGGCGCAGGTTGGGGACGGTCCCGTGCTGCGTCGCGCTGGCGCCGAAGGCGCCCCAGGCGGCGCCCTGGGGCGAGAGGAAGTCGATCTGGGGATCGGTCAGCACCAGGGCGGCGCGGGCCGCGTCCAGCGCGAAGGGCGCCTTCGGCAGCGCCGGCTCGGCCGGGTCGGCATAGGCGGAGGGGATGGTCATGGCTTTGCCTTTCGGGACAGGGCCGGTCAGGAGAAGGTCATGGAGCTGAGCGGCAGGGTGCGCGGTCGCCGGCCGGTCAGGGCGGCCACGGCGTTGGCGACGGCCGGGGGCACGCCGGGCAGCCCGGGTTCCCCCACCCCGCCCATCGGCGCGCCGCTTTCCACGATGCGGACATGCACGCGCGGCATCCGGCTGCGGTCGAGGATCGCGTAGGTGTCGAAATTGGCGTCCCGCCGGCGGCCGTCCTCGTAGACCGCCTGTTCGACGAGTGTCTGGGAAAGCCCCAGCGCGACGGCCGACTCCACCTGCCGGCGCACGATCTTCGGATTGACGACCGAGCCGGGGTCGAAGGCGACCCAGACGTCATGCACCTTCACCTCGCCGTCCCGGACCGAGACCTCGGCGACGGTCGCCGTCTCGGACCCGAAGGGCGAGGCCATGGCGACGCCGCGGGCGCGCGTCTCGCCCTCGACCTCGTAGGGGCCCCGCTTCCAGCCGCCGGACAGGTCCGCGACCTCGTCCAGCAGCCGCAGGCGACGGGCGTCCTTCGCCAGCAGCGTCCGGCGCATTTGGAACGGATCCTGGGCGCCGGCCTCGGCCAGTTCGTCGAGGAAGGATTCGTAGAAGAAGTCGTTCATCGAGTGCCCGACCGAGCGCCAGAAGGCGATGGTCACCGGGTGGGGCAGCTTTCCATAGACCATGCGCCGGTTGGGGATAGCGTAGGGCTTCTCGACGATCCCCTCGACCGCCGAGGAATCCACCGGGCCGACCCCGAAGTAGCGCCCCATGGGGCCCTCGCCGACGGTGTGCGCCTCGATCGCGAGCGGCAGTCCGTCGGGGCCGACGGCGCCGCGGAACCGGGTGGCGGAGAGCGGGCGCAGCGCGTCCATGGCGAACTCCTCCTCCCGGCTCCAGACCAGCTTCACCGGCCTGCCCGTGGCTTTCGCGAGCTGGATCGCCTGCGGGTAGGGGTTGCCGGGGCCGTAAACGAAGTGTCGCCCGAAGAAGCCGCCCAGGATCGGCGAATGGATATGGACCCGAGAGGGCTCGATCCCCGCGACGGCGGCGGCGGAGGCCTGGAACATCTCCGGCGCCTGGTTGGGCAGCCACAGGTGCAGGGCGCCGTCGGGGTCGAACTTCGCCAGCGCCGAGGGCGGCTCCAGCTGGGCGTGGTTGAGGTAGGGGACGTCGTAGTCGGCCTCGATAGCCTTCGCTGCGCCGGCGAGCGCCCCGGGGGCGTCGCCGACGGCCTCCGCCTCCAGCGTCTCGCCGTCCCAGGCGCGGAGCGCCGCCAGCATCCCGGCCGAGGAAAAGTCGGCCGAAGCGCTCTCGATGCCCGTAGCCTCCGGTTCGGACCACGTCGCCTCGGCCGCCTCGACCGCCTGGCGCGCGCGCCACCAGCTGTCGGCACAGACCGCCACGGCGCCGTCGAGCAGATGCAGCGAGTGGACGCCGGGCATCGCCCTCACCGCGGCCTCGTTGGCCACCGACAGGGGCCGCGTCCCCAGGAAGGGCGCGTGGACCACTGCGGCGAACAGCATCCCCGGCTCGACCAGGTCGATGGCGTATTTCGCCGTGCCGGTCGACTTGGCCCGCATGTCGAGGCGCGGCGTCTCCTTGCCGATCCAGCGGAAGGACGCGGGATCGCGCAGCGGAACCTCCAGATCGGGGTCGAGCGCCATGGCTTCGCCGGCAAGCTCGCCATAGCCCAGAAACCGGCCGGTCAGGGTGTGGATCACCCGGCCGTCGTCCGTGGTCAGCTCGGTCTTCGGCACGCCCATGCGGGCCGCGGCCGTGCGCATCAGCATGTCGCGCGCGGCGGCCCCGACCCGGCGCATCAGCTCATAGCTGGTGCGGGTCGAGAAGCTGCCGCCGGTGAAGCGCAGGCCGCCGATGAACAGGTAGTCGGGCCCCGGGGGGGCGCAGTCGACCTCGAACCGGGAGGGCGCGGCGTCCAGCTCCTCGGCCACGATCTGGGCCATGCCGGTGGCGATGCCCTGGCCGCCCTCGACGAAGGGGCTCAGCAGGCGGACGGTCCCGTCGGGCCGGATCTCGAGAAAGGCCGTCACCCGGGTTCCCGGCGCGGGCACGGCGGCGGCGGCCTGCGCGAGGACCCGCGAGGCCGGCAGCGAGACGGCCAGCGTCAGCGCGCCGGACGTCGCCAGGAAAGCGCGGCGCGAAAGGCCGGAAGCGGAGGGGCGGAGGGTGCGGATCATCGTAGGGGTTCCCGGTCTCGGAGGGGGGCTCAGGCGGCGGCCTTGCGGATCGCGTCCGCCACGGCGTTGTAGGTCCCGCAGCGGCACAGGTTGGTCATCGCCGCGGCGATGTCCTCGTCCGTCGGCGCCGGGGTTTCCTTCAGCAGGGCCGTCGCGGCCATCACCTGGCCCGACTGGCAGTAGCCGCACTGGGGAACCTCGATCCCGACCCACGCCTCGACCACCTTGGCGCCGACGGGATCGGCCTCGATCGCCTCGATGGTGGCGATCTCGCTGTCGCCGACCGCATCGACCGGGAACTGGCAGGACCGCGTGGCCTGCCCGTCGACCAGCACCGTGCAGGCGCCGCACATCGCGACCCCGCAGCCGTACTTGGTCCCGGTCAGGCCCAGCGTGTCGCGCAGCACGAACAGCAGGGGCGTCTCGGGCTCGACGTCCACCTCATGGGCGGTTCCATTGACGGTGAGCTTCATGGCGGGTCTCCGGGCTGGCTGGAAGCGCCGGAGCGGTTCGCCCCGACGCAGCCAGGGTAGGAGCGCCGCGCCCCCCGCCGCCATCATACGGCCGTAGAGGCTGCGCCAGACTGGAGGGCGCCCCGTTCGGGGCCCCGCCTTCGCCCGCCGGCCGCCCGGCCCGGATCGCGCCTCAGCCGCGCCCCGTCGCGCGGGCGAGCGCGGCGAACAGCAGCGCGGGATCGAACGGCTTCTCCAGGACCGCCGCGACGCCCTGGCGGGCCGCCCGGGTGCGCACCAGGGGCGAGGCGAAGGCGGTGATCAGCAGCAGCGGGGGCGCCGTCCCGCGAGCGCGCAGGGCGCGATGCAGGGCCAGCCCGTCCATGTCCGGCATCTGCAGATCGGAGATCACGCAGACGCTCGCCCGGCTCGCCGGATCGGCGAGGAAGAGCTGGGGCGAGGCGAAGTCCGCCACCCTCCAGTCGTTCGAGGCGAGCAGGTCGCGCAGGGCGAGGCGTACGCCGTCGTCGTCATCGACGATCGAGATCAACGGCGGGACACCCACCTGCAAGTTCCTCCGGCGCAAGGGCCTTTCGTCCCCCATCCCGTTTCGGCGCGCTCCGGGCAATCCATACCCCGGTATGACGCCGGATCGTTTGCGCGGGGGCGCGGCCCTCGGTAGCCTTTCCCTCGACGCGAGGCGATGCGGTTCCGCGCCGCCCGGCGAGGGAGACCCCGATGAAGGCGCATACGATGAGCGACAGGCGGGACGCGGCCGGTCCGGGCGGCGAGGCCGAGGCGACGGACCTGTCCGACGCGCTGGTGATGATCGTCGACGACGACCCGCTGGTGCGCGAGAGCCTGGGCGACCTGTTCAGCTCGGTGGGGATTGAGGTCGCCTGCTTCGCCTCGACCCGCGAGCTGATCGCCGCGGGGCTGCCCGAGCGGACCTCGTGCCTGGTACTGGACGTTCGCATGCCCGGCGAGAGCGGGCTGGACTTCCAGTCGCGGCTGCGCGCGCAGGGCTCGGCCCCCCCGATCATCTTCATCACCGGCCATGCCGACGTGCCGATGTCGGTGCGCGCGATGCGCCTGGGGGCGGTGAATTTCCTGCCCAAGCCGTTCCGCGACCAGGAGTTGCTGGACGCCGTCGCCGAGGCTCTGCGCGACGACGCGGCGCGCCGCGCCGCCGACGCCCAGATGCGGGAGCTGCGCCGCTTGGCCGAGGCCCTGACCCCGCGCGAGATCGAGGTGCTGCAGGGGGTGGACCGCGGGCTCCTGAACAAGCAGATCGCCTGGGAGCTGGGGATCGCCGAGATCACGGTGAAGATGCACCGCTCCTCGGCGTTCCGGAAGCTGAAGGCGCGCACCGTGGCGGACCTGATCCACAAGGCCCGGCTGCTGGACCTGCGGTAGGGCGCATTACACTTCGCCGCGGGGCCCTTCGGAAAGCGCCCCGCAGCCGGTCCCGCGGGGCGCGACCTCAATCAGGGCTCGTTTGGTCCGGCGTCGCCCGCCGCGGCGAAGGCGTCGAGCGTGCGGGTCGAATAGACCAGCGCCGCGCCCGCGTTCAGCGACACGGCGACGCCCAGCGCCTCGGCGACCTCCTCGGGGGTCGCGCCCAGCTTGCGGGCGGCCTCGGAATGCACCGTGATGCAGCCGTCGCAGCGCAGGGTCACGGCGCAGGCGAGCGCGATCAGCTCGCGCGTCTTCGCCTCCAGATGGCCGGTCTTCGCGCCGGCGCCGCCGAGCGTCATGTAGCCCCGCGTGGTGTCGGGGCTGAGCTTGCCGAGCTCGCCGACCCCGGCGAGCACCTGGTCGCGGTAGCCGTTCCAGTCCATCATGTGCATGGCATGTCCTTTCGGTCAGGGGCGCGGGTCCGTCCCGCCGGCGATGCGGACCCGCGTGGGCGGCCCCCGGGAACGGGGGACGCAGTCGGGAAGAGGCGGTTGGGAAGGGGGCGGGCGGGTCAGCCGCGCGCGGCGGCCCCGGCCCGGGCCTCGGCCCGGTAGCGCGGGGCGACCGAGGCGGAGGACAGATGCGGCAGCATCGCCTCTCGCGCATGCTCCCACGCATTCCACTCGGCCGGGTCGGCGAGGGAAGGCAGGGTGGCGAACTCGCCGCGGTCGAAGCCCGTCAGGGCCGCATCCACCAGGTCCTCGGGAGTCATCACCCAGGCCTTCGGCAGCGCCTCGATCGAAGCGCCGGGCATCTGCCAGAAGGCCGTGCCGGTGGCGCCGGGGAGCACGCACTGCACCTGCACGCCGGCATCGGCGAGCTCCGCCGCCAGCGAGCGCGAGAAGGCGAGCATGAAGGCCTTGGTCCCCCCGTAGACGCCGTTCAGGATCTCGGGCCCGATCGCGACGATCGAGGAGATGTTCACGATCGCCCCGCGCCGATGAGCCGAGAAGGCCCGCGCCGCGGCCAGGGCCAGGCGCATGGGCGCGGCGGCGTTCAGGGTCACCATGCGCTCCATCTCGTCAGGATCGCTGTCGAGCAGCTTGCCCACGGCGCCGATGCCGGCGTTGTTGATCAAGCCCACCACCCCGGGTTGCCGGATCAGCAGCGCCTCGATTTCGGCGACGCCCTTGGCCGTGGACAGGTCGGCCGGCGCGACGCGGACCTGGACGCCATGACGGTCGCGCAGGGCCTCGGCCTGGGCGGTCAGCTTCAGCTCGTTGCGCGCGACCAGGATCAGGTCGTGGCCGCGGGCGGCGAGGCGGTCCGCATAGACGGCGCCGATGCCCGAGGAGGCGCCGGTGATCAGCACCGAACCGGAGGGGAAGGTCATGGGATCGCTCCTGTGGGTTTGCGTCTCGCGCCGGCCGGTCCGCCGACGCCGATGCAGGATAGTCCCTCGGGCGCTTGTCTGAGATCTCATACAAGCGTATATATCAGCCATGCCTGCGGCCGCCTCGATCCAGACGCCGGCGCCGAGGGCGCCTGCCCGCTCGCGTCCAAGATCGGAGCCGGACCATACGATGCGACGGATCTCGCTGTTCCTGAAGGACGGGTTCCAATTGATGGGCCTCGCAGCCCTGGCCCCGTTCGAGTTCGCCAATATCCAGCTGGGGCGCGAGGTCTACCGCGTGGCGGTCGTCGCGGAGGACGGACGCCCGGCGCGCTCTTCCCTCGGCCCGCGGGTCGAGACCGAGGCGATGGCGGAGCACCCCGACACGCTGCTCGTCATCGGCGAGGTTCGCCCCAAGGGATTGTCGCCCGCAGCGCGCGACTGGATCGCCCGGGCTGGGTCCGAGTCGCGGCGCGTAGCGGGCGTGTGCACGGGCGCCTTTGCGCTGGCCGAGGCGGGGCTCCTGGACGGGCGCGCGGCCACGACCCATTGGGCGCACGCCCGCAGGCTGCAGCAGATGCACCCCGGCATCCGGGTGAACGAGGATCGGATATTCATCGCCGACGGGCCGATCTGGACCTCGGCCGGGATGACGGCGGGCATCGATATGACGCTGGCGCTTGTCGAGGACGACCTGGGGGCGGAGGTCGCCCGCTCGGTGGCGCGACGGCTCGTGATTTACCACCGCCGTCCTGGCGGCCAGTCCCAGTTCTCCACTCTGCTGGAGCTCGAGCCGCGGTCGGACCGCATCCGCCGGGCCTTGATCCATGCGCGCGAGCACCTGAAGAACCCGTTGACCGTCGACGAGCTGGCGCAGGCCGCGAGCCTCAGCCCGCGCCAGTTCAGCCGCCTGTTCCGCGAGGAAACCGGCCAGTCGCCCGCCAAAGCGGTGGAGCGCCTGCGGCTGGAAACCGCCTGGTCCCTGCTGGAGGAGGGCCGCCTCTCGATGGACGAGGTGGCGCGAGAGGCCGGGTTTGCCGACCGCGATCGAATGCGCCGCGCCTTCCTGCGGGCCTACGGTCAGCCCCCGCAGAGCCTGCGTCGCAGCCTGCGCCTCCTGAACGGCGACGACGACGCCGAGGTCGCGTGACAGGTCCGGTCGGGCCCCGTATCGCGACGCGGCCCCGACCGCAGGCGGCTTGTCCTGAACCGTCGTATATGTAGGTTTCCAGCCGCATCCGGTCCAGCTTCCTGTCATCTGCCGGCCTCCCCTGGCGGAACAGGAGATCCCGAGATGACGCAACCCGACCCGATCCGGTGGTTGGACTCCTCCCGCGGACGCCTCGCCTGGCGCGAGGACGGTCCCGGCGACCGCATTCCCCCAGCTCCTGCGCTTCTGCTGCTGCAGCGGTTCCGCGGAACCCTGGACGACTGGGATCCGGCGTTCGTCCAGGCTCTCGCCGCCCGGCGCAGAGTGATCCGCTTCGACAGCGCCGGGATCGGGCGGTCCGGCGGCGAGGTCCCGGAGACGGTCGAGGGCATGGCCGCGCTCGCGGCCGAGCTCGTCGACCGGCTCGGCCTGCCGCAGGTCGACGTGCTCGGCTGGTCGCTGGGCGGCATCGTCGCCCAGCAGCTGGCGCTGGACTTCCCCGACCACGTCCGGCGGCTGATCGTGGCGGGGTCCAGCCCCGGCGGCGTCCCGGACGGCCCTCAGCCGCACCCCAAGGTGCGCGAGGTCATGACCCGCGGCGCGAATGACGAGGCGGACTTCCTGTTCCTGTTTCACCCGGAGACCGAGACCGCGGTCGCGAAGGGCCGCGCCTCGCTGCGCCGGATCTCGGGGCAGGCCGGCCGGGGCCCGCTGACCTCCGCCGCTTCGGCGCTCGCGCAGATGAAGGCCATCGCCGCCTGGGGGGGCGTGCGCGACCGGCTCCCGAACCTGGTTCAGCCGGCGCTGGTCGCCAACGGCGCCCATGACGTGATGCTGCCGGCCTATCGCTCCTACGTGCTCTCGCAGGAGGCGCCGCACGCGAAGCTGATCCTCTATCCGGACGCCGGCCACGGCTTCCTGTTTCAGGAGATCGAGGACTTCGCGTTCCAGATCGACCGTTTCCTGGCCTGAGGTGCGGATCATGACCCGACCCGAGATCATTCTCGCCCACCCCGTGCGCACCGCCATCGGCAAGTTCGGCGGCGCCCTGAAGGACACCTCCGCCGTCGAACTGGGCGGCCTCGTCATTGCCGAGACCCTGCGCCGCGCCCGCCTGGCGCCCGAGAAGGTCGGGGGCGCGATCCTCGGTTCGGTGATCCAGGCGGGGCAAGGCATGAACCCAGCCCGGCAGGCGGCGCGCGCCGGCGGGCTGCCGGTGTCGGTACCCGCGATGACCGTGAACCGGGTCTGCGGGTCCGGCGCGCAGGCGATCGTCACCGCGGCGCAGGAGATCCTGTCGGGCCAGCACCGCGTCGCGGTGGCCGGCGGGTTCGAGGCGATGGACCGCGCGCCCTACCTGCTCGACCGCGGGCGGTTCGGCTATCGCATGGGCCCGGCCGAGATCCAGGACGCGATGCTGCGCGACGGCCTTTCCGACGCCTTCTCGGGCGAGCACTCCGGCTGGCATACCGAGGACCTTGTCGCGCGCCAGGGCCTGAGCCGCGAGCGGCAGGACGCGTGGGCCCTGCGCTCGCAGAAGCGCTTCGCCGCCGCCCGCGACGCGTTCCTGTTCGCGCCCGAGATCGTGGGCACGCCCATCAAGGCGCGCTACGGCACGACCCTGTTCGCAGTCGACGAGTCCCCGCGGCCCGAGACCACGGCCGAGGGGCTGGCCGCCCTGAAGCCCGCCTTCCGCGCCGGCGGCACGCTGACCGCGGGAAACGCGCCGGGCCTGAGCGCCGGCGCCGCTGCGATGATCGTCGCGGACCGGGCCTGGGCTGAGGCCGAGGGCCTCGCGCCCGCCGCGCGGCTCATCTCCTGGGGCGTCGCGGCGGTCGAACCCGGGCTCTTCGGACTCGGTCCGATCCCCGCGGTACGCATCGCGCTCGAGCGCGCAGGCTGGCGCCTCTCGGACCTCGAGCGAGTCGAGATAAACGAGGCCTTCGCCGCCGTCCCGCTCGCGGTCTGCGACGAGCTCGGTCTGCCCGAGGACGTGGTGAACGTCGAAGGGGGCGCCATCGCCCACGGCCACCCGATCGGCGCGACCGGCGCGATCCTTCTGACGCGGCTGATCCATGGCATGGCGCGCGCCGGCCAGCGCCGCGGGCTGGTCACCCTGTGCATCGGCGGCGGCATGGGCATCGCCGTAGCGGTCGAGCGGCCCTGAGCGGTCGAGACGGCCGAGACGCTTCGGCGGGGCCCACCTCCCCGGTCCCGCCGTCCCCGGGCGCGGCCTGCCTCCGCGTCCGGCGCCGGGCGCGGCCCTGTCCCTCGCCGCGCCCGGCCTTTTCTCTTCCCTCGCAGGAGCCTCAGGGCCATGTCGATCCATCCGTTCCGCCGCGTCGCCGCCGGTCCCCTCGCCGCCGGCGATCCGCGTCGCGCGGGGCCCGAGCTGGCCCGTGTCGCGACCTCGCGCCCGGGACCGCGCGGGCCCGAGGCGCCGGACGAGGGCGGTGGGGCGGGGCCGGGCAGGCTCGCCCCCGCAGCGATCCTGGCGCTGGGAACCTTCGCCATTGGCGCCGAGGGCTTCATGATCGCGCCTCTGCTCCCGACCATGGCCGAGGACTTCGGGCTGAGCGTGCCGGCGACGGCCTCGCTGGTCGTGGCGTTCACCCTGGCGCTGGCGCTGTCCTCGCCCCTGTCGACGGCCCTGACTGGGGCGCTGAACCGGCGCACGGTCCTGCTCTTGGCGATGGGGGTGTTCACGGCGGCGAACCTCGCCGCCGCGCTCGGCCCGGGCTTCTGGGGCCTGATGGGGGCGAGGATCGCCATGGCCGTGTGCGCGGGCCTCTATGTCCCCGCGGCGAACGCGCTGGCGGGGGCGCTGGCTGGGCCCGCGCGACGCGGGCGGGCGCTGGGGATCGTCAGTGGCGGCATGACGCTCGCCATCGCGCTGGGTCTGCCGCTGGGCGCCGCGGTGGGCCATGCCTTCGGCTGGCGCGCGACCTTCCTGGGCGTCGCCGTGCTGGGGGCGGCGGCCTTCGGCGGCATCTTCGCGGGCATCCGCGCCGAGGGTGGACGCGGGCTGCCGGCGGCGGGGCTGGCCGAGCGGCTCGGGGTGGCGCGCCAGGCTCCGGTGCGCCGGCTGCTGGCCATCACCCTGATGTGGTCGATCGGCGCCTACGAGACCTACCCCTACATCGCTGCCTGGCTGAGCCGCGCGCTTGGCTTCGAGGCTGCGGCGATCGGCTGGACTGTCTCGATGTGGGGCGCTTTCGCGGCCGCCGGCGTGCTGTGCGGCGGCGCCCTGAACGATCGTCACGGCTCGAACCGCGTGGCCCGCGCGTCCCTCGCGGCGCTTGCGGTGGCGTATCTCGCGCTCGCCGCCGCGGCTGAGACGCCGCAGCCGCAGGCGACGCCGCTGGCGCTGGGCGCCATCGCGTTGTGGGGCTTCGCGGTCTGGTCCTTCTTTCCCGCCCAGATGGCCCGGCTGGTGGCCGCAGGCCCGGCCGGGCAGGCGCCGGTCGCGCTCGCCCTCAACACCTCGACGATGTACTTCGGCTTCTCGCTCGGCAGCGCCCTCGGAGCGGCGGCGCTGGGGGCGCAGGCCCTGTGGGCGATCGGTCTCATCGCCGCGGCGGCCGAGCTGGCGGCGCTGGCGCTCGACGCCCGGCTCGTCCGTTCGCGCCAATGACCGGAATCGACGGGAATTCGTCAGTTCCGGGACGCCATTCTGCCTGTTAGCATCGCGCGACAATTCGAGGGAGCGGACGGTGCGGGGCGGGTGGACGAGTGAAAGCGTGCGCGTCGCGGGAACGACGGCGGCCGCGGTCGTGGCGGGCGCGGTGTTCGCGGTCGACGCGCTGCTGCCGATCCACGCGGCGGTGTCGGTTCTCTACGTGCTGGCACCGACGCTGGGCTCGGTCGGGCGAGGGGAGCGGGCGGTGCTGGGCTGGACCGCTGCCTGCGCCGGCCTTGCGATGCTGTCCTTCCTGCTGACCCACCTGCCGGACCCCGACGCGTCCAGCACCCTGCGCCTTATGTTCGCGCTGCTGGCGCTGGGCCTGACGGCGGCGCTGCTGCTGCAGCGCCAGCGCCTGAACGCGGCCCGTTGCGCGGTGGAGGAGGCCGAGGCCGCGCTGCGGCGCTTTACCGACACCGTGCCGCAGTTCCTGTTCCGCACCGACGCGCAGGACCGCGTGGTCTGGATCAACGGCTGGTTCGAGACCTTCACCGGGCGCGATCCGGCCCGCGCCGTCGCCGATCAGACCTGGTCCGAGGTGCTGCATCCCCAGGACCTCGCGCGGCTGCGCGCCCGCCTCGCCTCGCGCCGCCCGGACGAGGATCTGCCCCGGCTGATGCTGCGGGTCCGGCGGCGCGACGGCGTCTGGCGCTGGATGGCCTTCGACCGGCATCCCGAGCGCGATCCCGACACCGGCGAGCTGATCGGCTGGCACGGCGCGGCGATGGACGTGCACGCCGAGACCGAGGCGCGCGAGGAGATCTCGCGTCTGAACGCCGAGCTGGAGACGCTGGTCCGGGACCGCGAGGCGGCGCTCTCGCTGGCCGAGGGCCGCTACGGCGCCCTGCTCGAGGATCTCAACGTGGCGCATGTCGAGCTGGACTGGACCGAACCCGTGCGGATCGTCGAGGCTGCCATGGCCGACGGCTGGCGCGACTACGACGCCTGGGCCGGAGCGCATCCCGAGCTGGTGGACCGCTGCATCGCGGGCGTCCGCACGGTCAGCGTCAACGAGGCGGTCGCCCGGATGCTGGGATACGAGGATCTGGCGGAGCTGGTCGCGAAGCCCACTCGCGACAACTCGGCCGAGCCGCGGCGCGTGTTCGAGCGCCAGCTGCGCGCCTTCTTCGAGAGGCGCACCCATTTCAAGGGCGACAGCACGCTTCTGGCCCGCGACGGGACGCGCGTGCCGACGTTGTTCGGCGCGAACCTGATGCCGGACGGCGTGCGCACCATCACCACCTTCTTCGACCTGACCGAGCAGCAGGCCGCCCAGGCCCGGGTGCTGGAGGCGCAGGACGAGCTGGCCCGCGCCAACCGCGCGGTGACGCTGGGCGCCCTGTCGGCCTCGATCGCTCACGAGCTCAACCAGCCGATCCTGGGCATGACGGTGGACGTGCAGACCGTGCGCCGCTGGCTGGGGCGCACCCCGCCGGCGGTCGCGGAGGCGCTGCGCGTCGTCGATCGTCTGGAGGCCAACGCCGCGCGCGTCGCGGGCATCGTGCGGCGCACCCGCGACCAGCTCGGCAAGGAACTGCGGGAGCCGGAGGCGATCGACCTCGGCGCGCTCCTCGACGAAACCGCGCGTCTGCTCGCCCGCGACCTCGAGGTTCGGGGGGCCGCGCTGGAGACGGTCTGCACGCTCGACGCGCCGAAGGTCCTGGGCGACCGGATCGAGCTTCAGCAGGTGTTCGTCAACCTGATCGTCAACGCAGCCGAGGCGATCCACGCGAGCGGGGTGGGCGGTCGGATCGTGGCCAGGGTCGCTGCCGCCGGCGACGGCATGCTCGAGATCGCCGTCGAGGACGACGGCCCCGGCATCGCGCCCGAGCTGCGCGAGCGTCTGTTCGAGACCTTCGTCACCACCAAGCAGGGCGGCATGGGCCTCGGGCTGCGCATCTGCCGGACCCTCGCCCAGTCGGCCGGCGGCGACATCGCCGCCGGGGTTTCGCCGCAGGGCGGAGCGCGGTTCGTGGTGCGGCTGCCCGCGGCCGAGGACGCCGCCGCGGCGCCGTGCGCCGCCGCCACGGAGGCGGGGGCGCGGCGTGCGGCTGAGCTGGCGCGCGGCGTGCGGCTGAGCTGGGGCCCGGCGCGGGCCGATCCTCCCGGCAGGTGAACCCCGCCCGGCGCGTCAGCCCTCGGCGAGGGTGGCGCGGAGAAACCAGGCGCGCTCCTCCGCCTCGTCGGTCCAGTCGTCCACCTTCGAGGCCGTCGCCTCGTCGCCCTCCGCCTCGGCGGCGCGCCGGACCGCGGCGAGCCGGGCGAGCAGCGCGCGGTGGTCATCCAGCAGGCGGCGGACCATCTCGGCGGCGGCAAGGCCCGCGTCCGTCTCCCCCGCCAAGGGGCTGAGGGTCGCGACCTCCTCGAGCCCGCTCAGCGCCCTCGCATTGCGCTTCCGAAGGCGTTCGGCGACGGGATCAACGGCAGCGAGGATCTGGTCCGCCTGCGCGTCGAACAGCAGGTGCAGCTCACGGAACGAGGGGCCCGAGACATGCCAGTGAAAGCCCTTGGTCCGGAACCAGAGCGCCGTCAGGTCCGCAAGCAGTCCGGCCAGCGCCGCGTCCAGGGGACGGACGGCGGGGCGCTCACGCACCTGGCTCGGCGGCGCGGGGGCGTCGCTCGGCACGAAGATCGCCGGCGGGTCGGAGGCGGGGAAGGAGGCCGCCAGGGCCTCGTCGAGCAGGGCGTCGGCGTGGCCGGCGTCGAGGGCGCGGGCGTCGGGAGAGACCGGGGCGGAGAGGGCGGAGGCGAGTGCGGACATGCGATAGCTCCCGTTGGCGGCCTGGGCCGCGAGGCTGGGCGAGGTCGAACGCCCTCGATGTGACGCCTTTCGTCCGGCTCGTCTTGAACGTGCCGCCGACGGACGGGCGAATCCCGCCGCCGGACGCCTGCGGTCCGGCTCATACCCGGGGGTGGGGTCGGCGAGACCTTGGTGCGGCCTGCCCAGCCGTGCGTGCGATGGCCGCGCGGGCGAGGGCGCCCCTAGCCTTGGGGCATGTTCAGCCTTTCCGGAACGGAGCGACCCGATGGCCTTCGACGCCGCCTCACCCCCCGACCTGCCCGCGGCCCCGGCGCTGGCCTTCGCGCTGCTCGACGGCATCCGCGCCGCCCTCCTGCATGATCCGCGCCGTGCGCGCGAGGAGCTGGGCCGCCTGGACCGACTGCTCGACGAAACGGCGCGCTTCGGCGCCGTGCGCGGCGGCCTCGCCCCATGGCAGGAGCGGCGCGTTCGCCGGCTTGTCGAGGCCGGCATCGACGGGCCGCTGCCCGTCGAACGCCTGGCGGCGGAAGCGTCGCTCGGGGCCAGCCAGTTCGCCCGCGCCTTCAAGGAGAGCTTCGGCGTCGCGCCCCATGCCTGGGTCCTGGCCCGGCGGCTCGACCATGCCTGCCGGCTTATCGCCGGGACGGACGAGCCGCTGGGCCGGATCGCCGCGCAGTGCGGGCTCGCCGACCAGGCGCACCTGACCCGCCTGTTCCGCAGCCGTCTGGGAACCACTCCCGGCGCCTGGCGGCGACAGGCGCGCGAGCGGCCGGTCCGGGACGCCCGCCGCAGCTGAGATCGCGAAGGCGAACGGCGCGGTCCTCGCGCCCTACGGCCGCGCCGCCTCCACCGTTACAGAGGCGGTCATTCCCGCCACCAGCACAACCCCCGGAGGCAGCGGATCCAGCGCGATGCGCACCGGGGTTCGGCGGGCGAGACGCACCCATTCGAAGCTCGCCGCGGGCGCCGCCAGCCCCGAGGGAGCGTCCGGATTGGCCAGGTCCGCGATCGCCGGCGCCAGGCCCTGCACGTGGCCGGTCAGGACCGGGCCGCCGCTCATCAGCCGGATGCGCGCGGCCGCGCCGGGGCGTATGCCCGGCAGCTTCGTCTCCAGGAAGTAGGCCTGCACCCGGAAGGTGCCGGTCTCCACCATCGCCAGCAACGTCGCGCCGGGACTGGCGTAGTCGCCGGGGCGCAGGCGCAGGTTGGTCACCGTGCCGTCCGCGGGGGCCCGCACCTGGGTCCGTTCCAGCGCCAGCCGCGCCTCCTCCAGCGCCGTCGCGGCGCCGCTCGCCTCGGCCTCCGCCGTGGCGAGGGCCGCATCGGCCCGTTCGCGGTCCGCGGCGCTGACGGCGGCGGAGCCCTGGGCGGCGAGGCGGTCGAAGCGCTCCGCATCCACCCGCGTCCGCGCGGCGGCGGCGCGGGCCGCGGCCAGCGCGGCCTCGGCCCGCGCCACGGCCAGGCGGTAGGAGCGGGAATCGATTTCGACCAGCAGCTCGCCGGCGACGACCGCGCGGTTCTCGACCGCGTGCACCGCGGTCACGCGGCCCGCGGTCTCGGCGGCGAGAGAGATCACGTCGGCCTGGATCCGCCCGTCCCGGGTCCAGGCGTCCTGGAACCAGGCCTGCCAGACCTGAGCGACCCCCACAGTCGCCAGCGCGATCAACGCCGAGGTCAGCGCGAGTCGGATATAGAGCATAGTTGTCCCCTCAGAAATCCGGCGCGAGCAGCGCGACCGCGGCGACCAGGGCGGCCAGCAGCGCCAGCCGGGCCAGCGGCGGGCGCCAGAACCAGCGCCACAGGTCGGCCCCGCTCAGCGCCCGGTCGACCAGCGTCCAAAGGATCAGTCCCGTCGCCATGCACAGCAGCAGCGAGGGCGCGAGCAGCCCCTGAAACGCGAGCTCGTGTTTCATCGGGCAGGCTCCTTATCTGGATTGGCGGGCGGGGGCTCGGACAGTCGGTCCTCGGCCAGGGTCTCGCGCAGATGCAGCGCGATCATCAGCGCCTCCCGCGTCGCCGGCGCGGGCGCCTGCGCCTGAAGGTTGCGCAGCGCCGCGACGGCGGCATCGGCCCTCAGCAGATCCTGCGGCGCAGCGTTAAGTGACGGCCGCAGGGCGAGCGCCGCGAGCGTCGCGCGCAGATCAGCGAGACGAGCGACGAGCGGCTGGGACGCCTCGGGCCCCATGGCATAGCGGTTCAGCTCGACCAGCTCGGCCCCCAGCACGATCGCCGCCGACACGCGGGCCAGACGCCGGCGATCGGCCGGGTCGGCGAAGTCGAGCGCCCCGGCATGGTCGCCCAGCAGATCGAAGGCGGTGGCTGCGAACTCGGCCGGGCGCCGCGGCGGCCGGCGGGCGGCCTCGGCCAGCAGGCGGCGCATGCCCCGGTCGAGCAGGCGGCGCGAGCGCTCCGGCGTCTCGGGCAGCACCAGGGTCAGGGCGAGATGCTGGATCGCTGCGGCGGCCAGCAGCACCAGAACCGTATTGGCGAGCTGGAGCGGCGGCGCGAAGCCTGTGTTCCCCGGCTCCAGGCCGAAACTGAATAGGAAGATCGCGCCGACGCCGGTCAATCGTCGGACGCGCGGCGCGCCGATGAGGCTGAAGGCGAACAGGAACGGGGCGCAGACGAGGGCGAAGGGGACCGCTCCCTCCAACCCCGGCGCGACCGCCTGCAACGCGGCGAGCGGCGCGGCGGCGGCCAACACGCCGAGGGCGACCTGTAGGCCCGCGCCCGCATGAGCCGCCCGCGGCAGCACGATGGAGACGATCGTCGTCATGCCGCCCGCCAGCGCGGCGGCGAGGCCGCCCGACTCCCATCCCGACCAGCGCCAGGCCAGCAGCGCCAGCAGATAGGCCAACGCCACCCGGAGCCCGTGAACGGCTGCGAGCCCCCGGTCCCGCCGCGCCAGCGCGCGCCGGGTCTCGGCCGCGTCGGTCGGCGAGAGGGGCGCGGCCCGGGGGTCAAGCGCCCCGGCCTCCGCCCGCAGGACGCCGGCCAGCCGCAGCAGCGCCCGCCGCGCCCGCCACCGCGCCAGCGCGGCGCCGCCCTGCGCTCCTGGGACGTCGGTCCGGTCGTCAAGTGGGAAGACGCTGCGGGCCACGTCCTCCAGCCGGCTCGCGGCCGCTCGCGGATCGCCGGCGGCGAGCCCCACCTCCGCCTCTCGCCAGGCGTGCCGGATCTGCTCCTTCAGCCGCCCGTCGGGACCGCAGCGGCGGAGACGATGCGCCAGCGCGTCGAACTCGACGAAGGCGAGCACGAGCTGCGACGAGAGGGCCCGCGCCGCTCGCGCCCGCCCCAGGCCGACCGCGCCCTCAGGTCCGAGCGCCTCGATCTCGATATCCAGCGCCGCCAGGCGTTGAGCGGCCTGGCGGCGCTCGGCGGGACCGAAAACGGCGGACGGCGCGCCGGCGAGGGCGGGGGCGCCCTCCGCCGGGAGAGGGGCGAGGACCGTCCGGGCATGGGCCGTCAGGTCGGCGCGCACGGCCGCGGCCAGTCCGGCCGTCACCGGGCCCGAAGGGCGCGGGAACAGCGCCGATCCGACCACGAGGCTGGCGAGCACCCCGACGGTGGTCTCGGCCCCGCGCGCGAGAGCGATGTGGATCGCCGGAGCGTCCGGACGCGCGACGGCGCCCAGCACCACCAGCGCGGCGGTCAAGGCGGCCACCGCGCAGGCGTAGGCGTCGGGCACCGCGTGATCGCGGGCGAGAAAGGCGCAGGCGCCGCCCCAGGCCGCCAGCGCCAGCGTCATCGCTGCGCCGTCCTGCGCGAAGCAGGCGAGGAAACCGAGCCCCGCGCCCATCCCCGCCAGCGTCCCTCCGATCCGGGTCAGCCCGCGCCAGAAGGCCTGACCGTCGGTGTCCTGCACCATCAGGAAGGCCGTCGCCGCCGCCCAGTCGGGTCGATCTAGCCCAAGCGCGAAGGCGGCGAGCAGTGAAGACAGCATCGCCAGCGTCGCCTGCGCGGCGAAGCCGATATCGCCTGAGCTCGCCTGCGGCAGGCACGCGTCGAGCCGGTCCGCCGCACGAGACCACCGCTCCGCGGGGGCGCTCACCCTCGCCTCCGGCCGCGTCGCGGTTGCGATCCGTATTCTTCCGGCATGCCCCGGCTCCCGCTGGTCCGATCCTCGCCCCGGAGGACTGGGGCCAACCTGCCGGATCGGCGGCGCGGAGGATTGCAAGAGACGGGCGGCGTTTGCCGATTTCCAGCATGACCGCCGCGCCCCTCGGGATCGCTTCCGGCTCAGTCCGCGAGGCTCGGCGCGCCGGCCATCTGAGCGGCGATGCGGCCGGCGAGCCAGCGGCTGTCCTCCTCGATGCCCAGGAAGCGGCCGGATCCCCAGGTGTTCAGCCAGCCGAGACCCAGGAAATGCAGCCCGCGACGGGCGGTCTCGCCGCGGTGGTGGCGGGGCTTGCCGCGCACGTCGAAGTTGTCCGCCTCGATTCAGGACCAGTCCGGCCGGAAGCCGATCGCCCAGAAGACGGAGGTCACGCCGGCGGACTCGAGGTCCAACTCGGTGCGCTCGCGCTGGGGTGCCCAGGCGGGCAAGAATGGGGGCTTTGTCACGTAAACCGGATGGCGGCTCGAGCCGCGGCACGATATGCCCGGGCATGCGACCCTTTTCCTACGCCCTACAGCGCTTCCCGCCGGTTATCATCCAGCACGCCGCCTCGCTCTATCTCCGGTTTGACCTGAGCTATCGCGATGTCGAGGACCTGCTCGACGAGCGCGGCATCGATGCCGCCTACGGAATTAGACACGTAAACCGGCTGTCGCCCTGAAACACGATGCGATAGGCCCCGGGCATGCGCCGCATCTCCTACGCCCGCCATCGCTTCCCGCCGGCCATCATCCAGCACGCGGTCTGGCTCTACCTCCGCTTCGCCCTGAGCTATCGCGATGTCGAGGACCTGCTCGCAGAGCGTGGCATCGACGCCTCCTACGAGACCGTCCGCCGCTGGACGCTCAAGTTCGGCGCCGCCTACGCGCAGCGGATCCGGGCGGGGCGCAGGCGGCCGAGCAGCCGCTGGCATCTGGACGAGGCCCTCATCCGAATTCAGGGCCGGTTTCACTATCTCTGGCGCGCCGTTGATGACGAGGGCGAGGTGCTCGAGGTGATCGTTCAGCCGCGACGTGACCGGAAGGCGGCGCTGAAGCTGCTGCGCAAGCTTCTGAAGCGGCAGGGTTTCGTACCTGACGCGATCGTGACCGACCGGCTGCGCTCCTACGGCGCGGCCTTGCGGGATCTCGCCCTGGAGGAGCGCCACGTGATCGGCGGCCAGTCGAACAACCGGGCCGAGGTTTCGCATCAACCCACCCGCAAGCGGGAGCGCCAAAGGCGCGGGGTCGGATCGCCTGGTTCAGCCCAGCGTTTCTTGTCGACCCACGCCGCCGCCTACAACCACTTCGACATCCAGCGCCACCTGATCGCCCGCCGAACGATGAAGTCGCTCCGGGCGGAGGCCTTCGCGACCTGGCGCGAGATCGCCACCGCCTCAGGGCGGGCCCTGTGCGGCTCGCGGGCGCCTGGTCATCTACGTGACAATGCCAAGTGACGGCACCAGACGGCGTGCTGGATGATGGCCGGCGGGAAACGGTGGCGGGCGTACGAGATGCGACGCATGCTCGAGCCTATCGCATCGCGCTCCGGGCGACCATCGGGTTTACGTGTCAATTGCCATGGGCGCACTGGAAGATGGTTGGTGGTGTGACTCTGGCACTTGGGGCCGGATCAGGCTTCCGGCGTCTACGCCGGGCGCGCGCGATCCAGGCGCGAGGCGCCGTGGCGGCGTCGCATCCCGCAGAGTTGCATGATGGCAACGGTCGCCCACCGCGCCCGACCGCAGCTGCGAGGGCGCTCTGAAGCCGATTGTGATTGCGATCAGCTACCTCTTACGTGTGCGCGAGAGCCGGAGAGTGAAGCGAATACATGCCCATAGCGTATTGGAAGCGAGCATTGCCCACGCCGGGCGGCTACGGACGCGTCTACAGCCCCTCCATCGCCGCGTTGCCGGATGGAGGAACCGCCGTCGCCTACATCTGGAGAAACGAGGACGGCAATTCTGAGACGGTCATCGACGTCTATGACGTCTTCGGCCGGTTGGAGTCCTGGCTGGACGGGCTTTCGGGCAGCGTCAACATCCGCGATGTGGAGTTGTTCGGCCTCGCCGACAGCGGCTTCGGACTCGTCCAGGAGTGGAGCAGCTACCACTCCACCGCTCCATCCAGGCGCAGCTCGCCATCCTGGGGCCGGATGGCTATTCGGTGCGCAATGACCCTGACAACATCAACTATCGGGCCACGGGCGGAGGCACCCCTCTGATACCCAAAGCCGCCTCGTCGGAAGCCGAAGGCGTCGCAGCGCTGGGTGAAGACGGGCGCACGCTGATGGCGTCGTGGTGGCAGTTCACCAGTCGCGGCGTCGTCCACAGGAACACGCATGCCGACATCTATGACGTGTCGGATCCCTCGCTGCACATCGAGGTTTCGCTGATGGCCGACGTGCTCGACGCCATCTTCACGCCCACGGACGTGGCGCCGCTTGCAGGCGGGGGGTGGATCGTCGGCGGCATGGCCAACTCCCACGACCTCAATCGGTCCGCCCCCGCCCATGTGCGGATCACCTCCGACGGCGAGGTCTCGGCGCTGACCTGGGACATGACGAGGACGGGCAACGACTCCGGCACGCAGGTCGTCGGTCTCGCCGGCGGCGGCTGGGCCTCGGTCCACATCTTCCGGGGCCTCAACGAGCCGGACTGCCGCGTCCTGATGGACGTCTACCGCCCCGACGGGACGCGGGCGAAGAACGACGCCGTCGTCGGCGCAACCGGCGGCGAGTGGCCCGGCCCGGAGCGCCCGGACGGCTCCGATGCGCTCGACGCGGTGGCGCTCAAGGACGGGGGCTTCCTGGTGACGTGGCTCTCCAACAACAAGCAGCGCGTCCTGCTCCAGCGCTTCGACGAGGACGGGGACGCGGTCGGAACGCGCATGACCCTGGCAAAGGGGGCAAGCTATGACATGCACGCGCCTCGCCTGGAGCTGCTCCAGGACGGGCGCGTCGCGTTCAGCTATCTCGATCGCGGAATAGCCTCGACGTGGGGCGAGGCCCATGCGGGGATCCTCGACCCCAGAGGCGGCGTCTACGTCGGCGACGGCGGGGCGGATGTGCTGGTGGCCCGCCGTGCGGGCGGCGAACTACGCGGCCAGGGCGGCGACGACATCTTGGTGGGCCTGGGCGGCAAGGATGTCCTGCGCGGCGGTCGCGGCGACGATGCGGCGTTCGGCGGCGGCGGCCGCGACCGTCTCTACGGCGACCAGGGCGACGACCTGTTCTACGGGCAGGGCGGCGCGGATCGCCTCTTCGGCGGCAGCGGCAATGACAGCCTTTTCGGCGGAGGCGGCAACGACCGGCTCTTGGGCGGAGGCGGACGCGACCTTCTAGTGGGCGGCGGGGGACGAGACCACCTGTTCGGTGGCGGCGGAAACGACGTGCTCGTCGGCGGCAAGGGCAACGACCGGACGACCGGCGGCAAGGGGGCCGACGCGTTCCGCTTCAAGCCCGGGGATGGCGACCGGAACGTGATCACCGACTTCGGCGGCCGCGACAAGATCAAATTCGTCCGAGGCGTGGATGGCTTCCGGGAACTCAAGATCCGCGAGAAGGGCGACGACGTGCATGTCGTCTATGACGGCGGCAAGGTGATCCTGAAGGGCGTCGAACCGGACGAGATCAAGGCGAACGACTTCATCTTTAGCTAGGTGTTTGGTCCCAGGTTTTGATGGTGCGATCCTTTCCCCCGAATGGAAGGAGACTCTATGGGCCAGGTACGTCACGGGAGCGCCACGACCACGCACGCCATCCGAGCGGCGATACAGCAATCGCAAGCTTCGATCTCGGAGTTGAACCGACCTTGAATTCGGACGAAGACCTCGTCCAGATGCCAGCGGCTGCTGGGCCGTGGGCGTCGCGCCCGGATCCCCCGGACTGAACCGCGCCGGGTCTGCCGGAGGCTTCACTTCCTGAGTAGGATGGAGCCCCATGAGCAAGACGACGAACAGGTTCTCCCCTGAGGTTCGCGATCGAGCGGTTCGCTTGGTTCTGGACAGCGAAGCGGAGCGCGGCTCCCGCTGGGCCGCGATCGTGGCGATCGCCCCGAAGATCGGCTGCGTGGCGCAGACGCTGAACGAATGGGTCAAGCGGGCGAAGATCGACGGCGGCCGCCGCTCAGGCGTCCCGGCCGAGGTGGCCGAGAAGATGAAGGCGCTGGAGCGGGAGAACCGCGAGCTGCGCCAGGCCAACGAGATTCTGCGCGAAGCCAGCGCCTATTTCGCGCAGGCGGAGCTCGACCGCCGGTCGAAGACATGATCGCCTTCATCGACGATTATCGGGTGGAGCATGGGGTCGAGCCGACCTGTCGGATGCTGCCGATCGCCCCTTCCACCCACTACGATCATCTGGCCAAGCGGGCGGAGCCGTCCCGCAGGTCCGATCGGGCGCGGCGGGACGATGCCCTGCGCCCGGAGATCCGGCGCGTCTTCGAGGAGACCTTCCGGGTCTACGGCGTGCGCAAGGTCTGGCGGCAGCTGAGGCGCGAAGGCTTCGACGTCGCCCGCTGCACCGTGGCGCGTCTGATGACGGACCTTGGGCTTCAGGGGGTGATCCGGGGGAAGCCGCTCAGGACCACGGTCCCGGACAAGGCCGCGCCATGCCCGCTGGACCGTGTGAACCGCCAGTTCCGGGTTCCGGCCCCGAACATGCTGTGGGTCAGCGACTTCGCCTATGTCGCCACCTGGCAGGGCTTCGTCCATGTCGCCTTCGTCGTGGACGCCTTCGCCCGGCGGATCGTGGGATGGCGCGTCAGCCGCACGGCGCACGCGGGCTTCGTGCTGGACGCTCTGGAGCAGGCCGTCCACCAGAGACGACCTGGCGCGCGGCTGGTTCACCACTCGGACAGGGGATCGCAAGGCGGTCTCAACCGGTCGTCGCAACACCAGCAGTTTCGCCCCGCCTCAGCACCTCGTCCAGCACCTCCGCCGGCGTCCGCCATCCCAGTGAGGCGCGCGGCCTCGAGTTGAGCGCGGCAGCGACCGCCTCGAGTTCCTCCGGCCCATGAGCGGAGAGGTCCGTGCCCTTCGGGAAGTACTGGCGCAGCAGGCCGTTGGTGTTTTCATTCGTGCCGCGCTGCCATGGGCTGTGAGGATCGCAGAAGTAGATCGGCAGGCCAGCCAGGATCTTCAACTCGGCGTGCCGCGCCATCTCCGCGCCCTGATCCCAGGCCAGCGACCGGCGGAGCTGCTTCGGAAGCGTGCCGATGGCGCGCGCGATGGCGTCTCGGACCGCCTCCGCGCCATGACCGGCGGTCGCCGGCCCGGTCTTCGTGCGCGGCTTCTCGCCGTGTCCCTCCATCGGCGGCAGGTGCAGCAGTAGCGTGAAGCGTCGTGCGCTCGACCAGCGTCCCGATCGCCGACCGGCGAAGGCCGATGATCAGGTCGCCCTCCCAATGGCCGGGGACGGCGCGATCCTCCGCCTCCGCCGGCCGCTCGCTGATCATGATCTCGGAGGTGACGAAGGATTTGCCGCGGCCGGCCAGCCGCGACCGCGGAACGCGCAGAGCCCGGCCCGTCCGCAGGCACGCCGTGAGCTCGCGACGCAGGCCCCCGCGGGACTGAACGTAGAGCGTCTGGTAGATGGCCTCGTGCGAGATGCGCATCGACGGATCCTCGGGAAAGTCGTGGCGCAGCCTGTGCGAGATCTGCTCCGGGCTCCATGCCCGCGCCCATCTCCTCGGCTGGCGTCGGCCATGGCGACGCCCCTTCCATGATGTCGTCGGCCCGTCGAGTGCGGGTCCGCCCGGCGCCGAGATCCTGCCGGCGAGGCGATCTTCGACATAGGTGCGCAGAGCCACGTTCGTCGACAGCTTCGCGGCCTTGGGCCGTCGAGCAGAGCGGTCGGCATGCCATTGCGCCGTGCTCGCCCTGTATTCCAGGCCGCCGCTCCGGGTCGCGGCATTGCGCCGGATCTCCCGCGAGATCGTCGAAGGCGCCCGGCCCAGCCGCCTGGCGATGTCGCGCACGCCCAGGCCCATGGCGCGTCCAAGCGCGATCTCCTCACGCTCGGCGAAGGACAGAAATCGACCTGTCGGCGGCGGCGCCGAAACCGCCAGATGCGTCGGCGCCATGCCGCCGGCCCTCCGGAACCATCGGGCGCCGACTGCGGACGAAACGCCCGCTGCCGCCGCCGCGGCCTCAGTGGAGACGCCTGTTGCGATGGCTGCCCAGAACGCCGCCAACGCTTCGCGCCGCGCCGCATCGGGCCGGCCGGGTGAGCATAGCTTCGCGCGCCCTGATTTGTCCGAGCGCCTCTTCCTCGTCGTCATCGCAACCTCCATCAGCAGGATGTTGCGACGACCGGTTGAGACCGCCCAATATCTGTCCATTCGCTACACCGAGCGCCTGGCGGAGGCGGGCATCGAGCCTTCGGTCGCTCGGCGGGCTTGCGCGGCCCCACCGGGGCCACGGTCCCGCCTCGCCGTCGGCGACAGCTACGACAACGCCCTGGCTGAGACGATCAACGGCCTCTTCAAGGCGGAGGTCATCCACCGGCGCGGGCCGTGGCGCAGCTCCGAGGCCGTGGAGTTCGCCACCCTCGAATGGGTCGACTGGTTCAACAATCGTCGCCTGCTGGAGCCCAAAGGCAACGTGCCGGGCGCTGAAGCCGAAGCCGCATTCTACGACGCGCTGGAAACGCATGATGTCGCCGCGTAGCTAAAGTACATCAGCCTCCGGCAGACCCGGTGCGGTTCAGGGCCAATCGCATCGCGCTTCGGGCCACCATCCGGTTTACGTGTCAAAACCGCCGCGCCGCTTCCCACCGGCTCCGGCAATCTCGAAAAACCGCGAACCGAACCCGCCCGTAGCGTTCCACGCCGAACATCCTCCCGCCTGCGGATCGTCCAACCGATCCGAGGACCTCGCCGTGGCGGGATTTGCCACCGCCCGGGAAGGACAATCCCCGCCGCCCAGGTGGCCGAGCATTCCGGCGCCCTTCTCAGGTCTACGGCTTCCATCCTTCGATGGCGCGAGCGCCTCCGAGACGTGATCCGCCTGCAGTGCACCCGGGTGCAACAGAAAGATCCGGTTCGCCTCTTTAGCGCGGAGGATGCTCTCCCATCTCGCTGAAACCACCCGCCTTCACGAGCAGCACGCGCGATCCGCACAGAGCAGCACAGAACGCCCCGCTCCTCATGGACCCTCCGGTCCGTGGGACGAGGGCATGCGTGCGCTCGCGTCCCATGAGGAGCTTCCGGCCGCCTCGGCGGCCAACCTTGGAGGCCGTCATGGCTCGCAACAGTGCTGCTCGCCGTCACCCTGAGACGGACCCGATCGATCCTCGCCGCCTGGCGCCTACGCTGGCCATGGAGGAGCGCCCCGTGGGGACGCTCGCGCCCTACGCCAACAACGCGCGCCGGCATTCGGACAAGCAGATCGAGAAGATCGCCGGCTCGATCCGCAGCTTCGGTTTCGTGAACCCGATCCTGATCGACGCGCAGGGCGTCGTCGTCGCCGGGCATGGCCGTCTGGAGGCCGCGAAGCGGCTGGGGATGGCGAGCGTGCCGACGATCCGGCTCGACCACCTGAGCGAGGCCGAGAAACGGGCCTATGTGATCGCCGACAACCGGCTGGCGGAGCTGGCCGACTGGGATCGCG